>JAJXTD010000018.1 GCA_021784035.1 Actinomycetes bacterium | reverse complement strand
CGCCGCAACGCGATCGTGGTGTTCATGTGCGTGGAGCTGATGCTCAACGCGAGCAACCTCGCGTTCGTCTCGTTCGCGCGGATCCACGGCAACCTCGACGGACAGGTCATCGCCTTCTTCGTCATGGTGGTCGCGGCCGCGGAGGTCGTCGTGGGCCTCGCGATCATCATGACGATCTTCCGTACCCGCCGGTCGGCCTCGGTCGACGAAGCCAACCTGCTGAAGTACTAGAGGGGCCGTCGACGTGTCTCCGTTCTCGGGCGCAGTCACCCGCGCCGCCGAAGCCGTGCCCACGGCCGTGGCGGCCAGCGGGACGTTCCAGCTCATCTGGCTGCTCATCGCGCTGCCCCTCGCCGGGGCGGCGATCCTGCTGCTCGCCGGTCGGCGCAGCGACAGGTGGGGCCACTGGCTCGGCGTCCTGGCCTCCACCGCGTCCTTCGTCGTCGCGGTGGTGCTGTTCGTCGGCCTGCTCGGGGAGTCCGCCGACCAGCGGACGATCACGCAGCACCTGTTCGACTGGATCGCGGTCGGCACGTTCGACGTGCCCGTCGACCTGCGCCTCGACCAGCTGTCCATGACGTTCGTCCTGCTCATCACCGGTGTCGGCACGCTGATCCACGTCTACTCGGTCGGCTACATGAGCCACGACCGCGACCGGCGCCGGTTCTTCGGCTACCTCAACCTGTTCGTCGCCTCGATGCTGCTGCTGGTGCTGGCTGACAACTACCTCCTGCTCTACGTCGGCTGGGAGGGCGTCGGACTCGCGTCGTACCTGCTCATCGGGTTCTGGTACTTCAAGGACACCGCCGCCGTCGCGTCGAAGAAGGCCTTCGTGGTCAACCGCGTCGGCGACGTCGGGCTCTCGCTGGCCGTGATGATCATGTTCGTCACGTTCGGCTCGGTGACGTTCGACGGCGTCCTCGGCTCGGCCTCGCAGGCCAGCGAGCAGTCGCTCACCTGGATCGGCCTGGCGCTGCTGCTCGCGGCCGCCGGCAAGAGCGCGCAGTTCCCGCTGCAGTCCTGGCTGCTCGACGCCATGGAGGGCCCGACCCCCGTGTCGGCGCTCATCCACGCCGCGACGATGGTCACCGCCGGCGTCTACCTCATCGTCCGCTCGGGCGCGATCTTCGACGCCGCCCCGGCAGCACGGACCGCGGTGATCGTGGTCGGCGCGATCACGCTGCTCATGGGTGCGATCATCGGATGCGCGAAGGACGACATCAAGAAGGCCCTCGCCGGGTCGACCATGAGCCAGATCGGCTACATGATCCTCGCCGCGGGGCTCGGCCCGGTCGGCTACTCCTTCGCGATCTTCCACCTCCTGCTGCACGGCTTCTTCAAGGCCGACATGTTCCTCGGCGCCGGCTCGGTCATGCACGGCATGAACGACCAGGTGAACATGCGGCGCTACGGCGCGCTGCGCACCGTCATGAAGGTCACCTGGATCACGTTCGCGTGCGGCTGGCTCGCGATCCTCGGGGTCCCGCCGTTCGCCGGGTTCTACTCCAAGGACAAGATCATCGAGGCCGCGTTCTCGGTGAGCACCGCGGCCGGGATCGTCACCCTGCTCGGCGCGGGCATCACCGCGTTCTACATGACCCGCCTGTTCGCGATGACCTTCCACGGGGAGGCGCGCTGGCACGACGACGCGCACCCGCACGAGTCGCCGTGGATCATGATGTTCCCCGTCGCGGTCCTCGCGCTGCTCTCGGCGGTCGCCGGCTTCGTCCTCAACTACAACAACATGTTCGTCGACTGGCTCGAGCCGGTGACCCACGGCGTCGAGCCGTCGCTGTCGGTCGCGGGCTGGGTCGTCCCGACGACGGCCCTCGTGCTCGTCGCGATCGGCGCCGCGCTCGCGTGGATCCCGTACGCCACGCGTCCCGTCCCGCTGGTCGCGCCCGCCGGCAACCTGCTCACCCGCGCGGCCCGGGCCGACCTGTACGGCGACGCCGTCAACGAGGCGGTGTTCATGCGGCCCGGCCAGTACCTCACGCGCTGGCTGGTGTGGTTCGACAACCGGGTGGTGGACGGTGTCGTCAACGGCACGGCCGCCACGATCGGCGGCCTCTCCGGCCGCACCCGCCGTCTGCAGACCGGCTTCGTCCGGTCGTACGCGCTGTCCATGCTCGGTGGAGCCGCAGTCGTGGCCGCCGCCCTCGTGCTGGTGAGGCTCTAGCCATGACGAACTCCTACTGGCTCCTCGCCCTCCTGGTGGTCCCGCTCGTCGGGGCCGCAGCGGTCATGCTCGTGCCCAGGGCGAACGAGCGGCTGGCCAAGCAGCTGGCGCTGGTCGTCTCGCTCGTGGTGTTCGGCCTGACCGTCGCGATGTGCGCGCAGTTCGTGGTCGCGCAGGCCGCGGACTTCCAGTTCGTCTACTCCGTCTCCTGGATCTCGAGCTACAACATCAACTTCGCCCTCGGTGTCGACGGCATCGCGCTCGTCCTGATCGCGCTCTCGACATCGCTCGTCCCGGTGGTCCTGCTCGCCGGATGGCACGAAGCCGACGGCGCGCGCGGCTCGGTGCGCGGGTACGTCGCGCTGATCCTCGTGCTCGAGGCGGCGATGGTCGGCGTCTTCGCGGCCACCGACCTGTTCCTGTTCTATGTCTTCTTCGAGGCGATGCTCGTCCCCGTCTACTTCCTCATCGGGCGTTACGGCGGACCGCGCCGCAACTACGCCGCGGTGAAGTTCCTGCTGTACTCGCTGTTCGGCGGCCTGCTCATGCTGGCCTCGCTGCTCGGGCTCTACGTCGTCTCCGGTGACATCACGGGCCACGGCACCTTCGACTTCACCCAGCTCGCCGCACTCGCGAACCAGATCCCGCCGGACACCCAGAAGTGGCTCTTCGTCGGCTTCTTCGTCGCGTTCGCGATCAAGGCGCCGCTCGTCCCGTTCCACACCTGGCTGCCCGACGCGGCGGCCGAGTCGACGCCCGGAACGGCGGTCCTGCTGGTCGGCGTCCTGGACAAGGTCGGGACGTTCGGGATGCTCCGCTACTGCCTCGAGCTGTTCCCGGGGGCATCGCACTGGGCCACGCCGCTCGTGATCGTGCTGGCCGTCGCCGGGATCATCTACGGCGCGTTGCAGGCCATCGGGCAGAGCGACATCAAGCGTCTCATCGCCTACACGTCGGTGTCGCACTTCGGCTTCATCGCCCTGGGCGTGTTCGTGATGACGACGCAGGGCCAGAGCGGCTCGGCGCTCTACATGGTCAACCACGGCTTCTCGACCGCGGCGCTGTTCCTCATCGCCGGGTTCCTCATCAGCCGTCGCGGCTCGCGCCTCGTCGACGACTTCGGCGGCGTCCAGAAGGTGGCCCCCATTCTCGCCGGCACGTTCCTCGTGGCGGGCATGTCGTCACTGGCCCTGCCGGGCCTGTCGAGCTTCGTCAGCGAGTTCCTGGTACTGGTCGGGACCTTCGAGCGCTACACGTGGGTCGGCGTCGTCGCGACGCTCGGCATCGTCCTGGCCGCGCTGTACATCCTGCTCATGTACCAGCGGACCATGACCGGGCCGACGCCGGACGTCGTCACCGAGAAGGTCCACGATCTCCGCGGCCGTGAGGTCCTCGCGATCGCCCCGCTGCTCGTCGTCATCGTCGCGCTGGGCTTCTACCCCAAGCCCGTGCTCGACGTCGTCAACCCGGCGGTCGACCGCGTGATGCACGCGGTCGGAGCCACCGACCCCGCGCCCCAGGTGGCGCCGGTCGCGGAAGGGACCGCCAAGTGAACGCCGCCCTGGCCGCCGTCACGGGATCCTTCGACATCCCGACCATCGAGTACTCCGCGCTCGCGCCGATCCTCATCGTGCTCGGTGCTGCAGTCGTGTCCGTGCTCGTGGAGGCGCTGGTCCCGCAGGCCTACCGCCGCACGCTCCAGCTGGTGATCACGTTCGCCGCCCTCGTCGGCGCGCTCGTGGCCGTCGTCGCGCTCTGGGGCACGCAGCAGATCGTGGCGATGGGCTCGGTCGCGGTCGATGGCCCGACCCTGTTCATGCAGGGCTCGATCCTCGTGCTGTCGGCCATCGCGGCCCTCGTCATGGCCGAGCGCCGCGTCGACCCGGCGGGCGACTCGTTCGCCCCGCGCGCGTCCGCACTGCCCGGCTCGGAGGACGAGCAGGCGTTCACCCGGCTCGGCTGGCTGCAGACCGAGGTGTGGACGCTGTTCCTGTTCTGCGTCGGCGGCCTGCTGCTGTTCCCGGCGTCCACCGACCTGCTCACCATGTTCGTGGCGCTCGAGGTCCTCTCCCTGCCGCTCTACATCATGGTCGGCCTCGCCCGGCGTCGTCGGCTCCTCTCCCAGGAGGCCTCGCTCAAGTACTTCGTGCTCGGGGCCTTCTCGTCGGCGTTCTTCCTCTACGGCACCGCGCTGCTCTACGGCTACGCCGGCACCGTGTCGCTCAGCGGCATCGCGGACGCGCTCGGCGCCTCCGCAGGGGACACCGGGCTCGTCCTCGCCGGCGTGGCGCTGCTGTCGGTCGGTCTGCTGTTCAAGGTCGGTGCGGCGCCGTTCCACCAGTGGACGCCCGACGTCTACCAGGGCTCGCCCACCTCGATCACCGGGTTCATGGCGGCCTGCATCAAGGTCGCCGCCTTCGGCGCCCTCCTGCGCGTCATGTACGTCGCGCTGGGCGGGATCCGCTGGGACTGGCGCCCGATGATGTACGTCATCGCGGCGCTGACCATGATCGTCGGCACGCTGTTCGCGCTCACCCAGACCGACATCAAGCGCATGCTGGCCTACTCCGCGATCGCGCAGGCGGGCTTCATGCTCGTGGGCGTCGTGGCCACGAACGCGGCCGGCCTCGAGGGCACGATGGTCTACCTCCTCGCCTACGGCGTGGCCACGGTCGGCGCGTTCGCGATCGTCACGCTCGTCCGGGACACCACGGGCGAGGCCACGCACCTGTCGCAGTGGGCCGGACTGGGCAAGCGGTCTCCCGTGGTCGCCGCCGCGTTCGCCCTGTTCCTGCTCGCCTTCGCGGGCATCCCGCTGACGAGCGGGTTCACCGGGAAGTTCGCGGTCTTCACGGCGGGCATCGCCGGCGGGGCGACGCCGATCGTCGTCATCGGCGTCGTCGCCAGCGCCGTCGCCGCCTTCTTCTACATCCGGGTCATCGTCCTGATGTTCTTCAACGAGCCCGCGGCCGAGGGCGGCCCCAGCGTGGTCATCCCGAGCGCGTTCACCACGCTCGCGATCACCGTCGCCGTCGCACTCACCCTGGTCATCGGTGTGCTTCCGCAGCTTGTCTTCGACCTGGTCTCCCAGGCCGGGCTCTTCGTCCGCTGAAGCACCGAGAACAGGAGACGACACCGTGAGCGAGGGGCTGCCCTTCGGGTTGTCGCACGTCGACCCCGAGCTGGCCGAGCGCCTGCGCACCGGACTCGACGACGTCGAGGTCGCCCTGCGGGCGGCCGTCGCGAGCGACTACCCGTTCGTCGACGAGACGGCGAGCCACCTGGTCAACGCCGGCGGCAAGCGGTTCCGTCCCCTGCTCGCCCTCGTGGCCGCGCAGTACGGCGACCCCGCCGCCGCCGGTGTGGTCCCCGCGGCGGTCGTCGTGGAGCTGACGCATCTGGCGACGCTGTACCACGACGACGTGATGGACGAGGCGCGGCTGCGCCGCGGTGCCCCGTCGGCGAACGCGCGCTGGGACAACACCGTCGCGATCCTCACCGGGGACTTCCTGTTCGCCCGGGCCGCCGACATCGCGGCCGACCTCGGCACCGAGATCGTGCGGCTCCAGGCGCGCACGTTCGAGCGGCTGTGCACCGGTCAGATCCGCGAGACCGTCGGGCCGGCCGCGGGGGAGGACCCCGTCGAGCACCACCTCGATGTGCTCGCGGGCAAGACCGGCTCGCTCATCGCGCTGGCCGGGCGCATGGGTGCCATGACGTCGGGCGCCCCGGCGCACGTGGCCGACGCGGTCGCGGCGTACGGCGAGAAGTTCGGGGTCGCCTTCCAGCTCTCCGACGACCTGCTCGACATCGCCAGCGAGTCCGCGGAGTCGGGCAAGACACCGGGCACCGACCTGCGCGAGGGCATCCGCACGCTGCCGGTCCTGCTCGCGCTGCGGAGCAGCGACCCCTCCGCGGCGCGGCTGCGCGAGCTGCTGTCCGGCCCGCTCACCGACGACGACCGCCACGCCGAGGCGCTGGGCCTGCTGCGGACATCGCCGGCGATGGCCGAGGCGCGCGAGGTCCTGGTGTCGTGGGCCGAGTCGGCCCGCGCCGAGCTCGCCGGGCTGCCGCCGGGCAACGGCACCGAGGCGTTGTCGATGATGTGCGACGTCGTCGTGGATCGCAGCGCCTGAGTCACACCTTCACCAGTGGTCTCGCCGGGTCGTCAGATCGGCGCCTCGACCTCGTCGATCCCGTCCTGCACGGCACGGCGCGCCGTCCGGTTGCGGCCGCCCTGGCGCAGGCCGTCGTAGCTGAACACGACGAGGGCGATCCACACGATGACGAAGCCGGCCCAGCGCGCGGGCGGCATCGTCTCGCCGACGACCCAGACGCCGATGACGAACTGGATGACGGGCGTGAGGTACTGCAGCAGGCCCATCATCGTGAGCGGGATCCGGTTGGCCGCCCCGCCGAACAGCAGCAGCGGGATCGCGGTGATCACGCCCGTCCCCACGAGCAGCAGGCTCGTCGACGTGGAGTGGTGACCGAGGACGAGCGCGCCGGTCAGCTGCAGATGCACCAGGTAGGCAAGGGCGAACGGCGACGCCACCGCCGTCTCGATCGTCAGGCTCGCCTGCGGGTCGACGGCGACGACCTTCTTGATCAGGCCGTAGCCGGCGAAGGAGAAGGCGAGGACGAGGCCGATCCACGGGAGCTTGCCCAGCCCGAGGGTCAGGACCACGACCGCGAGGGTGGCGATCCCGACCGCGGTCCACTGCAGCGGCCGCAGGCGCTCGCCGAGCAGGACCACGCCGATGACCACGAGGACGAGCGGGTTGATGAAGTAGCCGAGCGACGCCTCGACGACGTTCCCGGTGTTCACCGCCCAGATGTACGTGCCCCAGTTCACCGAGATCAGCGCGGCCGCGGCGGAGAGCAGCAGCAGGGCGCGGCGGTCCCGTAGCACCGGGCTCAGACGCGACCAGGTGCGGGTGATGGTGAGGACGACCGCCATGAACACCAGCGAGAAGACGAAACGCTCGCAGAGGATCTCGAGGGCCGACGCCGGTTCGAGCAGCGGGAAGTACAGCGGGAAGAAGCCCCAGATGGCGTACGCACCGACGCCGAAGAGCAGACCGAGCCGGGCGTTGGCGTGCGACTCCTCGGCGTCGGTACGGGGCTGGCTGCTCATGTCGGCCTCGACGCTAGCGCGACCTGGCCGGGCGGGCGCCAGGTGGGTCGGAACGGGCTCGGGGCCCGGCACCACGTGCCGGACCCCGAGCCCGAGGAACGCGGTGCCGTCAGGCGATCTCCCACGTGTCGCTGCCGGTGAGCAGGGCGCCCAGGTCACCGCGGCCCGGGGCCTGCGCGGTCTCGAGCTGCTGGTGGAACGCGCTGTCGTACGTCGTGCGGGGGACGTCGCGGAAGATGCCGATCGGGGTGTCCGCGAGGGTCATCGAGTCCGACAGCCGGGAGAGCGCGAACGCCACCGATGCGTCGGGGTTGTGCGAGTCGTGCACGAGGACGGCGTCCAGGCCGACCTCGGCCACGTCGGCGATCTCGAGGCTGCCGTTGGCCGCCCGGACCACCCCGCGCGAGCCGTCGACCAGCGTGATGGGCTTGCCGTCCTCGAGCCGGAACATGAGCGAGTCGCGGTGCTCGGAGTCCTTCAGCGGGTCCCACGCACCGTCGTTGAAGATGTTGCAGTTCTGGTAGATCTCCACGAGCGCGGTGCCCTCGTGGAGCGCCGCGGCGCGCAGCGTCTCGGTGAGGTGCTTGCGATCGGAGTCGATCGTGCGTGCGACGAAGGACGCCTCGGCGCCGAGCGCGAGCGACACCGGGTTGAAGGGGAAGTCGAGCGAGCCCATCGGCGTCGACTTGGTGACCTTGCCGACCTCGGAGGTGGGGGAGTACTGCCCCTTGGTCAGGCCGTAGATCCGGTTGTTGAACAGCAGGATCTTGAGGTTGACGTTGCGGCGCAGCGCGTGGATCAGGTGGTTGCCACCGATCGACAGCGCGTCGCCGTCACCGGTCACGACCCAGACCGAGAGGTCGGGCCGGGTGATCGCCAGGCCCGACGCGATCGCCGGTGCGCGTCCGTGGATCGAGTGCATCCCGAACGTGTTCATGTAGTAGGGGAAGCGGCTCGAGCAGCCGATGCCGGAGATCCAGACGATGTTCTCCTTGGCCAGGCCGAGCTCCGGCATGAAGCTCTGGACGCCGGCCAGGATCGCGTAGTCGCCGCAGCCCGGGCACCAGCGCACCTCCTGGTCGGTCTTGAAGTCCTTAGCGCTCTGCTTCTCGGTCGTCTTCGGCACCAGCCGCAGCGAGGGGAACCCGAGACCGACGGTGTCAGACACTTGCCACCACGTCCTTGATCACTCCGGCGAGCTCCTCGGCCCTGAAGGGCAGGCCTCGCACCTGGTTGTAGGCGATCGCGTCCACGAGGAACCGACCGCGGATCAGCAGCGCGAGCTGACCGAGGTTCATCTCCGGGATCACGACCTTGTCGTAGCGGCGCAGCACCTCGGCGGTGTTGGCCGGGAACGGGTTGAGGTGGCGCAGGTGCGCCTGGGCGACCGAGCTTCCGGCCCGTCGTGCGATCTGGCAGGCGGCGTTGATCGGGCCGTACGTCGAGCCCCAGCCGAGCAGCAGCACGCGGGCGTCGCCGGTCGGATCGTCGACCTCGAGATCGGGCACCGTGATGCCGTCCACCTTGGCCTGGCGCAGCCGGACCATCCGGTCGTGGTTGTCCGGGTCGTAGGAGATGTTGCCGCTGCCGTCGGCCTTCTCGATGCCGCCGATGCGGTGCTCGAGGCCCTTCGTGCCCGGCACGGCCCAGGGCCGCGCGAGGGTCTCGGGGTCGCGCACGAACGGCCAGAACTCCGTCGTGCCGTCCTCCCGCGTGTGGTTGTGCTCGGTGGCGAACGTGACCCGCAGGTCCGGTAGCGAGTCGACGTCCGGGATCCGCCACGGCTCGGAGCCGTTGGCGAGGTAGCCGTCCGAGAGCAGGAACACCGGCGTGCGGTACGTCGTCGCGATGCGCACGGCGTCGATCGCCGCATCGAAGCAGTCGGCCGGGGACCGCGGCGCGACGATGGGCACCGGGGCCTCGCCGTTGCGCCCGAACATGGCCTGCAGCAGGTCGGCCTGCTCGGTCTTCGTCGGCAGACCGGTGGACGGCCCGCCGCGCTGGACGTCGACGATGACCAGCGGCAGCTCGAGCGCCACCGCGAGTCCGATGGCCTCCGACTTCAGCGCGACTCCGGGCCCGGACGTCGTGGTGACCGCGAGCATCCCGCCGTAGGCGGCGCCGATGGCCGAGCCCACGCCGGCGATCTCGTCCTCGGCCTGGAAGGTCATCACGCCGAACTTCTTGTGCTTGCTCAGCTCGTGGAGGATGTCCGACGCCGGGGTGATCGGGTAGGACCCGAGGAACAGCGGCAGCTCGGCCCGCTCGGCCGCCGCGATGAGCCCGTACGAGAGCGCGAGGTTGCCGTGGATGTTGCGGTAGCAGCCCGGCGGCATCGTGGCCGGCATCACCTCGTACTGCACCGAGAAGTCCTCGGTGGTCTCGCCGAAGGACCAGCCCGCCTCGAACGCGGCGATGTTCGCGGCGAGGATCTCCGGCTTCTTCGCGAACTTCTGCCGGAGGAACGTCAGCGTGCCATCGGTCGGGCGGTGGTAGAGCCAGGAGAGGAGACCGAGCGCGAACATGTTCTTCGCCCGCTCCGCCTCCTTCTTCGTGATGTCGAACCCCTTGAGCGCCTCGACCGTCATCGAGGTCAGCGGGATCGGGTGGACCGCGTACGACTGGAGCGAGCCGTCCTCGATCGGATTCGCGTCGTACCCGACCTTCGAGAGGTTGCGGGTCGTGAACTCGTCGGTGTTGACGATGATGTCGGCGCCGCGCGGGAGATCACGCATGTTGGCCTTGAGCGCCGCGGGGTTCATCGCGACGAGCACGTTGGGTGCGTCGCCCGCCGTGGTGATGTCGTGGTCGGCGAAGTGCAGCTGGAACGCCGAGACCCCGGGCAGCGTGCCCGCTGGCGCGCGGATCTCGGCCGGGAAGTCCGGCAGCGTCGAGAGGTCGTTGCCGAACATCGCCGTCCTCGACGTGAACTGGTCCCCGGTCAACTGCATCCCGTCGCCGGAGTCACCGGCGAACCTGATGATCACCCGGTGGAGCTGGACGACCTGCTTGCTCACGATTGTTCCCGCCTCGTTTCGCTGACGTCATGGTCTCCCCGGGGCGGGGGGCCGACGTCGACCGACCGTGGAACCGGGTCGCTGCTGCTCGTTCGTGCAGCACCCCACCGAGGGCCGGCCGGGTGCCGCACGGACATCCTCCCCCCGCGGGGCCCCGGACGCGCGACGGGTCCTCCTCGCGAGCCGCGCGTCGCCCCCGTCGGCCCGGCGCCGGCCCCGCGCGCGCACTGCGGAGCCGGCCGGACCGGACTCAGTAGGCTCGTCGGGAGCCGCGCTGCGCGCGGCCCGAGGACCGGCCGAGCGGACGGAGGCGACGTGCCCGGTACCCCCGTCGACCTCCCCCTGCCGTCCGTCGGGCGACCGGCCGGGTCCGGCCCCGTGCGGCTGGACCTGTCCTGGGACGGACGGGACTGGACCGTGTGGATGGTCGACGTCGGTCTCGCCTGCTGCTCGGTCGAGGTGATGGCGGCCGCGCTCGCCGGTGGCGCCACGAGGTCCGCGGGGGCGCTCGTGCACGACCCGGACCAGGGCCGGGTCGACGTGCTCGTGGTCTCCGGCACGTGCACCGACGTCCTGGCCCCGGCGGTGCGCCGTCTCTGGGAGCGGCTCCCCGAGCCGAGGCGCGTGCTGTCCTTCGGTGCCTGCGCGAGCACCGGCGGCCCGTACTGGGACTCCTACTCGGTCACCAAGGGCATCGACCAGGTCATCCCGGTCGACGTCTACGTTCCGGGCTGCCCGCCGCGGCCCGAGGCGCTGCTCCACGGGCTCGCCCTGCTCGGGGCGGGGCAGTCGTGAGCCGGCTCGCCGAGGCCGTCGTCGGCGGGCTCGGGGCCTCGGGCGCGACGGCGACCGACGGATTCGGACCGGTCACCGTCGACCTGCCGCGCGAGCGGTGGGTCGAGGCGCTCGGGACGGCGTACGCCGCCGGGGCCACGTTCTTCGACCTGCTGACGGCGTACGACCTCGGCGCGGACGGCTTCGCGGTCGTCGTGCACGTCGCGACGGTCGACCTGCGCGACCACGTCCTGCTGCGCACCCGCGTCCCGCGCGACGACACGGTGCTCGCGACGGCCACGGGGGTCTACCGCGGTGCGGCGTGGCACGAGCGGGAGACGCACGAGATGTTCGGGGTCCGCTTCGCCGGTAACGAGCGGCTCGACCCGCTCCTGCTCCCGGCCGGCTTCGGCGCCGCGCCGCTGCGCAAGGACTTCGTCCTGGCCGCCCGTGCGGCGCGCCCGTGGCCCGGTGACAAGGACCCCGCCGACTCCGGTGGCCGCGCCCGGCGTCGCACGCCCCCGCCCGGCGTACCGGCCCACTGGCCCGACGTCGGCTCGGAGCGCGCGAGATGAGCGGGCCGGGTCCGACGGGCCGCCCGCCGCGAACGCGCGGCGTGATCGCGCTCGTCGAGGAGAACTGCACGGTGTGCATGCTCTGCGTGCGCGAGTGCCCCGACTGGTGCATCGAGATCGACGCGCACACCGAGACCCTCCCGGTCGACGAGACGCACCGGCGACCGCGCACGCAGGCCGTGCTCGACCGCTTCGCCATCGACTTCGCGCTGTGCATGTACTGCGGCATCTGCGTCGAGGTCTGCCCGTTCGACGCACTGCACTGGTCGCCCGTCGCGGAGTACGCCGGAACCTCGCTGGCCGACCTCACCCACGAGCGTGACCGGCTCGCCGGATGGGAGGCCACCGTGCCGCCGCCGGCGGCGCTCGACCCGCGTGGTGTCGTCGCCGACCCGGGGCCGCGGCGCCCGGCCGGGCGCGGCTGACCGCTCACCCGTGGCCGTGCGGTGCCTCGCTCAGCGGTAGTTCACGAACTGGACGGCGAAGTCGAGATCGGCGCCCTTGACCAGCGCCTGTACGGCCTGGAGGTCGTCGCGGCTCTTCGACGTCACCCGCAGCTCCTCGCCCATGACCTGGGCCTTGACCGTCTTCGGCCCCTCGTCCCGGATGAGCTTGCCGAGCTTCTTGGCCTGCTCCTGGCTGATGCCGGCCTGGAACGTGCACGAGATCTTGTACTCGCGCCCGGACGAGCGCGGGTCTTCCGCGGTGAGGCTCTTGAGCGAGATCTGGCGCTTCACCAGCTTGTCGCGGAACACGTCGAGGGCGGCGCTCACGCGCTCCTCGGTGTCGGCCGTGAGCTCGACGGCGAGCTCGCCCTTCCACTCGATCTTCGCCCCGGTGTTCTTGAAGTCGAACCGCTGGGAGAGCTCCTTCGCGGCCTGGTTGAGGGCGTTGTCGACCTCCTGGCGGTCGACCTTGCTCACGATGTCGAAGCTGCTGTCGGCCATGACCTGAGTTCTCCGTGGTGGCGGCGGGTGTCTGCGACCGAGCCTAGACCGGAGCGGCCGGGCCGGCCCCGGCGGCGGCTTCCAGCCGGGTGATTTCACGCCCGGCCGACCGGCTATGTATCCTTCGGGAGCCGTCCACGGACGGCTTGGCGGATTGCCCGAGCGGCCAATGGGAGCGGACTGTAAATCCGTCGGCTTACGCCTCCCCAGGTTCGAATCCTGGATCCGCCACACGAACGACGAGGGGCGCGACCACTGCGGTCGCGCCCCTCGTCGTCGCCGGTGAGGCTGTCGCGCCGTCGTCCAACCGGCTACCGGTCAGGCGGCCACGACGTCGTCGAACCGGACGCCGATCAGCTCCTCGCTGCGTTCCCAGAGCGCGGCGGCCGTGGACTCGTCCCGCGCCGCCGGCGTGGTCGACACGAGCGTGGGGTACCCGCGCTGCTCGAGGAACCCGTCGGGTCCGACGTACGACCCGGGGGCGAGGCCGGTCACGGAGGCCGCGTAGAGCGTCGGCAGCGCGCCCATCGCAGCGGACTGGCCGAGCACGGCGTTGCCCCACCCCGCCAGCCGGGCGCCGATCCGGCTCCCGCGCATCTGCGGCCCGACGGCCTGCAGGTTCGTCGAGGCGTAGCCCGGGTGCGCGGCGTAGGACCCGACCGGGAGAGCGTGGGCGTCCAGGCGCCGCTGCAGCTCGAAGGCGAAGAGGAGGTTGGCCAGCTTGCTCTGGCCGTACGCGCCCCAGGAGCGGTACTGCCTCTCCCCCATGAGGTCGTCCAGGTCGATCCGGCCCATCCGGTGCGCGCCGCTGGAGACCGTGACGACGCGGCTCGCAGTCCCCGCCGACCCGGTGCGGACCAGCGCCGGCAGCAGCCGCAAGGTGAGGGCCATGTGCCCGAGATGGTTGGTGCCGAGCTGCATCTCGAACCCGTCGGCGGTCTCGCGCCGGGGGATGGCCATCACTCCTGCGTTGTTGACCAGCACGTGCAGGTCGCGTCCGGAGGCCACCAGACCGTCGGCGAACGAACGGACTGACGCGAGGCTCGCGAGGTCGAGGTCGGCGAGCTCCGCCGCACCCCCGCCGGGGGTCGTGGCGAGCTCGGCGCGCAGCGCGGCCAGCGAACGCTCGCCCTTGGCGCGGTCGCGGACAGCGAGGGTGACGTCGGCGCCGTGCCGCGCGAGCTCGAGGGCGGTGTGGAAGCCGAGGCCGGAGTTCGCCCCGGTCACGACGGCGTGGCGTCCGGTCAGCGGGGGGATGTCGTCGGCGGTCCAACGGGTCATGTGCCCAGTCTCACCCCGGGGTGGTCACCGCGCCGCCCGGCGCCGGGCCGCCCGCCCCGTTTTGGAGGAACCGTGGCCGGTTAGGTACTCTTCTCTGGCTCTCACGGCCCCCTTAGCTCAGTCGGCAGAGCGTCTCCATGGTAAGGAGAAGGTCTACGGTTCGATTCCGTAAGGGGGCTCGGAACAACGGCACCTGTCCGACCCGGGCAAGGACCGACGTCTCGGCGGAGTAGCTCAGCCTGGCAGAGCAAGCGGCTCATAATCGCTGTGTCGCCGGTTCAAGTCCGGCCTCCGCTACACCGAACGACTGACTTCACGACCGTAGGAAAGGCACTCCCGTGGCCAAGAGCGACGTACGCCCGAAGATCACCCTGGCCTGCCAGGAGTGCAAGCACCGCAACTACATCACCAAGAAGAACCGGCGCAACGACCCGGACCGGCTGGAGATGAAGAAGCACTGCCCGACGTGCAACCAGCACACGGTGCACAAGGAGACCCGCTAGCCGGGTGGCCCTCCGGGCCCGCACAGATCTCACCGAACGGCCGCCCCGCACGGGGCGGCCGTTCGGTCTTCTGGCGGCTCCAGGCGGCCGTCCTCCGGACGGCCGCGTCGCCGCACCCCTCCGCCTCGGGGCCCGTCGCCGGCCTTCGGCCGTCGACCGGACGTCCGCTCGCGCCCCTGCCGGGGCGGTCGCGACCGTCCGCCCCTCGCTGCTTCGGGGTACTGCGGGTCCTGGCGGCTCCACGCGGCCGTCCTCCGGACGGCCGCGTCGCCGCACCCCTCCGCCTCGGGGCCCGTCGCCGGCCTTCGGCCGTCGACCGGACGTCCGCTCGCGCCCCTGCCGGGGCGGTCGCGACCGTCCGCCCCTCGTTGCTTCGGGGTGGGCCGTGCGAGCGGTGGGGGTCTCCACTAGCGTCGCGGGGGGACGGCGGCCGAGCGGGGCGTCGGTGCGGATGCAGGAGGCGCGTCGTGGGACGACTCGACGACCGGGTGGCCATCGTGACCGGCTCGGGCCGGGGGATCGGGCGGGCGACGGCGCTGCGACTGGCCCGCGACGGCGCCGCGGTCGTGGTCAACGACATCGACCCGGAGCCGGCGGCGGAGACCGTCGCGCTGGTCGAGGCCGAGGGCGGACGTGCCCTGCTCCACGTCGCCAACACGATCGATCTCGAGGCGGCCCACGGCCTGGCCCGGGCGGCCGTCGACGGCTTCGGCAAGCTCGACATCCTGGTGAACAACGCCGGGACGACCCGGGACAAGATGTTCCACGGGATGACCGACGAGCTGTTCGACTTCGTCGTCGACACCAACCTCAAGACGGCCTACCACTCCACCCTCGCGGCGATGCCCTACATGCGGGAGGTCGCGAAGGCCGAGATCGCCGCGACCGGCCGGCCGGCGTACCAGCGCAAGATCGTGTTCACGTCGTCGGTCGCCGCGCTGATGGGCAACCCGGGGCAGGTCAACTACACCGCCGCCAAGGGCGCGCTGATCTCGATCACGAAGACGCTGGCCCGCGAGCTCGGGCCGTTCGGCATCAACGTCAACGCGGTCGCCCCCGGCTTCGTCGAGACCCGACTCACCCAGGCGAAGACCGACGGCGACACCTACGGCATCCCCGAGGAGATGCGGCAGCTGTCGCTCATGCTCATCGCGCTGGGCCGCCTCGGTGTCCCGGAGGACATCGCGAACGTCCACGCGTTCCTCGTGTCCAGCGACGCCGACTTCGTCTCCGGCGTCACGATCCCCGTCACCGGCGGCCAGCTCGGAGGGATGTGAGCCATGGCGCTCAACCAGGACTACGTCGGCAAGGTCTATCCCGCGAGCCCGGCGTACGAGGTGGGCCGCGAGAAGATCCGCGAGTTCGCGACGGCGATCGGCGACCGGAACCCGGCGTACCACGACGTCGCCCATGCCCGGTCGCTCGGCCACCGCGACGTCATCGCGCCCCCGACCTTCCCGTTCGTGGTGTCGATGCGGGCGAGCGCCGTCGCGATGTTCGACCCGGGCCTCGGCCTCGACTACAGCCGGGTCGTGCACGGCGAGCAGCGGTTCGCCTACGTGCGGCCGGTGACCGCCGGCGACAGCCTCGTCGTGGTCACGACCATCGAGAACATCCGGGTCGCGGCGGGCAACGACATCCTCACCACGCGGTCGGACATCAGCACCGAGGACGGCGAGCCCGTCGTCACCACGTGGGCGGTCACCGTCGCCCGAGGCACCGCGGAGGGAACGGCATGAGCGCGTCCGTCGCCTGGTCCGACGTCGAGGTCGGCACCGAGCTCCCGTCCCTGACCGTGACTCTGCAGCGGGTCAACCTGGTGATGTACGCCGGTGCCTCGGGCGACTTCAACCCGATCCACTGGAACGAGCGCTTCGCCCGGTCCGTCGGACTGCCCGACGTCATCGCACACGGAATGCTCACCATGGCCTCTGCCGGGCGCGTCGTCACCGACTGGGCCGGGGATCCCGGCGCGGTCGTGGAGTACGGCGTCCGCTTCACGCGTCCCGTCGTCGTCCCCGACGACGACCACGGCGCGACCGTCGACGTCAGCGCGGTCGTGGCGGAGAAGCGCGCCGACAACCTGGTCCGCGTGGACGTCACCGCCGTCTACGCCGGGTCCACGGTGCTCGGCAAGGCGCAGGCCGTGGTCCGGCTGGCTTGACCGCCGTAGTCACTGAGGGTGGCCCTGGTTGCTTCTAGGGCAACCAGGGCCACCCTCAGTGGATTCTGGCGAGGACGCGGTCGGACCTAGGCTGCGGGTGTGCCGCCGACTCTCGCCGACCTGACGACGCTGCGCGTCGGGGGCGCGGCGCGCGAGGTCGTCGTGGCCGAGGACGAGGCCGCGCTCGTGTACGCCGTCCGCAGGGCGGACGCCACCGGTACGCCGGCCCTGCTCGTCGGCGGCGGGTCGAACCTCGTCGTGGGCGACGACGGCTACCCCGGCACGGTCGTCGTCGTGCGGACGCGCGGGGTCTCGACGGAGTCGGACACCTGCGGCGGCGCCTGGGTGACCGTCGCGGCGGGGGAGCCATGGGACGACGTGGTGGCCCGGGCCGTCGCCGAAGAGTGGGCGGGCGTCGAGGCGCTGTCCGGCATCCCCGGCTCCGCCGGTGCGACGCCGGTGCAGAACGTCGGCGCCTACGGCCAGGAGGTCGCCGACGTCGTCGCGCGGGTCCGCACGTTCGACCGCGCGGCGGGCGTGCAGCGCACGTTCATGGCCGCGGACTGCGGCTTCGGCTACCGCACGAGCAGGTTCAAGGCGGACCCGTGGCGCCACGTCGTCCTCGACGTCTCGTTCCAGTTGCGCCTCTCCCCGACGTCGGAGCCGGTGCGCTACGCCGAGCTGGCCCACGCCCTCGGCGTCGACGTCGGCGCGCGCGCACCCCTCGCGGAGGTGCGCGCGGCTGTCCTCGCCCTGCGCCGGGCGAAGGGGATGGTGCTCGACGACGCCGACCACGACACCTGGAGCGTCGGCTCCTTCTTCACCAACCCGGTGCTCGACGACGCCGGGGCGGCGACCCTCCCGGCCGACGCCCCGCGCTACCCGGCCCCGGCGGGCCGCGTGAAGACCAGTGCGGCCTGGCTCATCGAGCGGTCCGGCGTCGGGCGCGGGCACTCGCTCGGCTCGCCCGCCGCGGTCTCGACGAAGCACTCGCTGGCGCTGACCAACCGGGGCGGCGCGTCCGCGGCCGACGTCCTGGCCCTGGCCGCCGAGGTCCGCGACCGGGTGCACGACCGGTTCGGGATCACGCTGGAGCCCGAGCCCACGCTCGTCGGCTGCGCCCTGCCGCCGGCCTGACCGGACCGCGGGACGCGGGGTCTACCGGCCCTCGCCGAGCAGGGTGGCGATCCGGGTGGCGCCCTCGGCGAGGTCCGCGTCGCCGAGCGCGTAGGACAGCCGGAGGTAGCCGGGCGTGCCGAATGCCTCGCCGGGCACGACCGCGACCTCGACCTCGTCGAGGATCAGCGCGGCGAGCTCGGCCGACGTGGCCGGCACATGGCCACGGATCGTGCGGCCGAGGACGCCCTTGACCGACGGGTAGACGTAGAACGCGCCCTCGGGCAGCGGACAGGTCACGCCGTCGATGGCGTCGAGGATCGCGGTGATCGTCCGGCGGCGCCGGTCGAAGGCCGAGCGCATCTCGGCGACGGCGGTGAGGTCCCCCGACACCGCGGCGAGGGCCGCGACCTGCGAGACGTTGGCCACGTTCGACGTGGCGTGCGACTGCAGGTTCGTGGCGGCCCTGACGACGTCGTCAGGGCCGATCATCCAGCCCACACGCCAGCCGGTCATGGCGTACGTCTTGGCGACCCCGTTGACGACGACGCACCGATCGGCGATCTCCGGAACCAGCGTGGGCATCGAGGCGAACTCCGCGTCGCCGTAGACGAGGTGCTCGTAGATCTCGTCGGTGACGACCCAGATGCCCCGGTCCACCGCCCAGCGGCCGATCGCCTCGACCTCGGCGGGGGAGTAGACGGCACCGGTCGGGTTCGACGGCGAGACGAACACGAGCAGCTTCGTGCGCGGGGTGACCGCGGCGTCGAGCTGCTCGAGCGACACCCGGTAGCCGCTGGTCTCGTCGGTCCCGATCTCCACCGGGACCCCGCCGGCCAGGCGGATCGACTCCGGGTAGGTCGTCCAGTACGGCGCGGGCAGCAGCGCCTCGTCGCCCGGGTCCAGCAGCGCCGCGAACGTGTTGTAGAGCGCCTGCTTCCCGCCGTTGGTCACGAGCACCTGGCCGGCCCGGACCGCGTAGCCGCTGTCGCGCAGCGTCTTCGCCGCGATCGCCTCCTTGAGCTCGGGAAGGCCGCCGGCGGGCGTGTAGCGGTGCCACTTCGGGTCGCGGACGGCGGCGAGGGCCGCGTCGAGGACGTAGTCGGGGGTGGGGAAGTCGGGCTCACCCGCACCGAAGCCGATGACGGGCCGGCCGGCAGCCTTGAGGGCCTTCGCCTTCGCGTCCACGGCCAGCGTTGCCGACTCGGCGATCGACCCGATCCGGAGGGACACCCGGCGGTGGCTGCCCTCCACCCGCACCTGCTCTGTCATGGGGTCATCCTGACGCACCCGGGCAGGCACCCGCCGAGGGGGTCGCGGCCGCCGCGACGGCGGTTTGGGTGGGCGCCCCCGAGTCCCGTATGCTCGGACCTCCTGGTGGACGTCCACCCCTGCGCGAGCATGCCCGCACGTCGGCGCGCACAGCGGTGAGCGGCCCGAAGGGTCGTAGCTCAACTGGTAGAGCACCGGTCTCCAAAACCGGCGGTTGGGGGTTCAAGTCCCTCCGGCCCTGCTCCACCCCGGTCCCCGGACCGGGTCGCACCACCCGGCCCGACCATCCTGGTCGAGCCGTACGGCCGTCGCCCTCGCGGGCGGCGCGAGGCAAGCGAGGACGCGTGAGCGACACCGTCGGCACCGCCGTCCCGGACCGCGGCAAGGGCAAGGGCCGCGACTCGGGTGACCGCCCGGGTCTCGGTGCCCGGATCGCGCTGTTCTACCGCCAGGTCGTGGCCGAGCTGCGCAAGGTCGTCTGGCCGACGCGCAAGGAGCTGCTGACCTACACCTGGGTCGTCATCGTCTTCGTGACGGTCATCGCGATCATCGTGGCGGTGCTCGACCTGGGCTTCGCCAAGCTCGTCCTCAAGGTCTTCGGCGGCTGACCAGCCCGCCCGACCGGCCCGCCGCTCGACCCGCACCACCCACTCGAGGAGCACCGTGTCCGACACGCACGCGACCGACGCCCCGGCGCTCGACGACCACGAGGTCGTCGAGCCGGACGCCGTCGCTGCCACCGACGCATCCGCCGACCCCACCCCCGACACCGAGGTGGTCGCCGAGCCGGCGGCGGACGAGGCGCCGGCTGCCGGCGACGAGCCCGTCGCGGACGCCGAGGCGACCGTCGACGTGGTCGAGGAGGAGCTCGACCCGGTCGAGGCCTTCCGCGAGCGCATGCGCACCGAGCTCGGCGACTGGTACGTCGTGCACTCCTACGCCGGCTACGAGAACAAGGTGAAGACCAATCTCGAGAGCCGCATCTCCTCGCTGAACATGGAGGACCAGATCTATCAGGTCGAGGTCCCCATGGAAGAGGTCACCGAGATCAAGAGCGGACAGCGCAAGGTCGTCCGGCGCAACAAGTTCCCGGGTTACGTCCTGGTCCGCATGGACCTCACGGACGCCTCCTGGGGCACGGTCCGGCACACGCCGGGCGTCACCGGCTTCGTGGGGCATGGGCACCAGCCCGCGCCGCTGAGCCTCGACGAGGTCGTCTCGATCCTCGCCCCGGCTCCCGAGAAGAAGCCCGGCGCCCCGGCGCCCGCCGGCGAGGTGACGGTGGTCGACTTCGCGGTCGGCGACTCGGTCACCGTCATCGACGGTCCCTTCGCGACGCTCCACGCCACGGTCTCCGAGATCAACGTGGACGCGCAGAAGGTCACCGGTCTGGTCGAGATCTTCGGCCGGGAGACCCCGGTCGAGCTCGGTTTCAGCCAGATCCAGAAGAACTAAGGCGGCCGTCGTCGCCCACCCCGGCGACGACGTCCGCACCCGACGACGCAAGGACCCGAAGCAATGCCACCCAAGAAGAAGGTCGCAGGCCTGATCAAGCTCCAGATCCAGGCCGGCGCCGCCAACCCCGCGCCGCCCGTCGGGCCGGCGCTCGGTCAGCACGGCGTCAACATCATGGAGTTCTGCAAGGCGTACAACGCCGCGACCGAGTCGCAGCGCGGCCAGGTCATCCCGGTCGAGATCACGGTCTACGAGGACCGGTCGTTCACCTTCGTCCTCAAGACCCCGCCCGCCGCGAGGCTCATCCTCAAGGCGGCCGGCGTCGACAAGGGCGCGGCGAACCCGCGCACCACGAAGGTCGCCTCGATCACCAAGGCTCAGGTCCGCGAGATCGCCGAGACCAAGATGGCCGACCTCAACGCCAACGACGTCGAGAACGCGATGCGCATCATCGAGGGCACGGCGCGCTCGATGGGCGTCACCGTCTCCGACTGACGCCCGACCCACGGTCGCCGGCTCCCGGCCGACCACCAGCGCCGCCCCGCGGCGCGCACCGGCACGACGTGGCAGGGCCTCGCGCGGCCCGTCCGACCACGACTCCCACTCCGTCCCCGGGGCCGGCGGAAGGGGCCATCGGCCCCACCGGACTCCGGACGACAGACCTGCACGAGGAGCAGCGATGAAGCGCAGCAAGGCTTACGCCGAGGCGTCCAGCAAGATCGACAAGGACGCGCTCTACGCCCCGCTCGAGGCGGTCCGCCTCGCGAAGGCGACCAACCCCGCCACGTTCGACGCGACCGTCGAGGTCGCCTTCCGCCTGGGCGTCGACCCGCGCAAGGCCGACCAGATGGTGCGCGGCACCGTCAACCTCCCGCACGGCACCGGCAAGACCGCTCGGGTCCTGGTCTTCGCCAACGGTGAGAAGGCGGAGGAGGCGCGTGCCGCCGGCGCCGACGTGGTCGGCGGCGACGAGCTGATCGACAAGGTCGCCGCCGGCTGGACCGACTTCGACGCCGCCGTGGCCACCCCCGACCTCATGGGCAAGGTCGGTCGGCTCGGCAAGGTGCTCGGCCCGCGCGGCCTCATGCCCAACCCGAAGACGGGCACGGTCACCATGGACGTCGCGAAGGCCGTCACGGACATCAAGGGCGGCAAGATCGAGTTCCGCGTCGACAAGCACTCGAACCTGCACTTCGTGATCGGCCGGGCCTCCTTCAGCGACGAGGCCCTGGTCGAGAACTACGCCGCGGCCCTCGACGAGGTCCTGCGGCTCAAGCCGTCGGCGGCCAAGGGGCGCTACCTGAAGAAGGCCACCGTCACCACGACGATGGGCCCGGGCGTCCCCGTCGACCCCAACCGCACGCGCAACCTGCTCGTGGAGGACGAGGCCTCGGCCTGACCTGCACGGCACTGGGACACCGGCTCACGCCGGCAGCGCAGTGAACGACCGTGGCTCGGGGCGGGCGCGTTTTGACCCGCCCGCCCCGAGCCACGTACTCTCGCACCTACCGAAGACCGCCGGTCGTCGGACCACCCGTGTGGTGGTCGACCGAAGCTTCCGCCGCAGCGGAGGGCCAGCGCAGGTGAGGATCACGGCGCCGCTCCAGGGCGGTCCGCGCCCCGCGCCTGCGCGGGGCTTTTCTGCTGTTCGGGGGCTTCCGGCCGGAAAGCTGGAAGGAGATCCATGGCGCGGGCAGACAAGGCAGCCGACGTCGCGACGATCGCGGAGCACTTCCGCACGTCGAGCGCGACCGTGCTGACCGAGTACCGCGGACTCACCGTGGCGCAGCTCAAGACGCTGCGCCGTTCCCTCGGTGAGGCTGCCAACTACGCCGTGGTGAAGAACACGCTGACCAAGATCGCTGCGAAGGAGGCGGGCGTCGAGGGTCTCGACGACCTGCTCGCCGGCCCCAGCGCGATCGCCTTCATCAAGGGCGACCCGGTCGTGGCCGCCAAGGGTCTGCGTGACTTCGCCAAGGCACACCCGCTGCTGGTGATCAAGGGCGGCTACATGGACGGCAAGACGCTGTCCGCGGCCGAGATCGCCAAGCTCGCGGACCTCGAGTCGCGTGAGGTTCTCCTCGCGAAGCTCGCCGGGGCCATGAAGGCGTCGCTGTCCCAGGCAGCCGCGCTGTTCCAGGCTCCGCTCGCGCAGGCCGCCCGCACGATCGAGGCCCTGCGCGTCAAGGCCGAGGCTGACCCCTCGGTCATCGGTGGTGCGGGCGTTGCCGTAGCGGCAGAGCCGGCCACCGAGGACCTTGCCCCGGTGGAGACGTCGACCGAGGAGGCCGCCCCCGAGGCTGCCCCCGAGGCCGTCGCGGACACCGAGGCCGTCGCCGACACCGAGGCAGCCGCACCCGCGGACGCCGAGGCCGGCGACACCACCGAGGGCTGACGCCCCACCTCACCACCATCCGAGATGGACGTTGCGGCCCCGGCCGGGACGCAAGAACAGGAAGGACCGCCGATCATGGCGAAGCTCAGCACCGACGAGCTCCTTGAGGCTTTCAAGGAGATGACGCTCATCGAGCTCTCCGAGTTCGTGAAGCAGTTCGAGGAGACCTTCGAGGTCACCGCCGCCGCCCCCGTCGCCATGGCCGTCGCGCCCGGCGCCGGTGCCGGCGCCGGTGCCGCCGAGGCCGTCGAGGAGCAGGACGAGTTCGACGTCATCCTCGAGAGCGCCGGCGAGAAGAAGATCCAGGTCATCAAGGAGGTGCGCACCCTCACGAACCTGGGCCTCAAGGAGGCCAAGGACCTCGTCGAGGCCGCGCCGAAGCCGGTCCTGGAGAAGGTCAAGAAGGAGGACGCCGAGAAGGCCAAGGAGGCCCTCGAGGCCGCCGGCGCCTCGGTCACCGTCAAGTGACCCTGCTCGGCTCCCCGGCCTGACCAGGCCGTTCGCACCGCCGTCGAGGGGCGGCGTCCTACCCGGGACGCCGCCCCTCGACGCGTCCCGGACCGACCCGCGGCCGGGCCCGTCCCGAGGGCGACCGGGCGCCGGGGCGCCGGGGCGGACCCTCACCCGCCGCTCTCCCCAAGGTCACGGACATGTCGCGGTGTCGGCCGAAGAAGGCCGCAGTGCTTGACTCCGGGCCCCGGGGACCGCCACCATCGAGTCGCGCTAGACCCCCCGGGCCGCAAACGCCCGTGGGACGAGGTCCGCCCCGTGCGCGCCGCCCCGCCCGCTGTCGAGCGGTGGCTGGCCCCGGGACCGGACGACTGTCCCACGACGCCCACGGCCGGGACTCGACAGCGGCACGCCCTCCTGGGTATGCTGCCGCTTTGCGCTGCCATTCACGAGCCGTGTCCGTTGGACACGGCGTGATCGGTGTGCGCGCTCGAAGGTCCGCGAGCCCTCGGAAGGAAGCCTCTTGGCAGCCTCGCGCAAGTCTGCAGTCCCCACGCACGTCCCCGGCCCGCGCCGGGTCTCGTTCGCGAAGATCCGTGAGCCGCTCGAGGTCCCCGACCTCCTGGCTCTCCAGACCGAGTCCTTCGACTGGTTGCTCGGCAACCAGAAGTGGAAGGACCGCGTCGCGGCCGCGCTCGAGTCCCGTCGTCACGTCCCCGAGACCTCCGGTCTCGAGGACATCTTCGAGGAGATCTCCCCGATCGAGGACTTCAGCGGCTCCATGTCGCTGTCGTTCCGCGACCACCGGTTCGAGCCGCCGAAGTACACCGTCGAGCAGTGCCGCGACAAGGACTTCACCTACGCCGCCCCGCTGTTCGTGACCGCCGAGTTCATGAACAACGAGACCGGCGAGATCAAGTCCCAGACGGTCTTCATGGGTGATTTCCCGCTCATGACCGACAAGGGCACGTTCATCATCAACGGCACCGAGCGTGTCGTCGTCTCGCAGCTGGTCCGGTCGCCCGGCGTCTACTTCGAGCGGACGCCCGACAAGACCTCCGACAAGGACGTCTACGTCGCCAAGATCATTCCGTCGCGCGGCGCGTGGCTGGAGTTCGAGGTCGACAAGAAGGACATGGTCGGCGTCCGCGTCGACCGCAAGCGCAAGCAGCCCGTGACGGTGCTGCTCAAGGCGCTGGGCCTGTCCAACGAGCAGATCCGCGACCGCTTCGGCATGTACGAGTCGATGGTCGCGACGCTCGAGAAGGACGGCATCGGCGACCAGGACGAGGCGCTCAAGGACATCTACCGCAAGCTGCGCCCGGGCGAGCCGCCGACGACCGAGGCGGGCCAGTCACTGCTCGACAACTTCTACTTCAACCCCAAGCGCTACGACCTCGCCAAGGTCGGCCGCTACAAGATCAACAAGAAGCTGGGCACGGAGCTCCCGCTGACGCAGAGCACGATCACGATCGACGACATCGTCTCGACGATCGAGTACCTCGTGCGCCTGCACGCCGGCGAGGCCGAGTTCACCGCTCCCGAGGGCTCGGCGGTGCGCGTCGAGACCGACGACATCGACCACTTCGGCAACCGTCGCCTCCGCACGGTCGGCGAGCTGATCCAGAACCAGATCCGCACGGGTCTGTCCCGGATGGAGCGCGTCGTCCGCGAGCGGATGACCACCCAGGACGTCGAGGCGATCACGCCGCAGACGCTGATCAACATCCGGCCGGTCGTCGCCTCCATCAAGGAGTTCTTCGGCACCAGCCAGCTGTCGCAGTTCATGGACCAGACGAACCCGCTCGCGGGCCTGACCCACAAGCGCCGCCTCTCGGCGCTCGGGCCCGGCGGTCTGTCCCGTGAGCGCGCCGGCTTCGAGGTCCGCGACGTCCACCCGTCGCACTACGGCCGCATGTGCCCGATCGAGACCCCTGAGGGTCCCAACATCGGTCTCATCGGCTCGCTGTCCTCGTTCGCCCGCGTCAACGCGTTCGGCTTCGTCGAGACGCCGTACCGCAAGGTCGAGGGCGACCGGGTCACCGACCAGATCGACTACCTCACGGCCGACGAGGAGGACCTGCACGTCATCGCGCAGGCCAACTCCCCGCTCACCGAGGACGGCACCTTCGCCGACCCCCGCGTCCTCGTGCGCACCAAGGGCGGAGAGGTCGACTACGTGCCTGGCGCGGCCGTCGACTACATGGACGTCTCCCCGCGCCAGATGGTGTCGGTCGCGACGGCGATGATCCCGTTCCTCGAGCACGACGACGCGAACCGCGCCCTCATGGGCTCGAACATGCAGCGCCAGTCCGTGCCGCTGCTGCGCAGCGAGTCACCGCTCGTCGGCACCGGCATGGAGTACCGCGCCGCCACCGACGCCGGTGACGTGATCGTCGCCGAGGCCGGCGGCGTGGTCACCGAGGTCTCGGCCGACGCGATCACGGTCGCGCAGGACGACGGCGAGTACCGCACCTACCGGGTGCAGAAGTTCCGCCGCTCGAACCAGGGCACGAGCTTCAACCAGCGCCCGATCGTCGAGGAGGGCCAGCGGGTCGAGGCCACGCAGGTCCTCGCCGACGGCCCCTGCACCGACAACGGCGAGATGGCCCTCGGCCGCAACCTGCTCGTGGCGTTCATGCCGTGGGAGGGTCACAACTACGAGGACGCGATCATCCTGTCGCAGCGCCTCGTGCAGGACGACGTCCTGTCCTCGATCCACATCGAGGAGCACGAGGTCGACGCGCGTGACACCAAGCTCGGTCCGGAGGAGATCACCCGGGACATCCCCAACGTCTCCGAGGAGGTCCTCGCCGACCTCGACGAGCGCGGCATCATCCGCATCGGGGCCGACGTCGTCACCGGCGACATCCTGGTCGGCAAGGTCACGCCGAAGGGCGAGACCGAGCTCACGCCCGAGGAGCGCCTGCTCCGTGCGATCTTCGGCGAGAAGGCCCGTGAGGTGCGCGACACCTCGCTCAAGGTGCCGCACGGCGAGTCCGGCAAGGTCATCGGCGTCCGCGTCTTCGATCGCGACGAGGGCGACGAGCTGCCCCCGGGCGTCAACCGCCTCGTGCGGGTCTACATCGCGCAGAAGCGCAAGATCACCAACGGCGACAAGCTCGCCGGCCGGCACGGCAACAAGGGCGTCATCTCGAAGATCCTGCCCGTCGAGGACATGCCGTTCCTCGAGGACGGCA
>JAJXTD010000178.1 GCA_021784035.1 Actinomycetes bacterium | reverse complement strand
CCGGTTGGTCGGCGCGCCCCCCGGGGACCTACCCTGGGACCTCACCCCAGACCGACCCGGAGCACACACCCGTGAGCAGCAGCGCACCCGCATCGCCCCCCCGGGGCCGCATCGCCCAGATCCGCGCGACCTACACGATGACCCGGAAGGCCGACCCGGTCCTCCCCTGGGTGCTGCTCGCCTCGTTCTTCGGGGTGCTCGCGGTCTTCGTGATCATCGGCGCGTTCTTCCAGCCGCTCTGGTTCTGGATCGTCATCGGCATCCCGTTCGCCGCCCTCGCCGCGACCTACCTCTTCGGCCGCCGGGCCGAGAACGCGGCGTACGCCGGTGTCGAGGGTCAGCCCGGCGCCGCGGCGTCGGTCCTCAACGCGCTGCGCAAGGGCTGGTACGTCACGCCGGCGGTCGGGTTCAACAAGCAGCAGGACTTCGTGCACCGCGTGCTCGGCCGGCCGGGCGTCATCCTCGTGTCGGAAGGTCCGCCGCAGCGCGCGGCCGCGCTGCTGGCCACCGAGCGCAAGCGGCACGCGCGGTTCGTCGGCGAGACGCCGATCCACGAGATCCAGGCCGGCGACGGCGAGGGCCAGGTGCCGCTGCGCAAGCTGCAGCGGACGGTCATGAAGCTGCCGAACAACCTCAAGCCCGCCGAGGTCACCGCCGTACGCCGCCGCCTCGACGCGCTCACCGCAACCCCGCTGCCGATCCCCAAGGGCCCGCTGCCCAAGGGCATGCGGCTGCCGCGCGGCTGATCCGCCCGGCCGGTCACCGAGGAGTACGCCGTGCCCGAGGCCGGCACCGGGCTCGACCCGGCCACGCAGCGCGCGCTCGCCGTCGCCCTGTTCAACCGCGTCTGGGAGCTGCTGGAGAAGGCCGACCGCACCCCGGCCGAGGACCAGGAGCTCGTCAACGCCGCGCACGCGAGCCGCTACCACTGGGCGCCGATCGGTACCGCGCGCCACCTGGCCGTCGGCGACTGGCAGATCAGCCGTGTCTACTCCGCGCTCGACCGGCCCGAGCCCGCCCTGCACCACGCGCAGCTGTGCCTGGACAACGCGCGCCTGGCCGCCGACGAGCCGTGGCTGCTGGCGTCGGCGTACGAGGGACTGGCCCGGGCCTGCGCCGCGGCCGGCGACCGCGCTGCCGCGCTGGAGTGGAAGGACCGGGCCGTCGCGCAGCTCGAGCTCGTGGCCGACCCCGACGACCGCGAGATCGTCGAGCGGGACATCGCGAGCCTGCCGGTCTGACGACGCGTCGCGACGGCGAACCGGCCGCCGCGGCGTACGACGGCCTCCCGGTCAGCGGCGCACGACGACGGTGCCGACGGAGCGGTCGTGCAGGCCGCGACCGTCCCGGTCCCAGATCACCGCGGGGACCAGCAGGCAGATCTGCAGGCTGCGCAGGAACGCGCGCGCCAGGCCCGGACCACCTGCGCCGTCGAGGCGGACGACGGCAAGACCGAGCAGCCGCTGGCCGAACGACGCGCCGACGAGCCAGGTGAACAGCGTGAGCTCGGCGAGGAAGAACCCCATCGTGACGAGGCTCGACGACGGCGTGCCGTAGTCGATGCCCGGCAGGAAGAGCCGCACGAGCATCAGACAGGCCAACCAGTCGACGAGGACGGCTGCGAGGCGCCGGCCGAACCGGGCGACCGACCCCGGACCGGACACGGGCAGGCCGAGGCGCTGGCCGCGGTAGTCCTGCTCCGTGGGCAGCACCGCACCGGGCCCGGACAGCCACGAGCCGAGGTCCTCGCGGGTCAGGCGGGCGCGGGGTCGTGTGCCGTCGCCGGGCGTGGGCGTCTGCTCGGTCACGCCTCCAGGCTAGGCGATCGGCCTGGTGGTCCCGATCGGGCCCGCGCGTCGAGGGGCGCGCTCTACCCCGAGCACGACCGCGTCCGTGTCAGGACCGCGTCAAGGTTCACGGGAGGGCGTCAAGACCGCGTCAGGACGGTACGCCGGACCCGCGCGCCACGGCGTAGCACTGGCGGCGTGAGTCTCGTGAAGCGCGCCCTCGTCGGCACCCCCATCGACTCCTCGTCGAGCCACCAGAGCCTGCTGAGCAAGCGGCTGGCCCTGCCCGTCTTCTGCAGCGACCCGCTGTCCAGCGTGGCGTACGCGACCGACGAGATCCTCCTCGTCCTCGTCCTCGGCGGCGTCACGGCGCTCACCTGGACGCCGTACGTCGGTCTGGCGGTCGTCGCCCTGCTCGCGATCGTGGTGACGTCCTACCGCAAGACGGTCTATGCGTACCCGGGCGGCGGGGGCGCGTACGCCGTGGCGAAGGACCAGTTCGGCCAGGGCACGGCCCTGGTCGCGGCGAGCGCGCTCATCGTCGACTACATCCTGACGGTCGCCGTGTCCGTGACGTCGGGGGTCGCGAACTTCACCTCGGCGTTCCCCGGGCTCGTCGACTACGCCGTCCCGCTGAGCGTCGGGCTCGTCGCCCTGCTCACATTCATGAACCTGCGCGGCATCCGGGAGTCGGGCAAGACATTCGCGGCGCCGACGTACCTGTTCATCGTCAGCGTGCTGCTCCTCATCGGTGTCGGCGCCGTCAAGATGCTGCTCGGCCAGCCCGTGGTGGCCGAGTCGTCGAGCCTGCAGGTGCACGCGACCGAGGCGTCGGGGGCCACGGCGGTGTTCCTGCTGCTCCGAGCGTTCGCGTCCGGGTGCACGGCGCTCACCGGCGTCGAGGCGGTGTCCAACGGCGTGCCCTACTTCAAGCCGCCGAAGTCGCGCAACGCGGCCGGCGTCCTGCTCGCGATGGGCATCCTGGCGATCACGATGTTCGGCGGCGTCACGTTCCTCGCCGTGCGGTCCGGCGTCCACCTCGCCGAGGACAACGCCACGCTCGGGCTGCCCCCCGACGCCGTGCAGCCCACCGTGCTCGCCCAGCTCGGGCAGGCCGTGTTCGGCACCGGCTCGTTCGGCTTCTACGCGCTGCAGATCTTCACGACCGCGGTGCTCGTGCTCGCGGCCAACACGGCGTACAACAGCTTCCCCATCATGGGGTCGGTGCTCGGCCGCGACGGCTACCTGCCCCGCCAGTTCGGCCGTCGCGGGGACCGGCTCGTGTTCAGCAACGGCATCCTGTTCCTGGCCACCGCATCCGCCCTGCTCATCGTCGTCTTCGACGCGAGCGTGACCCGGCTCGTACAGCTCTACATCCTGGGCGTCTTCCTGTCGTTCACCATCTCGCAGGCCGGGATGGTGCGGCACTGGAACAAGGAGCTGCGCCGTGCGAGCGGTGCCGAGCGCGGCACGATGCTGCGCGCGCGGGTCGTCAACGGCGTCGGTGCGGTCGTCACCGCGTGCGTCCTCGTCGTCGTCGTCGCCACGAAGTTCTCCCACGGCGCCTGGCTCGTCATCATCGCGATCCCGCTGTTCCTCGCGGTGATGGTCGGCATCAACCGGCACTACCGCCGGGTGGACGAGAGCATGTCGCCGGCGCCGGGCGGCGTCCGCCTGCCGAGCCGGGTGCACGCCGTGGTGCTCGTCTCACGCCTGCACTCCCCCGCGATGCAGGCCCTGGCGTTCGCCCGCGCGACCCGGCCGGACGACCTCGTGGCGCTGCACGTGCAGACCGACCGCAGCGACGTCCCCGCCCTGCAGGAGATGTGGAGCGAGCGGCAGATCCCGGTGCCCCTCGTCTGCCTCGAGTCGCCGTACCGCGACCTCACCCAGCCGATCATCGACTACGTCCGCGGCGTACGCCGGGAGAGTCCCCGCGACATGGTCGCGGTCTACATCCCCGAGTACGTCGTGCAGCACTGGTGGGAGCAGCTGCTGCACAACCAGAGCGCGCTGCGGCTGCGGGTGCGGCTGCGCCAGGAGCACGGCGTCATCGTGGTGTCCGTGCCGTTGATGATGGCCGACGTCGCGGACGAGAAGCCCTCGACCATCGGGGTGTAGGAACCGCGGTGCCAGACTGTCCCGCGTGACCCGCCGCGAGGACCTCCGCGCGCTCGCGCGGCTGCCGCTGGGCGCCCGGCTCGTCGTCTTCGTCGCCGGCGTCGCCGTGCTCTGGGCCGCCGTGCTGCTCGGCCAGGCCCGCCTGCCGGTCGACCTCACGGTGGTCCTGCTCCTCGCGCTCACGATCGTCCTGGCGGTCGCGGTCGTGGTCGGTCCCGTGCTCGGCATCGTCACGGGACTCATCGCCGTGGTGCTCGTGAACTGGTACCTCGTCCCGCCGTACGGCACGTTCGAGGTGGCCAGCCCGGACAACGTCGTCGCGCTGGGGGTGTTCGCCGTCGTCGCCGGCGTCGTCGCGGTCCTCGCCGAGGTCAACGCGCGGATGCGGGCCGGCGCGACCCGCTCGCGCGAGCGCGCCGAGCTCATCGCGGACGTCGTGGCGAAGGGCGACGACGTGGACGTGCCGCTCGACCGCGTCCGCGAGGCCCTGATGCTCGACCGGCTCAGCCTGGTCCGCGACGACGGCGGCCGGCGCGAGGTCCTCGCCACCGCGGGCGACGACGGCGACGGGAGCGCGGGCCCGCCCGTGCTCGACGTCGGCGTGACCGGCGGCTACCGACTCATCGGCACCGGTCAGGCGCGGATGGCCGAGGACCCCGGCTTCGTCGAGTCGCTCGCCGCGGCCGCGGTGCGGTCCTACGAGAGCGGGCGGATGGAGACCGAGCAGCGCCGCGCGGAGCAGCTGGCCGCCGTCGACAAGGCGCGCACGGCGCTGCTCGCGAGCGTCGGTCACGACCTGCGCACCCCGCTGTCCGGGCTGCGTCTCGCCGTCGACGCGCTGCGCGACCCGGAGTCACGGCTCGACGCGCAGGCCACGCGCGACCTGCTCGAGACGGTCGACGACTCGACGACGCGGCTCGACGAGCTCATCACGAACCTGCTCGACATGAGCCGGCTCGAGGCCGGCGTCCTCATGGCACGGGTGCGGCCCACTCCCGTCGACGCCGCGATCGCCACCGCGGTGCTGGCCTACCCGCGCGCGGCCATCACGGTCGACGTCAGCGACACCCTGCCGCTCGTCCTCGCCGACCCGGCGCTGCTGGAGCGTGTCGTCGAGAACCTCGTGTCCAACGCGCTGCGCCACGCGGGCCCGACGACGGACGCACCGATCCGCGTGTCGGCGGTCCGGTCCGACGGGAGCGTCGTCGTCGACGTCGTCGACCACGGCCCGGGCCTGTCCACGTCGCGTCCGGTCGAGCCTGACACGGGTGGTGTCGCCGCGGGCCGTGCGGACCGCAGCGCCGGGCTCGGCCTCGCGATCGTGCGCGGCTTCTGCGAGGCGATGGACGTGGGCCTGGACTTCCTCGACACGAGCGGCGGCGGTCTCACCGTGCGGCTCACGCTCCCGGAGGCAGCGCGATGACCGACCTGCTCGTCGTCGAGGACGACGACCAGCTGCGCAAGGCGCTCGTCCTCACGCTGCGCTCCCGGGGCTACGTCGTGCACACGGCCGCCACCGGGGCCGCTGCGATCGAGCGCGTGCGCTCCGCCCGGCTCGACGTCGTCGTCCTCGATCTCGGCCTGCCCGACATGGACGGCGTGCGCGTCATCGAGCGCGTGCGCGAGACGAGCGGCGTCCCGATCGTCGTGCTGTCCGCGCGGCGCGACCAGTCCGACAAGGTCACCGCGCTCGACGCCGGGGCGGACGACTACCTCACCAAGCCGTTCGGCATCGAGGAGCTGCTGGCCCGGCTCCGCGCGGCCGCCCGCCGGTCCGGCGCACCGGTGGACGCGGGCGTCGTGCGGACGCCGGACTTCGAGGTCGACCTCGGCCGCAAGAAGGTGCTCTCCCGCACCGGTGCGGAGATCCACCTGACCCCGACCGAGTGGGGCGTCCTCGAGGTGCTCGTCCGGGCCGGGGGGCTGCTGGTGCCCGGCACCGACCTGCTGCGCGAGGTCTGGGGCCCGCAGTACGAGACCCAGACGAACTACCTGCGGGTCTATCTCGCCCAGCTGCGGCAGAAGCTCGAGCCCGACCAGTCCCACCCGCGCTACCTCATCACCGCGCCGGGTCTCGGGTACCGGTTCGACCCCTCCGGCACGGGCGGCTGACCCGTCCGGATCCCGGACCGGACGGCCCGATCCGGTCCGCCGTACCGGACCCCTGGCGGTACCGACCCCCACCTGACACGCTCGGAAACACACCGGAAACAATCGGGACACCGACGGGAAATGCCACCCGCCTAGGGTGCAGCCAGACACCGAGGCGAACCCGCCGCGGGAAGCGAGCAGTCCGACGGCGAGGGCCGCGGACCCGCGAGGAGGAATGGATGTTCAAGAACGCGGAGGAAGTGCTCCGGTTCATCCGTGACGAGGACGTCAAGTTCGTCGACGTGCGCTTCTGCGACCTCCCCGGCGTGATGCAGCACTTCAACATGCCGGTGTCCTCGGTGGACGAGTCGCTGTTCACCGA
>JAJXTD010000017.1 GCA_021784035.1 Actinomycetes bacterium | reverse complement strand
ACCGAAGTTCTTTCCACCGGGCGCGATGTCGCGCCTGGTCGTATCCGGTATTAGCACCGGTTTCCCGGTGTTATCCCAGAGTGAGGGGCAGGTTGCCCACGTGTTACTCACCCGTTCGCCACTGATCGGGAGGGCAAGCCCTCCTTCACCGTTCGACTTGCATGTGTTAAGCACGCAGCCAGCATTCGTCCTGAGCCAGGATCAAACTCTCCGTTGATGTCTATTGGTACGCCGGAGGAATAATCCGGCAGTGACCGACTGAAGAGTTCCTGGCATGGATCGAGCTGTGCTCGATCAATACCAAAGGAAATTACTACCTGTCCGATGGCGCCCTACGACGACTGTCGCGGTGCCGACCCATCCGACGGGGTTTGTTGGCATCGATTTTTGACACGCTGTTGAGTTCTCAAGGAGCGGGCGCGCACCATCGGGACCACCGATCTCTCGGTGAAGTCCTTCCGGGGCAACTCGCCTAACTTAGCGGAACCGGTGGGCACGGTCAAATCCGCGCCCGGTTCCTCCCACCCGCCGGAGCGGGCGCGCCGAAGGCCGCAAACCCTTGTGGGGCTTGTGTTTTCGACTGGGAGTCTGGCCCCGGGACCGGCCACCTTCGCGGTGTCCGTTCCTCCCTGACGGGCTGACGTCGTGAACACTAGGCGGCCGCGGCACCGCAGGTCAAATCGGGCATCCCGCCCGTCGGCCCGCGCGCGACCCCGCCCGGGGAACCGTTGCGGCCCAGCGGATTCCGCTGTTCGGACGGTGCGCCGGCCGGGCCCGGGAACGCCGGTCAGCCCCGCTCGACCCGGATTCCGCCGATGTGACGACGACCACGCCGCAGCAGCACCCACCGGCCGTGCAGCAGGTCCGCGTCGGTGAGCACGGCCGCCTCGTCGGTGACCCGGGTGTTCGCGACGTACGCGCCGCCCTCGGCGATGGCCCGCCGCCCGGCGCCCTTGCTCGCCACGAGGCCGGCCCGGGCCAGGGCGTCGGCAACCCCGATGCCCGCGGCCCACTCCCCCGCCGGGACGACGGCGTGCGGCGCCTCGGCGAGCGCGGCGTCGAGCGTCGCGGCGTCGAGGTCGGCCACCTCGCCCTGGCCGAACAGGGCCCGCGCCGCGGCCTCGACCCGGGTCCGCTCCGCCCTGCCGTGCACGAGGTCGGTCAGCTCCTCGGCCAGCGCGCGCTGGGCCTCCCGGGCCTGCGGCCGCTCGCGCAGGGACGCCTCGAGCTCCTCGATCTCGTCGTGCGTCCGGAACGAGAACATCCGCAGCAGAGGACCCGCCAGGCCGTCCTCGGTCGTGAGCCAGAACTGGAAGAAGGCGTACGGCGACAGCAGGGCCGGGTCGAGCCACACGGTGCCGGACTCGGTCTTGCCGAACTTCGTGCCGTCGGCCTTCGTGACGAGCGGGGTCGTGAGGGCGTGCACCCGTGCGCCGTCGACCCGGCGCACCAGGTCGACGCCCGCGACGATGTTGCCCCACTGGTCCGAGCCGCCGGTCTGCAGCGTGCAGCCGTACCGCCGGTGCAGCTGGAGGTAGTCGTAGGACTGCAGCAGCTGGTAGCTGAACTCGGTGTAGGAGATGCCCGGCCCGGCGAGCCGCGCCGCCACCGCCTCGCGGTCGAGCATGCGGTTGACGCTGAAGTGCTTGCCGACGTCGCGGAGGAACTCGAGGGTCGACAATCCCTGGGTCCAGTCGTAGTTGTTGACCATCACCGCGGCGTTCTCGACGCCCCCGAAGTCGAGGAACCGCTCGAGCTGGGCCCGGATGCGGGTGACCCACTCGGCGACGACCTCGACCTCGTTGAGCGTCCGCTCGCCGGACTCCTTCGGGTCGCCGATGAGGCCGGTGGCCCCGCCGACCAGGGCGAGCGGCCGGTGGCCGGCGAGCTGGAACCGGCGCACCGTGAGGATCTGCAGCAGGTTCCCGAAGTGCAGGCTCGGCGCGGTCGGGTCGAAGCCGCAGTAGAGCGTGAGCGGGCCGGCGGCCGCCGCCGCGCGCAGCGCGTCGAGGTCCGTCGAGTCGGCGACGAGCCCGCGCCACACGAGGTCGTCGATCACGGCCACGCGGGCCCGGGCGGCGTCGTCGAGCGTGCTCGCGTCGAGCGTGCTCGTGGTCTCCTGCGTCACGCGGTCATCCTCCCGTACGCCGGTGGGCGCTGACGCACGGGTTCCCGGCGACGTGGAAGCGCCACGGGGTGTCCGCCCCGCGCGAGACGCCGACGCGCGGTCCCGTGACGACGTCGGCGTCGGCCACCGGGACACCCGGGCGCAGGCGCAGCCCGGAGCCGCGTGCCACGACGTCGATGCCGTCCCACGAGCCGTCCAGGCCCAGCACGGCGGCGAGGTTGGCCGGCCCCGACGCCAGGCGGGCGTGCGCCGTCCCCGGTCGGCGCCTGCTGCGGGCGAGCTCCTCCCCCGCGACCACCTCGCCGGCGCGGAGCAGCACGGCGGCCGCGCGGCCCTCCTGCTCGCAGACGAGGTTCACGCACCAGTGCATGCCGTAGCTGAAGTACACGTAGGCATGGCCCGGGCGCCCGTACATGACGCGGGTGCGCGGCGTCGGGCCGCGCCAGGCGTGCGAGGCCGGGTCGTCCTCGCCGGCGTAGGCCTCGACCTCGACCAGCCGCACCGCCACGAGGCCCTCGGGCGTCGTGCTCATCACCACGCGGCCGAGCAGGTCGCGCGCGACCACGGGCGACGGCCGCCGGAAGAACGCGCGGGTGGCCGGGGACGTGGGCACGCCCGGAGGCTAGTCCCCGGCGCGCCGCTCAGGCTCCCGGGCGCTGCGCCGCCCAGTCCGCCGCGTCGTCGACCGCGACGGTCAGCGCCGCCAGCTGCTCGCGCACCCGGACCGGCGCGGTGCCGCCGAACGCCGACCGTGCCTCGAGCGCGCCGCGCACGGACAGCACCGTGCGCACCGCCGGGGTGAGCCGGTCGCTGATCGAGCGCAGCTCGTCGTCGGAGAGGTCCCAGAGCTCGACGCCGCGGGCCTCGGCGCGGCGCACGCACCCGCCGGCGACCTCGTGCGCCTCGCGGAACGGCACGCCCTGGCGGACGAGCCACTCGGCGATGTCGGTGGCGAGGGCGAACCCCTGCGGGGCCGACGCCGCCATGCGCTCGACGTCGAAGCGCAGCGTCGCGACGGACCCGGTCATCGCGGGCAGCACGAGCAGCAGCGTGTCGATCGCGTCGAACGCCGGCTCCTTGTCCTCCTGCAGGTCGCGGTTGTAGGCGAACGGCAGTCCCTTGAGCGTCGTGAGCAGGCCGGTCAGGCCGCCGATGAGCCGGCCCGCCTTGCCGCGCGCGAGCTCCGCGACGTCGGGGTTCTTCTTCTGCGGCATGATCGAGCTGCCCGTGGACCACGCGTCGTCGAGCTGCGCCCAGCCGAACTCGCGCGACGCCCAGAGGCAGATCTCCTCGCCGAGCCGCGACAGGTGCACGCCGATCATCGCCGTGACGAAGCAGAACTCGGCGGCGAAGTCGCGGTCGCTCACCGCGTCGATCGAGTTCGGGATCGCGTCGCGGAACCCGAGCTCGTGCGCCACCGCCTGCGGGTCCAGCGGGAGCGACGAGCCGGCCAGCGCGCCGGCGCCCATGGGCGAGAGCGCCGTACGCCGGTCCCAGTCGCGCAGCCGGTCCACGTCGCGGCCGAGCGCGTGCACGTGCTTGGCCAGCTCGTGCCCGAAGGACACCGGCTGCGCGTGCTGCAGGTGCGTGAAGCCGGGCGCCGCCGTGTCGACGTGGCGGGTCGCCTGCTCGACCAGCGCGCGCTGCAGGTCGACGACCGCCGCCGCGACGAGCCGGGCGTGGTCGCGCAGGAACAGCCGGAAGTCCGTGGCCACCTGGTCGTTGCGCGATCGGCCGGCGCGGAGCTTCCCGCCCAGGACGCCGAGCCGCTCGGTGAGGCCGCGCTCCAGCGCCGTGTGCACGTCCTCGTCGGCCGCCTGCGCGACGAACGCGCCGGAGCGCACGTCGGCCTCGAGGCCGTCGAGGGCGCCGAGCATCGCGCCGAGCTCGTCGTCGTCGAGCAGCCCGGCCCGGTGCAGCACCCGCGCGTGCGCGCGGCTCTGCGCCAGGTCGTACGGCGCGAGCCGCCAGTCGAAGTGCACCGACAGCGACAGCGCCGCCATCGCGTCGGACGGCCCGCCCGCGAACCGGCCACCCCACAGGCGCTGCGCCCCGGGGCCGCCCTCGTCAGCCAAGGTCGCGGCCGAGACGCTCGTCGCGCACCGCGGCGATCTTGCTCGGCAGGCCCCACAGGTCGACGAAGCCCTTCGCGAGCGACTGGTCGAACGTGTCGCCGGTGTCGTAGGTCGCGAGGCTGAAGTCGTAGAGCGACTCCTGGCTGCGCCGGCCGCTGACCACCGCACGGCCGCCGTGCAGCGTGAGGCGGACGTCTCCGGTGACGGTCGCGTTGAGCTCGGCGACGAAGCCGTCGAGCGCGCGCTTGAGCGGCGAGAACCACAGGCCGTCGTAGACCAGCTCGCTCCAGCGCTGCGCGACGCCGCGGCCGAAGCGGGCGAGGTCGCGCTCGACCGTGACGTTCGCCAGCTCGGCGCGGGCGGTGAGCAGCGTGATGGCGCCCGGTGCCTCGTAGACCTCGCGGCTCTTGATGCCCACGAGCCGGTCCTCGACCATGTCGAGGCGGCCGACGCCCTGCGCACCGGCGCGGTGGTTGAGCTCCTGGATCGCCTGCAGCATGGTGACCGGGCGACCGTCGATCGCGACGGGCACGCCCTCGGCGAACGTGATGACGACCTCGTCGGCGTCGCGCGGCACGCTCGGGTCCTGCGTGTAGCTGTAGACGTCCTCGATCGGGCCGTTCCAGATGTCCTCGAGGAAGCCGGTCTCGACCGCGCGGCCCCACACGTTCTGGTCGATGGAGTACGGCGACTTCTTCGACTGGTCGATCGGCAGGCTGTTGCGCTCGGCGAACTCGATCGCCTTGTCGCGGGTCATGGCGTAGTCGCGGACCGGCGCGATGCAGGTCAGGTCGGGCGCGAGGTTGGCGATGCCGACCTCGAAGCGGACCTGGTCGTTGCCCTTGCCGGTGCAGCCGTGCGCCACGATCGTCGCGCCGTGCTGGCGGGCCGCGGTGACGAGGTGCTTGACGATCACCGGGCGGGACAGCGCCGAGACGAGCGGGTAGCGGTCCATGTACAGCGCGTCGGCCTTGAGCGCCGGCAGGCAGTACTCCTCGGCGAACTCGTCGCGGGCGTCGGCGACGTAGGCCTCGACCGCGCCGCAGGCCAACGCGCGCTTGCGGATCACCTCGAGGTCCTCGCCCTCCTGGCCGACGTCGATCGCCACCGCGATCACCTCGGCCCCGGTCTCCTCGGCGATCCAGCCGATGGCCACCGAGGTGTCCAGTCCGCCGGAGTAGGCGAGTACCACGCGCTCAGTCACGGTCGTTCCTCTTTCGTTCCTTCGAGCCGTACGGCGTACGGCGTGGCGGGCTCGTGCGGGGCTCGTGCGGGGGCCGTCATCGGCCGTTCTCCGCCAGGCGGAGCATCGCGGCGGCGACCTCGGGGCCGCCCTGGGGGTCGCGCGTGACGAGCAGGACGGTGTCGTCGCCGGCGACCGTGCCGATGACCGACGGGAGCACCGTGTGGTCGATCGCCGACGCGAGGTACTGCGCGGCGCCCGGGGGCGTGCGCAACACGACGAGGTTCGCCGAGCTGTCGGCCGACACGAGGACCTCGCCGCTGACCCGGGCCAGCCTCGTCACGGCCGCCTCGTCGCCCACGGCGGCGACCAGGGACGTGTCGCCGCCCTGGCCGGGCGCGGCGTAGACCGCCACGCCCTCGGGCGTGACGACCTTGGTCGCGCCGAGCTCGTCGAGGTCGCGCGACAGCGTGGCCTGGGTGACGGCGAGCCCGTCGGCGGCGAGCAGGTCGGCGAGCCGGGCCTGGCTCGTCACGGCGTGGTGCTCGAGCAGCTCGACGATGCGCGCGTGGCGCGCCGCCTTCGTGTTGGGCGTGCTCATGCCACGGCCCCGAGCAGCCCGGGCAGCGCCGCGCTGAACCGGTCGGCGTCGGCCGGCCCGAGCACGAGTGGCGGTGCCAGCCGGATCGTCGTGGGGCGCACCGCATTCACGAGGAAGCCGGCCTCGCGGGCGGCCGCCTCGAGGGCCGGCGCGACGGGCGCGCCGAGCTCGAGGGCACGCCACAGGCCCAGGCCGCGGTGCGCCACCAGCAACCGGTCCTCGATGGCGTCGAACGACGCGGCCCATCGGTCGCCGAGCGCACGCACGTGCTCGAGCAGCCCCTCGCGCTCGATCGTGTCCAGGACGGCGAGCGCGGCCGCGCACGAGACGGGGTTGCCGCCGAACGTCGACCCGTGGTCTCCGGGCTGCAGCACCGACGCGGCCTCGCCCGTGGCGAGAACGGCGCCGATCGGCAGGCCGCCGCCGAGCCCCTTCGCCAGCGTGATCACGTCGGGCACGACCCCCTGCGCCACGCTGAGCAGCCACTCGCCCGCGCGGCCGATCCCGGACTGCACCTCGTCGACCACGAGCATCGCGCCCGCGGCGTCGCAGATCTCGCGGACGGCGGCGAGGTAGCCGGCCGGCGGGACGACGACGCCGCCCTCGCCCTGCACCGGCTCGAGGACGACGGCGGCCGTCCGCTCGGTGACCGCGGCGCGCAGCGCCTCGACGTCGGCGTAGCGGACGAACGTGACCGGGCCGGGCAGCGGCTCGAACGGGGCGCGCTTCGCCGGCGTGCCGGTCACCGACAGCGCCCCCAGGGTGCGGCCGTGGAAGCCGCCCTCGGTGCTGACCACCTCGGTGCGGCGGCCCTGCATGTGCTTGCGCACGATCTTGAGCGCGGCCTCGTTCGCCGTCGCGCCGTCCTGGGAGAGGAAGACGCGCGCGCCGCCGGGGACGAGCGCGGAGAGCCGCTCGGCGAGGGCGACCCCGGGCTCGTGCATCGCGAGGTTGCTCGAGTGCGCGAGCGTGGCCACCTGCCGGGACACCGCCTCGACGACGGCCGGGTGGGCGTGGCCGAGCGACGAGACGGCGATGCCGCCGATCAGGTCGAGGTACTCGCGCCCGTCGACGTCCCACACCCGGGCACCGCTGCCGCGGGACAGGGCGACCGGGGGCGTGCCGTAGTTGCGCATCATCACGGCGTCCCACCGCGCCTGCAGCGCCCGCGTGGCCGTGCCCGGTCCGTCGGTCGTGGTCACGACGCCCCCACCTCGTCGTCGAACAACGGCGCCGCGTCGGGCAGGACCATCGTGCCGACGCCGGCGCTCGTGACGACCTCGAGCAGGACGGCGTGCGCGAGACGTCCGTCGATCACGTGGGCACGCGGTACGCCGCCGCGCACCGCGCGGACGCACGCCTCCATCTTCGGCACCATGCCGCTCTCGAGCCCGGGCAGCATCTCCTCGAGCGCGGACACGCCGATCGTGCGGATCACCTCGTCGCTCGTGGGCCAGTCGGCGTAGAGGCCCTCGACGTCGGTGAGCACGACGAGCTTCTCCGCGCGCAGCGCGACGGCGAGCGCGGCCGCGGCGGAGTCGGCGTTGACGTTGTAGACGGCGCCGTCCGCGCCGCGCGCGACCGACGAGACGACCGGCACGAGACCGTCGTCGAGCAGCTGCTCGACGAAGTCGGCGCGCACCTCCACGACGTCGCCGACGAGGCCGACGTCGACCGGCTCGCCGTCGACGAGGACGTCGCGGCGCTCGGCCGTGAACAGGTGCGCGTCCTCGCCGGACAGCCCGACGGCGTAGGGCCCGTGTGCGTTGAGCAGCGCGACGACCTCGCGCTGCACCTGGCCGGTGAGGACCATGCGCACGACGTCCATCGCCTCCGGGCTCGTCACGCGGTAGCCGCCGCGGAACTCGCCCTGGATGCCGAGCCGGTCGAGCATCCGGCTGATCTGCGGGCCGCCGCCGTGGACGACGACCGGGCGCAGACCGGCCATGCGCAGGAACATGACGTCGGCGGCGAACGCCGTGCCGAGCGCCTCGTCGACCATCGCGTTGCCGCCGTACTTGAGCACGACCGTGGCACCGTGGAAGCGCTCGAGCCACGGCAGCGCGTCGGCGAGCACCGCGGCCTTGGCCAGCGCCGCGTCGCGGTCGGCCGGCGCCGTGCGCAGGATCCCGGTCACGACGAGTACGCCGAGTTCTCGTGGACGTACTCCGCGGTGAGGTCGTTGGTCCACACGGTCGCCGACGCGTCGCCGGCCCGCAGGTCGACGGTGATCGTGACCTCGCGGCCGCTCATGTCGACGAGGTCGCGGTCCTCGCCGGTCGCGCCGTCGCGGCAGACCCACACGCCGTTGATCGCGACGTCGACGGCGTCCGGCTCGAACACGGCGTCGGTCATGCCGAGCTCGGCGAGGATGCGCCCCCAGTTCGGGTCCTCGCCGTGGATCGCGCACTTCACCAGGTTCGCCCGCGAGATCGAGCGACCCGCGGACACGGCGTCGTCCTCGGTCGCGGCGTGCACGACGTCGATGCGGATCTCCTTGCTGGCGCCCTCGGCGTCGGCGACGAGCTGACGCGCCAGGCTCGCGCACACGTCGACGACTGCCGCGGCGAGGTCGGCGTACGACGGGGTCACGCCGGAGGCGCCGCTCGCGAGCAGCAGCACCGTGTCGTTCGTCGACGTGCAGCCGTCGCTGTCCACGCGGTCGAACGTCACGCGCGTCGCGGCGCGCAGCGCGGCGTCGAGCGTCGCGGCGTCGGCGACGGCGTCGGTCGTGACGACCACGAGCATCGTCGCGAGCGACGGGGCGAGCATCCCCGCGCCCTTCGCCATGCCGCCCACGGTGAACCCGGCGCCGTGCGCGACCGCCGTCTTCGGCACGGAGTCGGTCGTCATGATGGCGGCCGCCGCGGCGTCGCCGCCGTCGGCCGCGAGCGAGGCGTGCGCGGCGTCGAGACCCGCGAACAGCCGGTCGGTCGGGAGCCGGACGCCGATGAGCCCCGTGGAGCAGACCGCGACGTCGCCGGCGCCGATGCCGAGCAGCCCGGCGACGTGCTCGGCGGTGCGATGCGTGTCGAGGAAGCCGTCCGGGCCCGTGCAGGCGTTGGCGCCGCCGGAGTTCAGCGCGATCGCTCGCACGACGCCGGCGGCGAGCACCTGCCGGCTCCACAGCACCGGCGCGGCCTGCACCCGGTTGCGGGTGAAGACGCCGGCGGCGGCGGCCAGCGGGCCGTCGTTGACGACGAGCGCGACGTCGGAAGCGCCGGTCGACTTGAGCCCGGCGGCCACGCCGGCGGCCCGGAACCCCTGTGCCGCAGTGACGCTCACGGGGCGACCCCTATCGCGGTGAGACCTGCGGACTCGTCGAGGCCGAGGGCGATGTTGGCGTTCTGCACGGCCTGACCGGCCGCGCCCTTGACCAGGTTGTCGATCGCCGAGACGACGACGGCCCGTCCGGCGTGCAGGTCCGCGGCCACCTGCAGGTGGACGGAGTTCGCGCCGAGCGTCGCGCCGGTCTGCGGCCACGAGCCGGGGGCCAGGACCGAGACGAACGGCTCGTCGGCGTACGCCGCCCGCAGCGCCTCGTGCAGCACCTCGGTGGTGACGCCCGGGGCGAGCCGGGCCGTCGTCGTCGCGAGGATGCCGCGCGGCATGGGCGCGAGCATCGGCGTGAACGACAGGGTCACCGGCTCCCCCGCCGCGGCGCCGAGCGCCTGCTCCATCTCGGGCGTGTGCTGGTGCGTGCCGCCGACCTTGTACGTCGAGAGCTGGCCCATGACCGTGCTGGCGAGCAGCGCGTCGCTCGGCTTGCGGCCCGCGCCCGTCGTCCCGCTCGCCGCCACGACCACGACGTCGCCGGGATCGACGAGGCCGGCCGCGAGCAGCGGGGAGAGCCCGAGGATGACGCCGGTCGGGTAGCAGCCGGGGTTCGCGATGCGCCGCGACGCCGCGATCTGCGCGCGCTGGCCGGGCAGCTCGGGCATGCCGTAGGTCCAGTGGCCGGACCAGTCGCCGCCGTAGTAGCGGCTCCACGCGTCCGCCCGCTCGAGACGGTGGTCGGCGCCGAGGTCGACCACGAGGGTGCCCGCGGGCAGCGCCGCGGCCACGGCGCCCGACTCGCCGTGCGGGAGCGCGAGGAACACGACGTCGGCCGGGCCGATCGCGTCGACGTCGGTCGCGAGGAACGTGCGGTGGGCCAGCGCGGTCAGGGCCGGGTGCAGGTCGGTGACCCGCGCCCCGGCGCTGCCACCGGCGAGCAGCGGTCCCACGGCGAGCTCCGGGTGGCCGAGCAGCAGGCGCACGACCTCGCCGCCGGCGTAGCCGGAGGCGCCGACGACGGCCGCGACGAGGGCCCGGGACGAGCTCATGGGAGGAGTATACACATATTCCGATACCGTCCCGCGGCGGGAGCGACCGACGTCAGCGCGCGACCGGGTCGGCGTCCTCGGCCGGCACGAGCCGCAGCGTCCGCGCGCGCGGACCGGCCACCCGGACCGCCGCCAGCAGCCGGTCGGGGTCGTCCGTCGCGTGCAGGAAGCGACCCGACAGCGCATCGAGTGACCCGCTCGCGATCCGGTCCAGGAGCATCTGGACCCTGTCGACGGGCGTCCAGTCGTCGTCGGGGATCCGGGCGAGCTCCGGCCGGAACCGGAGCAGGTCCGCGGGCCACAGCGTCATGTCGGTGCGCACGGTCCCCGGGCTGATGTGGAAGCAGTGCACGCCGGTCCCCTCGAGCTCCTGCGCGAGCGACTCCCCGAACCGGGTGACGGCCGCCTTGCTCGCGGCGTACTGGCTCCCCCACGGGCTCGGGGCGTTGCCGATGCCCGACGTCATGAGGACGAGTCGCCCGCTCCCCCGCGCGACCATCGCGGGCAGCACCGCCCGCGCCGTGACGGCCACGCCCCGCGTGTTCACCTCGAACCCGTGCCACCACTCCTCGACGTCGCTCTCCCAGAACCGGCCCGCGGCCGTGAGGGCACCGGCGTTCGCCACCACGAGGTCGAGGTCCCCGGCAGCGGACGCGACCCGCTCGAGCGCCGCGCGGTCGGTCACGTCGGCGACGTAGGGCCTGACCGTCGGGCCCCACGCGGCGGCGAGCTCGCGCAGGGCCGTCTCGCGACGGCCGACCGCGGCGACCTCCCAGCCGCCGGCGACGAGGTGGTCGACCAGCGATCGACCGATCCCTCGGGTGACGCCGGTGACCAGCGCCCTCACGCCCGCTGCACCGCCCCCACGGCAGCCACCGCCGCGGCGACGGCACCGTCCCGCGCGGCCGAGACCTCCTCGACGGTGAGCGTCCGGTCGGGGGCGCGGAAGCGCAGCGCGTAGGCGAGGGACTTGCTGCCCGCGGCCACCTGCTCGCCGGTGTAGACGTCGAAGAGCCGCACCGACTCCAGCAGCGGCCCGGCACCGGCGACGAGCGCCGCCTCGACGGCGACCGCTGGCACGCCCACGTCGACCACGAGCGCGACGTCCTCCTTCGCGACCGGGTACGACGACAGCCCGTGCGCGGTCACGACGCCGGACATCGACGCGATGACCGCACCGAGGTCGAGCTCCATCGCCGCGGTCCGGGGCGGGACGCCCGCGCTCTCGCACGCGCGGGGCGCGAGCTCACCGGCGTAGCCGACGACCTCGCCGCCGACCACGAGCTCGGCGCAGCGTCCGGGGTGCCACGGCGCGGGTGTCGACCCTCGGCGTACCTCGAGCTCGACGCCCACCGCAGCGGCGACGACGCGCGCGGCCTCGATCGCGTCGGCCCACGACGAGGCCTCGCCCGGCCCCCACCAGCCCGCCGGAGTGCGCGCGCCGGTGAGCGCGACGCCCACGTGCAGCGGCTGGTCGGGCAGCAGCGCGTGCAGCGCGGCGAGGTCGGGGTCGCTCGGGCGGCCGTCGACCGACGGTCGCGGCGGGTCGGTGACTCCGCGCGCGGACTGACCCGCGCGCAGGCGCACGACGGACCCCGCCTCGAAGATCGCGACGTCGGTCGTGCCCCGGCCGACGTTGCGGCGCAGCGTCGCCACCAGCCCGGGCAGCAGCGTCGTGCGCATCGCCGGCTGGGCGTCGGACAGCGGGTTGGCGAGCAGCAGCGTGCGCCGGCGCTCGTCGTCGGCCGGCAGGCCGAGCGCGTCGAGCTCCGCGTCGCCGAGGAACGGGTAGGCCAGCGCCTCGACGTAGCCGGCGGCGGCGAGCGCCCGGCCCACCCGGCGACGGGCCCGCTGCGCCTCGGTGAGGCCGAAGCCGGCACGCGCCCGCGGGAGCGTCGCGGGAACGGCGTCGTAGCCGCCGAGCCGCAGCACCTCCTCCACGAGGTCGGCCGGGTCGGTGAGGTCCGGGCGCCAGGACGGCGGCGTCACGACGAGCGGGTCGGCCGCGGGGTCGGCGACGCTCGCGCCGACGGCCTCGAGCCGGGAGACGACGGTGTCGCGGTCGATCGGGATCCCGGCGACACGGCCCGGCAGGTCGACGGCCAGCCCGACCGTGACCGGTTCGTGCGGCGCCTCCACCGCGGTCATGCCGACGTAGCGGCCGCCACCGTGCGCGAGCAGCAGCGCGGCGGCCCGGGCCGAGGCGTAGGGCGCGAGCACGACGTCGGTGCCGCGCTCGAACCGGCGCGACGCCTCGCTCGAGAGCTTGTGCCGGCGCGACATGTGCGCGACCACGGGAGCGGAGAAGTGCGCGGCCTCGAGCGCGATGTCGGTCGTCGCCCCGTCGACCTCGGTCTCGAGGCCACCCATCGTGCCCGCGAGGCCGATGGGGCCGCGGTCGTCGGTGATGAGCAGGTCGGCCGCGTCGAGCGTGCGCTCGACGTGGTCGAGAGTCTCGAGCGTCTCCCCGGCGCGGGCCCGGCGTACGACGATCGGGCCGCGCAGCTTGCCGCGGTCGAACGCGTGCAGGGCCTGGCCCGTCTCGAGCATGACGTAGTTCGTGACGTCGACCGCGAGCGAGACCGGGCGCATCCCGGACATCGTGAGGCGTCGGCGCATCCAGTACGGCGTCGGCGCCGACGGGTCGAAGCCGACGATCGTGCGCAGCGTGAACAGGTCGCAGCCCTCGAGGTCCTCGACGGCGCACTCGTGCGGCTCGCCGGTGCCGGGCGCCGGCAGGTCGACGAGCTCGAGACCCGGGTCGCGGAACGCGACGCCGTAGCGGTGCGCGAGCTCGCGGGCGACCCCGCGCATCGACAGGCAGAAGCCCATGTCCGGCGTCACGGTGACGTCGAGGACGTGGTCCCCGAGGCCGACGACGGGAGCGGCGTCGGCGCCCACCTCGGCGGTGCCCACGGGCAGCACGATGATGCCGTCGTGGTCGTCGCCGAGGCCGAGCTCGCGCTCGGAGGCGATCATCCCGTCGGACACGTGGCCGTAGGTCTCGCGGCTCGCGATCGCGAATCCGCCGGCGAGCACCGCACCCGGCAGCGCCACGACGACGAGGTCACCGACGACGAAGTTGCTCGCGCCGCATACGATCCCGCGGACGCCCGGGGTGTCGGGGTGGCCGTGCGCCGGCCCCACCTCGACCTGGCACCAGCGGATCGACTTCTTGAAGCCGGTGAGCTCCTCGATGTCCAGGACGCGGCCGACGACGAGCGGGCCGGTGACGTCGCCGCCGACGGAGTGGATCTCCTCGAGCTCGAGGCCGGAGTCGATCATCCGCTCGCCGACGTCCTCGACGTCGACGTCGTACGGGAGGTCGACGTACTCCCGCAGCCAGGACAGCGGGACCCGCATCAGACCTCCATGCCGAACTGCGTGGCGAAGCGCACGTCGCCCTCGACCATGTCGCGCATGTCGGTGACGTCGTGCCGGAACATCAGGGTGCGCTCGACGCCCATGCCGAACGCGAAGCCCGAGTAGCGGTCGCTGTCGATGCCGCACGCGCGCAGCACCCGCGGGTTGACCATGCCGCAGCCACCCCACTCGATCCAGCGCGCACCGCCCTTGGCCTGCGGGAACCACAGGTCGAGCTCGGCGCTGGGCTCGGTGAACGGGAAGTACGACGGGCGCAGCCGCGTGCGGGCCTCGGGCCCGAACATCGCGGTCGCGAAGTGGTCGAGCGTGCCCTTGAGGTCGCCCATGGTGATGCCCTCGTCGACGACGAGGCCCTCGACCTGGTGGAAGACCGGGGTGTGCGTCGCGTCGAGCTCGTCGGTGCGGTAGACGCGACCGGGGCAGATGACGTGGATCGGCAGCGGGCGGTCGAGCATGGTGCGGATCTGCACCGGCGACGTATGCGTGCGCAGGACGACGCCGGAGTCCTCGGACCCGACGAAGAACGTGTCCTGCATCGTGCGCGCAGGGTGGTCCGGCCCGATGTTGAGCGCGTCGAAGTTGATCCACTCGGCCTCGACCTCGGGACCCTCCTCGACCTCCCAGCCCATCGCGACGAAGACGTCCTCGATGCGCTCCATGATCGTGGTGAGCGGGTGCCGCGCGCCGGCCGGACGGCGGGAGTACGGCAGCGTGACGTCGACCGCCTCCTCGACGAGGACGCGGGCGTCACGCTCGTCCTCGAGCTCGGCCTGACGCCGCTTGAGCGCCTCGCGGACCCGCGTACGAGCGGCGCCGACGCGCTTGCCGGCCTCGGCCTTGGCCTGCGGCGGCAGGGCGCCGATCTCCCGGTTGGCCAGCGCGAGCGGACTGCGGTCGCCGTCGTGGGCGAGCCGCGCCTCCTTGAGCTCCTCGAGGTCCGTCGCGCCCAAGACCGCAGCGAGCGCGTCGGCGACGGCCGCGTCGATGCTCTCCTGACTCAGCGTGGCGACCTCGACCGGGTCGAAGGACTTGTTCGGCGCGGACATGCGCTCCCTCTCGTTGCGGACGCGAGGAGTCTAGGCGGGCGCCGCGCCGACCCACGCCTCGGTTCCGGCGGCGTTGTCACTGAGGGTGGCCCTGGTTGCCAAGAGAGCACCATTCGTCACCCTCATCGACGCCGGACCGTGCCGGGCACAGCTCCCGATGAGGGGGGAGTTTGGCGCGCTCTAAGCAACCAGGGCCACCTTCAGTGAGAACCCTCAGGCCTCGGAGAGCTGCTCCATCTCCATGCCGCCGCCCATGGCGGACTCGAGGACGCGCAGGGTTCCGTCGCCGAACGTCGGGTCCTGGCCGCGCGCGGCGAGGGCGGCGGCACGGGCCGCGCGCTTCTCGGCCGCGAGGCGCTCGCCCTCGGCGAGCTCCTCGTCCGTGAGCGGGTAGGACTCGACCCGGGACACGCCGTGGTGCTTCTCGATGTAGGCCTCGAGCTCGGGGCCGGACTCCCACGAGGTGATGAGGCAGTAGCGCGGCTCGTCACCCCGGTGCCACACGGCGTGGTAGAGCCGCTGGGTGTCGACGATGAGCTGGGCGCCCGCCGGCAGCGCGATGCGCGTCTCGGTCGAGGGGTCGTCCTTGTCGTCGCGCAGCACCATCACCGAGTCGGGGTTGTCGGTGAGGTTGAAGAACCCGCGCACGATCCAGCCGGTGCCCTCGGGGTTGAGCCGGTTGTTGTCGTCGCGGTGGAAGTTGTACAGCGTCTCGCCGTAGAGGTTCGGCTGCAGCTCGATGACCCGGCAGCGGCCGATGTTCGCGCCCGGCTCCTCCGCGCGGGCGACGAGGCACGGGGCCTTGTCGGCGTTGGCCGGAACCCAGACGCCGTCCTTGTCCGTCTTCGGCGGCGTGTGGTTCCAGAAGCCGTCGCACTCGAGGTCGCCGTACGCCGAGGCCAGCGGGGCGAACCGGGTCTCGCCCGAGGACTTCCAGTCGACGTACTCGAGGTCGCGCCACTCCTGCGGGTCGGCGGCCTGGTCGTACCGGTCGAGCACGACGTAGCCGTTCTCCCGGAAGGCCTCGAGCTTGGTGTAGCCGTTCTCGATGTACGACATCTGGTCCTCACACGTCGGGGTCGCGGGTGCGGTGCCCATCATGCCCCACCCGCCCCGGTGGTTAGGTAACCCTAAGTGGAGGTGTGTCCCGGCTCACGCCGCGGCCGAGGCCTCCGACGTCACTGTCGGCGGGTCGTAACCCTAAGTACGGGTGTGTCCCGGCTCACGCCGCGGCTCAGGCCTCCGACATCACCGTCGTCGGGTCGTAGCCGTAGTACGCCGTACGCGCGGCGCGGCGCTCCTGCGCGGTGGCCTCGCCGGCCGCCGCGACGCCCTGGTCGATCGCCGCGCTCTCGACAGTGGTCGTCGGGGCGTTCGCCCAGATCCACTTCTCCAGCGCGGGCCCGGACTCGACCGACGTGATGAGGCAGTACCGCGGCTCGCTGCCCTGGTGCCACACCGAGTGCCACATCCGCTGCGAGTCGACGACGAGCTGCGCGCCGGCCGGCAGCGAGATGCGCGTCTCGGTCGACGGGTCGTTCACGTCCTCGCGGAGCACCATCACGCTGTCCGGGTCGTGGGTGAGCTGCATGAAGCAGCGCAGGACCCAGCCCTCGCCGTCGGGGTTGAGCCGGTTGTTGTCGTCGAGGTGGCTGTTGTAGAGCGCGTCGGCGTAGGAGTTCGGCTGCAGCTCGATGATGCGCACCCGGCCGACGTTGGCCCCGATCGCCCGGACCCGCTCGGTGAGGGTCGGCGCGACGGCGGTCTGGCTGTCGATCCACACGCCGTCCTTGTCCGGCTTGGGCGGGTCGAAGTGCCAGAACCCGTTGCACTCGATCTGGCCGTACGCCGAGGCCAGCGGCGCGAACCGCGTGTCGCCGGAGGACTTCCAGTCGACGTACTCGAGATCCTTCCACTCGGCCGGGTCGATCGGCTGCTGGTAGCTGTCGAGCACGACGTAGCCGGTCTCCTCGAGGATCGGGAGGTGGTGATGACGCGTCATGACGAAGCCTTCCTGCGGGACGCGGCGCTGCCGGGCAGGGCCGAGGAGCGGGGTGGTGCGCCTAGTGTTCCACGAGCACGGCCGGACGAAAGGTGCTGGGCGCGTAGGTGTTTCGTCACACAGCCTGGTTAGGCAAGCCTGCGCTCACTGGAACTTCAGTGTCGGCGCTGGGCGCGGGCCGAGGCGTAGAGGCAGACGGCCGCGGCGGCGGCCAGGTTGAGGCTCTCGGCCCGGCCGTGGATCGGCACGCGGACGACGTCGTCGCACAGCGCCCGGGTCTCGGCCGGCAGGCCCCAGGCCTCGTTGCCGAAGACCCACGCGGTCGGCCGGGCGAGCGACCCGTCGTCGAGCAGGTCGTCGAGGTCGCGCTCCCCCGCGCCGTCGGCGGCGAGCACCCGCAGGCCGGCCGCGCGCAGCGCTGGCAGCAGGTCCGCCACGCTCGGGCCGGTGACCACCGGCAGGTGGAACAGCGAGCCGGCGGAGGCCCGCACCGCCTTGGGGTTGAGCGGGTCGACGCTGGCCTCGGTGAGCACGACGCCGCCGACGCCCGCGGCGTCGGAGCAGCGGATCACGGTGCCGACGTTGCCCGGGTCGCGCGCGTGGGCCAGCACCGTGACGAGCGTGGGCGCGGTCGCGAGCAGGTCGTCGAGCGTGGTGCCGACGCGGGCGCAGACCCCGACCATCCCCTGCGGGGTCACCGTGCCGGACAGCGACGCCACCACCTCGCCCGAGGCGCGGACGACATCGGCCCCGGCGGTGCGCGCCGCCGCGACGATCTCGGGGTGGCGGGCGGCGGCGTCGGCCGTGACGTAGAGCTCGAGCAGGACGCCGGGGGTCGCGACCGCCTCCCGGCAGGCCTGCGGCCCCTCGGCCAGGAAGCGACCGTCCCGGTCGCGGAACGCGCGCTTGACCAGTCGACGAGCGGCGCTCACCCGCGGGGCGCGGGTGGACGTCAGCTCGGCACTGCTCATGCGGCGTCGCGACCGGGACGGTCGGGAGCTGCTCGGCTCAGGCGGCCGGGACCGGCGCGTTGACGTCGGCCGGGAGGGCCGCCCGCGCCGTCTCGACGAGCGAGGTGAATGCGGCGGCGTCGTTGACGGCCAGCTCGGCCAGCATGCGACGGTCGACCTCGACACCCGCGGCCTTGAGGCCCTGGATGAGGCGGTTGTAGGTCATGCCGTTGGCGCGGGCACCGGCGTTGATCCGCTGGATCCACAGGCGACGGAAGTCGCCCTTGCGCTTGCGTCGGTCGTTGAACGCGTAGACCTCCGAGTGGAGCACCTGCTCCTTGGCCTTGCGGTACAGCCGCGAACGCTGTCCGCGGTAGCCGCTGGCCTGCTCGAGGATCTCGCGGCGCTTCTTGTGGGCGTTGACCGCCCGCTTCACGCGTGCCATGGGTCTTCTCCTGCTTCACGATCGGGCCGGACCGGCCCGGCGATGGACGTCGGGGGTCGGCGCTCAGCGGCCGAGGAGCTTCTTGACCTTCTTGATGTCCGCGGGTGCCACCTCGGCGGTTCCGGCGAGGCGACGGGTGCGCCGCGAGGACTTCACCTCGAGGAGGTGCCGGCGGTTGACCCGCTCGTGCAGGATCTTGCCCGAGCCGGTCACCTTGAAGCGCTTCTTGGCGCCGCTGTGGGTCTTCTGCTTCGGCATGTCGCCGTTCTCCTCGTACGTCGGTCGCGCTGGTCGTCGTAGCGGGTCAGGTGACCCTGGTCGTGCGGTGTGCTCAGGCCTCGGCCGGGGTCTCCTCGACCACGGCCGCCTGGGCGGCGTGCTCCTCGGCGGTCGGCTGCTCGACCGCGGCGACCTGCGTCTCCCCGGTCTCGCCGCCGGCGTCGGGCGCCTCGTCGTGCGCCGCCGCCCGGCGGGTCGCCTTCGCCTCGTCCTTCTCCGCCTTGGCCTCCGCCATGGCGTCGGCCTTCTTCCGGATCGGGCCGAGGACCATGATCATGTTGCGGCCGTCCTGCTTCGGGGAGTACTCCACGAAGCCGAGGTCGGCCACGTCGTCCGCGAGCTTCTTGAGCAGCCGGAACCCGAGCTCGGGCCGGGACTGCTCACGACCGCGGAACATGATCGTGATCTTGACCTTGTCCCCCGCCTTGAGGAACCGCACGACGTGACCCTTCTTGGTCTCGTAGTCGTGCGCGTCGATCTTGGGGCGGAGCTTCATCTCCTTGATGACGGTGTTGACCTGCTTCTTGCGGTCCTCACGCGCCTTCAGGGCCGACTCGTACTTGAACTTGCCGTAGTCCATGAGCTTGCAGACCGGCGGCTTGGCCATCGGGGCGACCTCGACCAGGTCGAGATCGGCCTCGGCGGCCAGGCGGAGCGCATCCTCGATGCGCACGATGCCGACCTGTTCCCCGTTCGGTCCGACGAGCCGGACCTCGGGGACGCGAATCCGCTCGTTGATGCGGGGCTCGGCGCTGATGGGCTCTCCTCGGGTCGTCCTGCGGTGGTCACCGCACCGGGCCCCGACATGGATCGAGGCCCCGCGCACACGCGCGAGGCCTCGCCGGTCGCCGGCCCGCGCGGACCCCGGAGGGCGGCGTGCCTCGGCGCCCCCTGTCGGGGGTGCCGCGACCTGACCCGACGGCCCGGAGGTCGTGCGGGTGGGAGCGAGAACTCCGCTTGTGTGACCCTCCCCCACGATCGGGGCGGGTCGGTCCGGGACAGTGTAGCGGGGCCGGCGCCCCGGTCCCAAAACCGCGGGTCAGTGCGACGGCCCGGCGACGCCCACGGCGACGCCCCGCGGGCAGGCGGCCGCGACGGCGGGATGCGCGACGAGGCGGCCCGCGACGGTGCGGGCGAGCGACTCGGGGTCGGTGCCGGCGGTCGGCGTCACCACCACGACGAGGTCCGCGGCCGGCTCCTCCCCCGGCTCCGGCGCCTCGAGCACCAGATCCGCGAGACCCGCGACGCCGGCCACGGCCGCGGCCACGGCTGCATGCACGGACGGGTCGGCCCACGGCTGTGGCAGCGGGGCACCCGTCGCGAGGGCGCGCAGCAGGGCACCCTCCAGCGCGACGCGCACCGGGCCGCCGAGGTCGAGCAGCACCGCGTCCGCTCCCTCGTCCAGCGCGGCCTGCGCCACGCGCGGGGCCGGCGCGGGGATGCCGCGCGCCGCCGGGTCCCACGCGGCCATCGACTGCACGGAGCTGAAGGCGAGCAGCCCGCGCCGCCCGTCCGCCGCGACGAGGCTGACCGAGGCCATGTGGCTCGACTTCTCCTGGCCCAGGCCCGCCGGCGTCTCCTCGGCCTCGTCGAGGACCGCGACGAGCGGGGTCATGAGGCGCGACGTGGCGAGCACGACCGCGACGTCGCGCACCGAGGCGGCGCCGGCGTCGTACGCCGCGAGGGCCTCGGCCAGCGGCGGCTGGACCGTGCCGTCGTCGTCCGCGAACTCCGGCTCGGGCACCGCGACGCCCGCGAAGCGCCGGTCCGGCCCGTCGTCGGTCATCCCCCGATCCTGGCCGAGCCTTCGGCCGAGCGGCACGCCGGGTCCGCCCGGCACTGCTATAACCGTGACGTGACGGCGCCCGCCGTCCTGGCGAAGGCGAACGGAGCGACATGACCGTCGTGGTGGGGTACGTCCGCACGGACGAGGGCGAGGCGGCGCTCGCCGCGGCCGTGGAGACGCTGCGCGACGGCGAGCGGCTGGTGGTCGTCAACAAGTCCGAGGAGTCCGAGCTCGAGGAGTTCTCCGCCGAGCAGGACGCCGACGGCATGCGCGAGCTCCTCGGCGAGAAGGGCGTCGACGCCGAGGTCGTGAGCCTCTACGCCGGCGACGAGCCGGCCGACTTCATCGTGTCGCAGGCCGAGCTGCACGACGCCCGGCTCATCGTCATCGGGCTGCGCCGCCGGTCCTCGGTCGGGAAGATGCTGCTCGGCAGCACGGCCCAGGCGGTGCTGTTCAACGCCCCGTGCCCGGTGCTCAGCGTGCGCGCCCCGGAGCGCTGACCGGCCGTCAGAGCCGGCAGGCGTGGATGTCCGTGACGAGGATGCCGCGGGCACCCATGTCGTAGAGCTCGTCCATGATCCGGTGCACGTCGCGCTTCGGGACCATGGCGCGCACGGCGACCCAGCCCTGGTCGTGCAGCGGCGACACGGTCGGCGACTCGATGCCGGGGGTGATGCGGCAGGCCTCCTCGACCCGCTCCGCGCGGATGTCGTAGTCGACGAGGACGTACGCCCGGGCCACGATCACGCCCTGCAGCCGGCGGACGAACGTGTCGACGGCCGGGTCGCGCGGGGCCCCGGTCCGCCGGACGAGCAGCGCCTGGCTCACCAGGATCGGGTCGCCGACGACGGCGAGCCCGGCCTGCTTGAGCGTGGTCCCGGTGGCGACCACGTCGGCCACGGCGTCGGCGACGCCGAGCGCCACGGAGTTCTCCACGGCGCCGTCGAGCTTGACGACGCTGGCCTCGATGCCGAGTGCCGCGAGGTGGGCGGTGAGCAGCCCGGCGTACGACGTCGCGATACGCCGGCCGGCGAGGTCGGCGACGGTCGTGGCGGTGCCCACGGGGGCGGCGAAGCGGAACGTCGAGGGCGCGAAGCCGAGCTCGAGCAGGGTCTCGGCGTCCGACCCGGAGTCGAGCAGCAGGTCGAGCCCGGTGATGCCGAGGTCGAGCTGCCCGGTCGCGACGTAGGTGGCGATGTCGCGCGGGCGCAGGAAGAAGAACTCGGCGTCGTTGTCCGGGTCCTGGACCACGAGCTCGCGGGCGGCGTGCGCGGCCGGGTAGCCGGCCTCGCGCAGCATCTCGCGGGCGGGATCGGCGAGCTGGCCCTTGTTGGGCAGGGCGACGCGCAGCACAGCGGCTCCAGGGGACGACGGGGACGGACCGGGGCTCCCCTACAGATGGCGGTAGACGTCCTCGAGCGAGACGTCGGAGGCGAGCATGAGCACCTGGACGTGGTAGAGCAGCTGGGCGATCTCCTCGGCCGTGCGCTCCGCGCCCTCGTGCTCGGCCGCCATCCAGGCCTCCGCGGCCTCCTCGACGACCTTCTTGCCGACCGCGTGCACGCCCTGGTCCAGGAGCGCCACGGTGCCGGAGGCCGCGTCGTGCTCGGCCCACTTGGTGACCAGCTCGGCGTGCAGCTGCTCGAACGTCTTCACGACGCGAAGCCTACGGAACCCTTCGGGGCCAGCGAGCGCAGGGTCACGACGGTCGCGAGCGCCGCCTCCGCCGCCTCGCGGCCCTTGTCCTCGGTGGAGCCGGGGAGCCCGGCGCGGGCCAGCGCCTGCGCCTCGTCGTCGCAGGTGAGCAGGCCGAAGCCGACGGGTACGCCGGTGTCGGCCGCGACGCGGGCGAGGCCGTCGGTCGCCGCCTGGCAGACGTACTCGAAGTGCGGCGTGCCGCCGCGGATCACGACGCCGAGCGCCACCACGGCGTCGTAGCCGGCGACGGCCGAGGCGCGCGCCACGATCGGCAGCTCGAAGGCACCCGGGACCCGGACGAGGTCGTGGCGGACCTCCAGCGCGTCCAGCGCGCGCACGGCGCCGGCCACGAGGCCGTCCATCACGGTCTCGTGCCACGAGGAGGCGACGACCGCGACGCGCAGGCCGGCCACGCCGGCGATGTCGAGCGTGGGGGCTCCGGAGCCGCTCATGAGGGGTTCCCTTCGGGGGTGTCGAGGTCGTCGGGCAGGTCGTGGCCCATGCGGTCGCGCTTCGTGCGCAGGTAGTCCACGTTGTGCCGGTTCGGTGCGATCTCGAGCGGCACGCGCGCCGTGATCGTGAGGCCGTAGCCCTCGAGACCGGCCCGCTTCGCCGGGTTGTTCGTGAGCAGGCGCATGCTCCGGACGCCGAGGTCGGCGAGGATCTGCGCCCCGGTGCCGTAGTCGCGCGCGTCGGCGGGCAGCCCGAGCTCGAGGTTCGCGTCGACCGTGTCCGACCCGCCGTCCTGCAGCTCGTAGGCCTGCAGCTTGTGGACCAGGCCGATGCCGCGACCCTCGTGACCGCGCATGTAGAGCACCACGCCCCGGCCCTCGGCGGCGACCCGGCGCAGCGCGGCCTGCAGCTGCGGCCCGCAGTCGCAGCGGCGCGACCCGAAGACGTCGCCGGTGAGGCACTCGGAGTGGACGCGCACGAGGAGGTCCTCGCCGTCGCCGATGTCGCCGTGGACGAGCGCGACGTGCTCGACGCCGTCGAGCCGCGACCGGTAGCCGAGCGCGCGGAACTCGCCGTACTCCGTGGGCAGCCGGGTGTCGGCCGCCTTCTCCACCTGCCGCTCGTTGTGCCGGATGTGCGCGATGAGGTCCGCGATGGAGATCATCACGAGGCCGTTCGCGTCGGCGAACGCGCGGCACTCCGGCGCGCGCATCATCGAGCCGTCCTCGTTGACCAGCTCGCACAGCGCACCGGCCGGTGTGAGCCCGGCGAGCCGCGCGAGGTCGACGGCCGCCTCGGTGTGGCCGGGCCGGCGCAGGACGCCGCCCTCCATCGCGCGCAGCGGCACGACGTGCCCGGGTCGGGTCAGCTCCCACGGCTCGGTCGCCGAGTCCGAGAGGACCTTGATCGTGCGGGCCCGGTCCTCGGCCGAGATGCCGGTGGCCTTCACGTCGCGGGCGTCGACCGTGACGGCGTACGCCGTGCCCTTCTTGTCCTCGTTCACGAGCGTCATGGGCGGCAGGCCGAGGCGGTCGAGCACCCGGCCGGGCATGGCGACGCAGATGTAGCCGCTCGTCCACCGGATCATGAAGCCGACGAGCTCCGGGGCGGCCCGCTGCGCGGCGAAGATGAGGTCGCCCTCGTTCTCCCGGTCCTCGTCGTCGACGACGACGACGGGACGGCCGGCGCGGATCGCCTCGATCGCGTCCTCGACGCGGTCCAGCCGGACGCCGTCACGGGACCCGGGGACGGCCGGGGCGACGTCGGTCTCGGGCGTGGTCATGGGGTCCTCCACTGCAGCAGGCGCTCGACGTACTTCGCGACGACGTCGACCTCGAGGTTCACCGGGTCGCCGACGGTCTTCGACCCGAGCGTCGTGAGCCCGAGCGTGGTGGGGATGAGCGACACCGTGAACGAGTCGCGGGCCGCCTCGACGACGGTGAGCGAGACACCGTCCACGGTGATCGAGCCCTTCTGGACGACGTAGCGGCCGAGGTCGTCGGGCAGCGAGACGCGCACGACCTCCCAGTGCTCGCTCGGCGTGCGCTCGAGGATCGTGCCGGTGCCGTCCACGTGGCCCTGCACGAGGTGGCCGCCGAGCCGGGCGTCGAGGGTGACCGGGCGCTCGAGGTTGACCCGGGACCCGGCACCGAGCGCGCCGAGCGACGAGCGGTCGAGCGTCTCCTGCATGACGTCGGCGGTGAACTCGCCGTCGGCGTGCTCCACGACCGTGAGGCAGACGCCGTTGACGGCGATGGACGCCCCGTGGACGGCGTCGCTCGTGACGAGCGGGCCGCGGATCCGCAGCCGGACGGCGTCGCCCTGCGGCTGCACCGCCACGACGCTGCCGAGCTCCTCGACGATCCCGGTGAACACTCAGACCTCCTCGTGGGCCCGGAGCACCCGGGCGTCGATCCGTACGTCGGCGCCGACGAGCGCGAGACCGGTCACCGTGAGACGCAACGCCGCCGAGATCGTGGACATGCCCGCGTCGGCGAGCGCCGCCGCACCCGCGCCGAGCAGGGCGGGCGCGACGTACCACCGCACGGCGTCGACGAGCCCGGCGCGGACGAAGGCCGCGGCCAGGACCGGACCGCCCTCGAGCAGCACGTGCTGGACGTCGCGCGCGGTGAGCGCGGCGAGCGCCTCGCGCGGGTCGTGGGTGCGCAGGTGCACGGTCGGTGCGACGCCGTCGAGCACGCGCGACCCCGGCGGGACGTCGCGCCGGCCGACGACGACGCGCAGCGGCTGGCGGCCCACGGCCACCCCGCCGCCGTCCCGGACCGCCAGGTGCGGGTCGTCGGCCAGCACGGTCCCGGTGCCGACCACGACGGCGTCCACAGCGGCGCGCAGCGCGTGCACGTCGGCCCGCGCCTCGGGCGAGGTGATCCAGCGGCTCGTGCCGTCGACCGCCGCGATCCGGCCGTCGAGGGTCGTCGCGGCCTTCCAGGTGACGAACGGCCGGCCGTGGGTGACGGCGAAGGTCCAGGTGGCGTTGAGCTCCGCGGCCCGGTCCGCGAGCAGGCCGCCCACGACGTCGACGCCGGCGGCGCGCAGCGTCTGCGCTCCCCCGGCGGCCGCGGGGTTGGGGTCGGCCTGGCCGAACACGACGCGGGCGACTCCGGCGTCGACCAGGGCCTGCGCGCAGGGCCCGGTCCGCCCGGTGTGGTTGCACGGCTCGAGCGTCACGACGGCGGTCGCGCCGCGCGCCGCGGCACCGGCGCGGGCGAGCGCGTCCACCTCGGCGTGCGGTGTCCCGGCCCCCCGGTGGAAGCCCTCCGCGAGCACCGAGCCGTCGGGACGCAGCAGGACGCAGCCGACGCGCGGGTTGGGACCGGTCGGTACGCCGGGCGTGGCGGCGAGCTCGAGCGCGCGACGCATCGCGTCGGTCTCGGTCGTCATGCGCTCACCGCCCTCGGACGTGTCGGCGCTCGGCACGGCTCGGGACGGACGCGGGGGCGGGCACGGGACGACGCGGCACGCCGGGACGGCAGGACCCGGCGTACGACGGCCGACCGCGCGCGTCGCCTCCCATCCGGACTCTCACCGTCGGCTCCGGATGGCACGCGCCGTCGCCTGGCGACGGGCGCGGGCTGACCGGATCAACCGGCCACTGGCTGTGGCCGGGTCGCGGGCTGACACCGCCGGTTCGGAGTTGCACCGACCCCGGGACGCGCGAGCTGGTGTGCTCGTACGGCCGCGAGTCTACGCGTGGGTGCACCACCAGGACGCGGCGGTGGCGGCGTCGGCCGCCGCGGCGAGGGCCCGGACCGCGGCCGCCGGGTCGGCCGCACCGTAGACCGCGGACCCGGCGACGAACACGTCGGCGCCGGCGTCGGCGCAGCGCTCGATCGTCTCGGCCGAGACGCCGCCGTCGACCTGGATCCACAGGTCGAGGTCGCGGCCCTTCACCAGCTCGCGGGCGCGGCGGATCTTCGGCACGACGACGTCGAGGAACCGCTGCCCGCCGAAGCCCGGCTCCACGGTCATCACCAGGAGCATGTCGATCTCGGGCAGGAGGTCGGCGTAGGCGTCGACGGGCGTGGCGGGCTTCAGGCCCATGCCGGCGCGGGCGCCGGCCGCGCGGATGGTGCGCGCGAGCCGCACCGGGGCGGCGGCGGCCTCGACGTGGAACGTGACCGACCCGGCGCCCGCCTCGGCGTACGCCGGGGCCCAGCGGTCCGGGTCCTCGATCATGAGGTGGCAGTCGACCGGGGTCGAGACGGTGCGCAGCAGCGCCTCGACGACCGGGAGCCCGAGGGTGAGGTTCGGGACGAAGTGGTTGTCCATGACGTCGACGTGCAGCCAGTCGGCCGCACCGGCGACCCGCTCGCACTCCTCGGCGAGCCGCGCGAAGTCGGCCGACAGGATGCTCGGGGAGATCTGGACGCCCATGGCGCGGAGGATATCCCGGCGCTGCGCCCGCCCCGCGCGCCGCGCCGCGCCCTGCCGCGGCCCGCGGTCAGGACGTGCGGCGCAGCACCGCGAGGAACATGCCGTCGGTGCCGTGCACGTGCGGCCAGAGCCGGACGTCCGGCCCCGGTCCGAGGTGGTCGACCTCGGGGAGCAGCGGCCGGGCGTCGAGCCGCTCGACGTCCCCGCGGCGCAGCGCGGCGTCGACGACGACGTCGGTCTCCGCGACGTGCGGCGAGCACGTGACGTAGCCGACGACGCCGCCGATCCGGACGGCGTCGATCGCGGCGGCGAGCAGCCGGGTCTGCAGCGCGGCGAGGTCCGCGACGTCGGCCGGCGAGCGCCGCCAGCGGGACTCGGGCCGCCGGCGCAGCACGCCGAGCCCGGTGCACGGGGCGTCGAGCAGCACCCGGTCGAACGTGCCGGGCCGCCACGGGCCGTGCCGGCCGTCGGCGGCGACGGCGAGGTGGTG
>JAJXTD010000177.1 GCA_021784035.1 Actinomycetes bacterium | reverse complement strand
CCGGGCCCGGCTCTGCGCCGGGCGGTCAGCCGGCGTGGCGGCCGACGAGGCTGACGGCTCCGCCGTGGCCGCCCTTGGCCGGGGCGTCGCCGTCCTCGCCGGCGGCGCGGGTCCGGGCCTCGCCGAGGACCCAGGCGTCGACCCCCCGGGCCGCGAGCCGGGCGAGCGCCGCGTCCACCGAGCCGGGGGCGACCATCGCGACCATGCCGACGCCCATGTTGAACGTCTTCTCGAGCTCGGGCAGCGCCACCCGCCCGGTCTCGCCCACGAGCGAGAACACCGGGTGCGGCGTCCAGCTCGAGCGGTCGACGACGACGTGGACGTCGGCGGGCAGCACGCGCGCGAGGTTCGCGGCCAGCCCGCCGCCGGTGACGTGGCTGAATGCGTGCACATCGACGTCGGCGGCCCGCGCGAGGTCCAGGCAGTCGAGGGAGTAGATCCGGGTCGGCTCGAGCAGCTCCTCGCCCAGAGTCCGGCCGAGTACGCCGACGTGCTGGTCGAGGCGCATGCGCCCGGCGGTGAGCAGCACGTGCCGGGCCAGCGAGTAGCCGTTGGAGTGCAGGCCGCTCGCGCGCATCGCGATCGCGACGTCGCCGGCACGCACCCGCTCCGGCCCGAGCAGGTCGGCGGCGTCGACAACCCCTGTGCCCGCGCCGGCGACGTCGTACTCGTCGGGGGCGAGCAGTCCCGGGTGCTCCGCCGTCTCGCCGCCGACGAGGGCGCAGCCGGCCCGCCGGCACCCCTCGGCGATGCCCGCGACGATGGCCGCGATGCGCTCGGGGACCACCTTGCCCGTGGCGATGTAGTCGGTCATGAACAGCGGCTCGGCGCCGCAGACGACGAGGTCGTCGACGACCATGGCGACGAGGTCGATCCCGATGGTGTCGTGCTTGTCCATCTTCTGCGCGATGACGACCTTCGTGCCGACGCCGTCGGTCGACGTCGCGAGCAGCGGGCGGGCGTAGCCCTTGATCATCGAGACGTCGAACAGGCCGGCGAAGCCGCCGAAGTCCCCGACGACCTCCGGGCGCTGGGCGCGCGCGATCGACGCCTTCATGAGCGCGACGGCGTGCTCCCCGGCCTCGACGTCGACCCCGGCCGCGGCGTACGTCGCGGGCACGGCCGGGCCGTGGCGGACGACGTCGCCCGGGAGCGGCTCGGTCACGGGCGGGTCAGCGCGTCGGCGGCGCCGGCGCCGCCGAGCAGGGTCGGGAGGCCGTCCACGTCGATCGCGGGAGTCTCGGACCCCAGCACGCGGGACTCGAGGCCCTCGAGCAGGTGCTTGCCGAGCAGCTCGGGCTCCGGCAGCTCGACGGGGTAGACGCCGTCGAAGCATGCGCGGCAGAGCCGGTCCATCGCGACACCTGTCGAGTCGACGAGACCCTCGAGCGAGACGTAGCCCAGCGAGTCGGCGCTGATCGACGTACGGATCTCGTCGACGGTGAGGCCGTTGGCCACGAGCTCGGCTCGCGTGGCGAAGTCGATGCCGTAGAAGCACGGCCACTTCACCGGTGGGCTGGAGATGCGGACGTGCACCTCGAGGGCACCCGCCTCGCGCAGCATCCGGACGATCGCCCGCTGAGTGTTGCCGCGCACGATCGAGTCGTCGACGACGACGAGCTTCTTGCCCTGGACGATCTCGCGCAGCGGGTTGAGCTTGAGCCGGATGCCGAGCTGGCGGATGGTCTGCGAGGGTTGGATGAACGTGCGGCCGACGTAGGCGTTCTTCACCAGCCCCTGGGCGAACGGGATGCCGGACTCCTGGGCGTAGCCGACCGCCGCGGGCGTGCCGCTCTCGGGCACGGGGATCACGAGGTCGGCCTCGACCGGGTGCTCGCGCGCGAGCTGGCGGCCGACCTCGACCCGCACCGCGTGGATGCTGTGCCCGGAGATCGTCGTGTCGGGGCGGGCGAGATAGACGAACTCGAACAGGCAGCCCTTGGGGTCGGCCTCGGCGAAGCGCTGCGTGCGCAGGCCGTGCTCGTCGATCGCGACGAGCTCGCCGGGCTCGACCTCGCGGACGAACGACGCACCGACGATGTCGAGCGCCGCCGTCTCGCTCGCGACGACCCAGCCGCGCTCGAGCTTGCCGAGGGTCAGCGGCCGGATGCCCTGTGGGTCGCGGGCGGCGTAGAGCGTGGTGTCGTCCATGAAGACGAGGGAGAACGCGCCCTTGAGCAGCGGGAGCTCCACCATGGCCGCCGCCTCGAGGGAGAGATCGGGGTGCGACGCGAGGAGCGCGGTGAGCAGGTCGGTGTCGCTCGTGCTCGTGCTCGACACGTGGGAGCCGAGCGGCAGCTCGCCGTTGGCCTCGGCCCGCTCGCGCACGCGGCGGGCCAGCTCGTGGGTGTTGGTCAGGTTCCCGTTGTGGCCGAGCGCGAGGTGGCCGGTCGCGGTGGCGCGGAAGGTCGGCTGGGCGTTCTCCCACACGCTGGCGCCGGTGGTGGAGTAGCGCGCGTGGCCGATCGCGATGTGCCCGTGGAGGCTCTCCAGCGAGGCCTCGTTGAAGACCTGCGACACGAGGCCCATGTCCTTGTAGACGACCGTGTGGTAGCCGTCGCTCACCGCGATGCCGGCCGACTCCTGGCCGCGGTGCTGGAGGGCGTAGAGCCCGAAGTAGGTGAGCTTGCTGACCTCTTCGCCCGGCGCCCAGACCCCGAAGACGCCGCACGCGTCCTGGGGACCCTTCTCACCGGGGAGCAGGTCGTGGCTGAGCAGTCCGTCACCGCGGGGCACGGCTGCAGTCTACGTGGACCGGGCTCCGGGCCGGACCGCGTGCCGCGGGGCCGCGCCGGGGGCGACGGCGGGTCGCGCGGCGGGTCGAACCGCCCCCTGCCATCAGATCGGAGGCACCTCGGACCGGCCCCGGCCATCAGGCCGGAGGCACCTCGGACCGCCCCTGCTCATCGCGCCGGAGGCACCTCGGACCGGCCCCGGCCATCGGATCGAAGGCACCTCGGGCCGCCTCCGGCCGTCACGCGCCGGCCATGTCCCGGACCGCCGCGACCACCTGCGGCCAGGCGGCCGACTCCGGGTCGACGAGGGCGAAGTGACCGGCTCCGGGGATCGCCCGGAGCGTGGCGTCCGGGTGCGCCGCGGCGTAGGCCTCGGACTGGCGCAGCGGGACGACCTCGTCGTCGACCCCGTGCAGGAGCGTCACCGGCGTGACGGCCGACACCATCCGCGTCGGATCGAGGTCCGGGCGGGTGGCCGCGGCGGCGCCGAGGAACGCCGCGACCGCACCGCCGCCGAGGCGCTCGCGGTCGGCCGCGCCGAGGTCGGCGACGGGTGCGAGCGCGACGGTCCCGACCAGCCCGGTGGCCGGCGCCACCGCGGCGGCCCACAGGGCGAGGTGCCCGCCCGCCGAGTGCCCGAGGACGACGACGCGGCCGTCGTACCTCCCCCGCAGCTCGACCGGCACGACGCGCAGCGCCACGCGGACGTCCTCGAGCGTGGCGTCGGGGTCGCCCGGGACCCGGCGGTACTCCGGCGCGACGGCCGTGAAGCCGTCGGCCGCGAGCGCGTGGATCATCGGGCGCAGGTGGCGGCGGTCGTACGCCGGACGCCAGAACCCGCCGTGGACGACGACGACCAGCGGCCGGTCGTCGCCGCCGAGCTGCACGTCCGCGACGTCGAGCGGTCCGGGCCCCCACGACACCACGACGTCCGGCTCCGGCGCCGGACGGGACAGCACCGACTCGTCCTCCACCCCGCCATCGTGGCCGATGTCACTGATCATCGGGTCGTTTCCCGGCTCAGGAAGCAGCCCGATGATCAGTTACGTGCGCCCGGACCGGTCCGGCACCTGCGGGACCCGGCCCGGGCCGTCGCTCATCCGCATCGCGAGGTAGACCGGGAGGATGAAGGCCACGAGCAGCGCGGCCGCCACGGCGTTGATGATCGGCCCCTGGTTCGGGCGGAACAGGTTGTTGAAGATCCACTGCGGCAGGGTCTCGATGCCCGGGCCGGCGGTGAAGCTCGTGACCACGATCTCGTCGAACGACAGCGCGAACGCGAGCAGCGCGCCCGCGACGAGCGCGGAGCGCACCGAGGGGAACGTGACGTCGCGGAACGTCTGGAACGGGCCGGCCCCGAGGTCCATCGCGGCCTCCTCGAGGCTCGATCCGGTACGCCGCAGCCGCGCGAGGACGTTGTTGAACACGACCACGATGCAGAACGTGGCGTGGCCGAGGATCACGGTGAACAGCCCGAAGCTGACGCCGAGCGGCACGAGGACCGTGTTGAACGCCGAGTTGAGCGCGATACCGGTGATGATGCCCGGCAGCGCGATCGGCAGGATCACGACGAAGCTGATGGTCTCGCGGCCGAAGAAGCGGAAGCGCGAGACGGCGAACGAGATCATCACGCCGAGCAGGATCGCGATGATCGTCGCACCGGTGGCGGCCTTGATGCTCGTGACCAGCGCGGACCGGACGCCCTCGTTCGTCGCGGCCTTCTGCCACCACTCGAGCGTGAACGACGTCGGTGGCCAGGAGAACACCTTCGAGGAGTTGAAGGAGTTGACCACGACGACGACCAGCGGGACGTAGATGAACGCGAGGACCGCGGCGGAGACGATCCCGAGGATCCAGCGGGCACGGCGCGACAGGGTCATGACGGGCCTCAGAGGTTCTCGAGCGCGCCGGTACGGCGCACCGCGAGCAGGTAGCCGATGATGACGACGATCGGGAAGATGGCCGCCGCGGCCGCGAGCGGCAGGTTGTTCGCGACGCCGACGTTGTCGTAGATGATGTTGGCCCACATCTGCGTCGTACCGCCGACGATCTTCACCATGATGTAGTCGCCGAGCGTGAGCGCGAACGTGAAGATCGAGCCGGCGACGAGCGAGGGGACCAGCAGCGGCAGGATCACCCCGCGGAACGTCTGGCCGGCCGACGCGCCGAGGTCCGCGGAGGCCTCGAGCAGCGAGTCGGGGAGGCGTTCGAGACCGGCGTAGACCGGGAGCACCATGTAGGGCAGCCACAGGTACGCGAGCGACAGGACCGTCGCGAGCAGGCCGAGGCCGGGGCCCTTGAGCCCGAACGGCGCGAGCATCCAGTCGATGACGCCGTTGTTGATGAACATCGTCTGCATCGCGTAGCCCTTGACGAGGTAGCCGGCCCACAGCGGCATCGTGACGGCGATGACGATCGCGTAGCGGACGCGCCGGCTGCGCACGACCTTCGCGGCCATGAAGGCCAGCGGTACGGCGAGCACCATGTCGATCACGGTCACGGCAACCGCGATGCCGAGGGTGCGCAGCGCGACGTTGCGGTAGACCTCGTTGCTGAACAGCGTCGTGAAGTTGTCGAGCGTCGGCTCCTTGATGAGCTGCCCGGTGAACGAGTCGGTGCTCCAGAACGCGGCGACGACCATGATCGCCAGCGACCCGAGGTAGAGAACGACGAGCCAGAGCAGCGGGGCCGTGAGCAGTCCTGCCAGCCGCACGCGCGGGTGGCGGTAGAGGTAGCGCGAGACCGACCGCGACGGGCCCCCGGAGGGGTCCGTCGCGGTCGGGGTCGACGACGAGGCCATCAGCCCTTGATCTCGGTCCACGCCTGGACCCAGGCGGAGTAGTCCGTGCAGATGTCACCGCGACCGTCGAGGCAGTTCTTGGTCGGCGTGGTCCAGTACGAGATCGAGTTGGCGTACGCCGCGTCGAGCGCGTGGAACTGCTCGCAGAAGCCCTTGGTCGCGACGTCGCACGCCTTCGTCTGCGCGGGCGCCTCGCCGAACCACTCGGCCACCTGGTCGTTGACCTTGGGCGAGATGATCCAGTCCATCCACTTGTACATGCAGTTCGGGTGGGCGGCCTTGCTGGAGATCATCCAGGTGTCCGACCAGCCGGTCGCGCCCTCGCTCGGGACGAGCGAGTCGACCTTGACCTTGCCCTCGCCGTTGATCAGGTTGGCGTTGATCTGCCAGGCGGTGCCGAGCACCGTCTCCTGCGCACCGAACGAGTTGACCTCGGCGGTGTAGTCGGCCCAGTACTTCGAGATGAGCGGGCGCTGCACCTTGAGCAGGTCGACGGCCGCCTTGAACTGCGTGTCGTCGAGCGCGTACGGGTTCGTGATCTTCAGCTCGGGCTTGGTCTTCATGAGGTACAGCGCGGCGTCCGCGATGTAGATCGGCGAGTCGTACGCCGTGATCTTGCCCTTGTACGGAGAGTTCGGGTCGAAGACCGCGCCCCACGAGGTCGGCGCCGGCTTCACGACCGCCGTGTTGTAGGCCAGGACGTTGGCGCCCCAGCCGTGCGGGATGCCGTAGGCCACGCCGTTGACCGAGTTCCACTGCTTGAGCTTGAGGAACTCCGACACCGTCGTGTAGTTCGGCACCAGGCCGGTGTTCACCGGTGCGACGTCGCCGCCGTAGATGAGGCGCAGCGAGGCGTCACCAGATGCCGAGACACCGTCGTACTGACCGGTCTTCATCAACGTGACCATCTCGTCGGACGTGTTGCCGATCTTGACGTTCACCTTGCACCCGGTCGCCTGCGTGAACGGGGTGACCCAGTCGACCTTGGGGT
>JAJXTD010000176.1 GCA_021784035.1 Actinomycetes bacterium | reverse complement strand
CGTCGTCGAGGAGCACGCGACGACGATGTCCGAGGTGCTGCTGCTCACCGGCAGCGACCACCTGCTCGGGTCGCAGCCGTCGCTCGCCGCGACGCTGGCGACGCGCGACCGCTACCTGTTGCCGCTGCAGCTCCTGCAGGTGCAGCTGCTGCGCCGCGTCCGCGCGACGCGGGCCACCGGGGACGCCGACGCCGACCCGACGCTGCGCCGTGCGCTCCTGCTCACCGTCAACGGCATCGCGACGGGCCTGCGCAACACCGGCTGACCGCCCGGCCCAGAACGCGAGTTACACGTCGTACCCACCTGTTGGCGGCCACGAACCGGTCGATTGGAGGTGTAACTCGGGGGTGGCCGACGCGCCGGCGGACGGGCTAGCGACGCTCGCGGGACGGAGCCGGCGGGGGCGCACCCCGGCGCGGCGGGGCGCGGAAGGCCATCGCGAGGCAGAACAGGCCGAACGCCGGGATGACGGCGAGGGCGGCGTACGCCGATGCTCCGGTGGACCCGGCCGCGACGATCTCGCCGGCGAGCGCGATGACCTGGAACAGCACGGCCCAGCGGAACAGCCCCATGTCGGCGTCCACCGCGATGCCCGCGCCGAGGCGCACCACGAGGGCGACGACGGCGCCGAGGACGGCGCCGCTCACGGCGTACCGCGCGGTCTCCGACAGGCCGGCCACGAGCGGCTCGATCATCTGGGCGATGCCGGCGAAACCGCCGAGCAGCAAGGAGATCCAGACCATGACACCGGAGAGGCGCCACCACCGCGGCACCTCGACGTCGGTGCGGGTGCGGCCGCGCCCGGTGACCCACAGGACGACGAGGAACACCACGACGACGGCGACGCCGTAGACCACCATCCGCGCCTCATCTCGTCGGGTCGACGCCGCAGGCTACCCCGCGGCCGTGCGCACGCTGACGTCGCCGCTGCACGGCGGGGCGGGCGCCGTGGGTCCCGGGTCCGCCGTCGGTGGCGTGGCGAAGCGGTAGAGCAGCACCGACCCGCCGATCGTGCCGACCGGGCAGTACGCACGCAGCCAGGACAGCCGGTCGGCGTGGTCGCTCGTGAGGTGCGTCGCGGACACCGCGACCCAGCCGGTGATCGTCGCCGGGTCCGCGGCCAGCAGGTCCCTCGCCCCGGGGACGTCGGTCCACGACGTACCGCGCGGCCCGAACCAGTCGACGTACGGCGAGAGCCCGACGGCCCACGACCGGAGCGAGTCGAAGTCCTGGCCCCAGTCCACGTTGGAGTCCGTCGCGACCCGGTACGCGGGGGTGAACGGCGGCGACGTGTACGCCAGCGAGTGGGGCGCGGACGCCAGCAGCAGGACGGCCGCGACCACCGCGGCTGCGCCGGACGCGATGCGCACCAGCCCGGGCCGCAGCACCAGCACGAGCGCGGACGCACCCACGCACCAGAGCGCGAACGTGGGCAGCAGGTAGCGCACGCCGAGGTCGCGCGAGGAGAGCATGAGGGCCGCCACGAGGGCGAGGCCCGGCACGGCGAGGACGGCGAACGCGTCCCGCCGCACCGTGCGCTCGGCGTAGCGCCAGGCGACCGGGCCGACCAGCAGCACGAGCAGCACGGGGGTCGTGACCTTGACCAGGATGCTGCCGGGCCAGAACCACCAGCGGCCGCCGGTCCACGCGACTCCGAGCAGGTAGCCGTTCGACGGCGGCGGCACGGTGGCGAGGTAGCGCAGACCGTCGACGTACGGCGTGGGCAGCAGCCAGGTCGGCGACGTGACCACGGCGACGTCGAGCACGGCGTACGACGCCCACAGCACCACCCACGCGACCGCGAGCACCACGAGCCCCGGGACGATCGCGGCGCGGCGACGCTGCACGAGCAGGACCCCCAGGACGACGGGGACCAGCACGAGCCCGAGCATCGACGTCGCGAGGCACAGCCCGAGGGCGACGCCGAGGAGCACGGTCGAGCGCCGGTCGTCGTGGTGCCTCCGGTGCAGGAGCGCGCCGGCGAGCACCACGACGGCGAGCGCGAACGGGAGGTCGACACCGTCGAGGTGGCCGAGTCCGAGCACCAGAGGCGAGACGAGCCACAGCGCGGCGGCGAGCAGGCCGCCGCTCGTTCCGAGCAGCTGCCGGCCGAGCAGGAACAGCAGTCCCGCGAGGACCAGGACGGTCAGGACGGGCACGACGCGCGACGCGAACGTCACCTCGCCGAGCAGTCCCGCGCGGCGCTGCTCGCGCAGGAACACCGCGGAGTACGACTGCTCGTCGTTCGTGCCCGCGACGTGCCCGGGCGGGAGCGTCGCGCCGGTGAGCAGCACCGGGAGCGTCGCGATCGCCTTCGCCAGCGGCGGGTGCTCGGCGTTGTAGGCGAGGTCGTGCTCCCTCAGCGCGAGCAGCCCCGCGGAGACGTACACCGGCTCGTCGAACGTCGGCGAGTCGTCGCGGGCCTGGCCGAGCATGAGGTACGCCGACAGCGCTCCGAGCAGCACGACGAGCGCGATCGCGAGGCGGCGCAGCGTCCGCGGGCGGAGCGGGCGCAGCCGGAGCTCGCCGGGGACCTCCGCCGTCATGCCCGGGTCAGAGCACCAGCAGCATGCGGTGGTTGCCGAGGGTGTTCGGCTTGACCCGCTCGAGGTCGAGGAACTCCGCGACGCCCTCGTCGTAGGACTGCAGCAGCTGCTCGAAGACCGCGTGGTCGACCGGGGTGCCCTCGATCTCGACGAAGCCGTGCCGGCCGAAGAACTCCGTCTCGAACGTCAGGCAGAACACCCGCTTCACGCCGAGGTCGCGGGCGCGCGAGACGAGGTGGTCGAGCAGCACCCCGCCGACCCCCTGGCCGCGCAGGCTCGGGTCGACGGCCACCGTGCGCACCTCGGCGAGGTCCTCCCACATGACGTGGACCGCACCGCACGCGACGACCTCGCCGTCGAGCTCGCCGACGATGAACTCGGGGACGTCCTCGTAGAGCGTCACCGTCGCCTTGGACAGCAGGCGACGGTCGGGCGCGTAGGTGTCGACGAGGCGCCGGATCGCGCGGACGTCCGCGGTGCGCGCGGGACGGATTCTCAGCCGCGACGCCGGGCTCATTCCGGCTTCACCAGCGGGAACAGGATCGTCTCGCGGATGTTGAGGCCGGTGAGGTTCATGAGCAGCCGGTCGACGCCGACGCCGACGCCGCCGGTGGGCGGCATGCCGAACTCGAGCGCGCGCAGGAAGTCCTCGTCGACCTGCATGGCCTCGACGTCGCCACCGGCCTTGAGCAGCGACTGCGCCACGAGCCGCTCCCGCTGGATGACCGGGTCGACGAGCTCGGAGTAGCCCGTGCCCTGCTCGTGGCCGTCGATGTAGAGGTCCCACTTCTCGACGACGCCGGGCAGCTCGCGGTGCGCACGCACGAGCGGGGAGGTGTCCTCGGGGTAGTCGAGGACGAACGTCGGGCGGGTGAACGTGCCCACGACGTGGTGCTCGAGGAGCTCCTCGACGTACTTGCCCGGGACCCAGGTGTGGAACGGCTCGATGCCCACCGCCTCGCAGAGGCCGCGCAGCTCCTCGACCGGCGTGAACGGCGTGATCTCACGACCCACGGCCTCGGACACCGCGGGGTAGACGTACACCTCGTCCCACTCGCCGGAGAAGTCACGCGCCTCGCCGTCGAAGCGCTCGAACTGCAGCGACCCGTAGGCGGCGAGCGTGGCTTCCTGGATCACCTCGCGCGTGGTGCGCGCCATGTCGCGGTAGTCGGCGTAGGCCTCGTAGAACTCGAGCATCGCGAACTCCGGCGAGTGCGTGGAGTCGGCGCCCTCGTTGCGGAAGTTGCGGTTGATCTCGAAGACGCGCTCGATGCCGCCGACGACGCAGCGCTTGAGGAACAGCTCCGGCGCGATGCGCAGGTAGACGTCGATGTCGAAGGCGTTCGAGTGCGTCACGAACGGGCGCGCGGTCGCGCCGCCGTGCATCGTCTGCAGCATCGGCGTCTCGACCTCGACGTAGTCGCGGCGCGCGAAGCTCTCCCGCAGCGAGGCGACGGTGCGCGTCCGCAGCCGGGCCACCTCTCGCGCCTGCGGGCGCACGACGAGGTCGACGTAGCGCTGCCGGACGCGGGTCTCCTCGGCGAGCGGCTTGTGCTCCACCGGCAGCGGGCGCAGCGTCTTCGCCGCCATCTGCCACGAGTCCGCGAGCACGCTGAGCTCGCCCCGCCGGGAGGTGATGACCTCGCCCTCGACCGCGACGTGGTCGCCGAGGTCGACGTCGGACTTCCAGTCGGCCAGTCGCTCCTCGCCGACCTTGTCCAGCGAGAGCATCGCCTGGATCTCGGTGCCGTCACCGGAGCGCAGCGTCGCGAAGCAGAGCTTGCCGGTGTTGCGCACGAAGATGACGCGTCCGGCGATCGCGACGACGTCGCCGGTGGCGGTGTCAGGGTCGAGGTCGGGGTAGGCCGCGCGCACCTGAGGGATCGTGTGCGTGCGCGGCACCCGCACCGGATAGGGCTCGTGGTCGGAGTCCAGCAGCCGCTGGCGCTTCTCCCGGCGCACGCGGATCTGCTCGGGGACGTCGTCCTCGGGATCGGCGGGCGCGACGGGCTGGTCGGTCATGCGCGCAAGGCTATCGGTGGCACCGATGCGGCTCGTCGGGGATAGCGTCGGGGCGTGACCCGCCCCGCCTTCGAGGACCGGCGCCTGTCCTTCGGCGCCGAGGCCGGCAGCTACGCCGATCATCGTCCCGGCTATCCCGCCGCGGCGGTCGCGTGGGTGCTCGACGCCGCCACGCACCCGGTCCGCGACGTCGCCGACGTCGGTGCCGGCGCCGGCGCCCTGACGCGCCTCCTCGTCGAGCGGGCCCTGCACGTCACGGCGTACGACGCCGACGGACAGATGCTCGCGGAGCTCGAACGACGGGTGCCGGACGTGCCGACGCGCGTCGCCCCCGCGGAGTCGCTGCCGCTCGACGACGCCTCGGTCGACGCTGTGCTCGTCGCGCAGGCCTGGCACTGGTTCGACAAGCCCGCGGCAGCCGTCGAGTTCGTCCGCGTCGTGCGGCCGGGCGGCGTCATCGGCCTGCTGTGGAACGTGCGCGACTCCCGCGTGCCGTGGATGGGTGAGCTGTCCGACCTCATCGACGGCGAGGACTCGATGCGCGCGAGCCGGAGCGAGGCGATGGCCGAGATCGTCGCGGTCCACCCCGGCGTCGAGCAGGCCGACTTCCCGCACGCCGTGCCGATGACGCCCGAGGAGATCGTCGGCCTGCTGTCGACGTTCTCCTACGTGCGGCTGCGCGCGGACGCCGACGACGTCTACGCCGCGGTCCGTCGGCTGCTCGCGACACACGCGGACACGGCCGGTCGCGACGTCGTCGACGTCCCGTACGTGACCGCGACGTACCGCATCCCCCGCCCGTAGGCCCCGCGGCCCGGACCGGAACCGGCTCTCAGTCGGCGCGCAGGTCGACCACAGAGCCCGCACAGAGCGTGCTGCGACGGTGGGTACCGCACGATCCGACGAGTGGGTCGCTCGCGGGTTCGCCCCCGCGCTCGACCCGCCGTACAGCGACACACCCCGGAGGCGTCGTGAACGCTCGACCGTGGACCCCCGAGAGCCGGGACGCCCTGCTCACCCGAGTGACCGCGCTCACCGCCGGCACGGCCGTCGCCGGCGCCGTCGGGGCGCTCGGCCTCGGCGCGGCGCTCGCCGCCACCACCCACGCGAAGTCCGTCGCCCGCACGACCACGAGCTCCTCGGCCGCGGCGGCGACCGGCTCGAGCTCGACCGGGTCCGCCGCGGCGTCGACCGTGACGCCGCGCGTGGTCGCACCGCGGCAGGTCAAGGTCCAGGTGCTCAACGGGATCGGCGTCGCCGGCGCCGCACGCTCCGTCGCGGACAAGCTGTCCTCCGCCGGGTTCGACGTGGTCGCGATCGGGAACGCGCCCGGCGGGCAGGTGAGCGCCAGCACGATCGTCTACGCGCCCACGGAGATCGCCGCGGCGCGGACGCTCGCGGCGGCCACCGGCGTAGGCACCGGTTCGCCCACCGGCACCGGCTCCGTCGTCACGCTCGTGATCGGGCCCGACTGGACCGGCGCCCTGCCGGCCGCCGCGAGCAGCTCGGGCGGCACCGCCCCGGTCCCGGTCCAGGCCCCGCAGTACGCCAGCGGTCCCGTCGTCGCCACCTCGGGCGGGTCCTGACCCCGCCGCTGCCGGCTCCGCCCACCATCAGCGCTGATCACCCGAACGGGGGAGGGTGCTGAGGGTAGCCTCACGAGACAGTCGTCCCGAGCCCTGCTGCGGCCGTGCTCGTCGGTCGTTCGGGGACGTCGACCCACCCGTCCCGTCCAGGCACGCCAGCCCAGGAGCCCCCATGCGTCGATCCGCCCTCGCCGCGTCCACCGCGGCCGGCCTCGCCCTCGCGATGTCCGTCACCCTGGCGCCGGGAGCCGGCGCCGCTCCCGCCCCCGACTCCGCCGCGCGGCTCGGCCAGGCACCCAGCCCGGACAAGGTGACCATGCCGACCCGCGTCCGGGGCCAGGCCGGCAAGGGCGGCGGTGGCAGCCCGATCTCGTACCACAAGGGCGGCGCCGTCATGACC
>JAJXTD010000016.1 GCA_021784035.1 Actinomycetes bacterium | reverse complement strand
TCGACCCGCACACCACCGGCTGCTGGACCTTCACCCCACCACGAACCCGGCCCTGACCAGCAGGGCGCACGACCACACCTCGACCGCCGTGGCTCGCCCGTGGCCGGTTGGTCAGGCGTGCGCTGCTCCGGCGAGCTGGCGCACGTGGTCCGTCGTCCGCCCCGGGGTGATCCCCCGGCTGGTCAGCGGCTGGCTGTCCCAGTGCGCCTCGTGCGTGTCCGAGCACAGCGACATGCCCCTGAGCGAAGGGATGTCGGGCTGCCGTCGCGCCAGAGCTGCGGACGGGTCAGGACGCGGGGCCGCGCTCGATCGGGCAGGTCATCGCGCGTGGACCACCGTGCCCGCGACCGAGCTCGGACCCGGCGATCGTGACGACCTCGATGCCGTGCTTGCGCAGGAACGTGTTCGTCGACTGGTTGCGGTCGTACCCGAACACGACGCCGGGCGCGACGGCCAGGAAGTTGCTGCCGTCGTCCCACTGCTCGCGTGCCGCGGTCATCTCGTCGATCGGCGCCTGGAGCACGCGCACCTCCGCGACGCCGAGCGCGTCCGCGACGGCGCGGAACAGGTCGGTGTTCTCCTCGATGTCGTAGGCGCCGTCGGCGCCGCGCGGGGTCAGCGTGTAGGACCTGAGGTTCTTGTCGAGGTACGGGTAGACGCTGAACGTCGTGGCGTCGAGCATCGTGAGCGCGGTGTCGAGGTGGGTGAGCGGCGGTGTCTTCGGCAGCTCGACGACGATGACCTTCGTGACCTGCCGGCGCGGGTCGGAGAAGTAGCCGCTCACGAGCAGCCCCACGCCCTGCGGCGTCGTACGCGGTCCCATGCCGACGAGGACGACGCCGTTGCCGGCGACGAGGATGTCGCCGCCGGCGCACGTCGCCGGGTGGTGCCACAGGTCGTCGTCGCCGTAGTACGTGTGCACGTGCGCGTCGCGGAAGAGCGGGTGGAAGTGGAGCACCGCGCGGGAGTGGACGATCTCGCGCTCGCGCGCCGGCACGGCCATCGGGTGCACCGACAGCCCGCCGTAGGCGAAGGCGATGTTGTCGCGCTGGAACAGCGTGTTGGGCAGCGGCGCGAGGACGAAGTCGTCGTCGGCCAGGTAGTCCCACAGCAGCGAGGACCCGGCGGGGAGCTCGAGGTCCTGCTTCAGCACGCCGCCGACGAGCGCACCGGCGAGGGCGGTGCCGTCGAGGCTCTCCAGCCGCTCGCGCAGCGGCTCGACGAGCTGCGGTCCGACCGTGTGCTCGTTCGTCGTCCGGGACAGGACGAACTCCCGGCCCTCGTCCGTGTCGAGCACCGACGCCAGCAGTTCGGCGAACTGGTGGACGACGACGCCCTTGTCGCGCAGCTTGCCGACGAACGCGTCGTGCTCCTCCCGCGCGCGGGCGCCCCACATGACGTCGTCGAAGAGGAGCTCGTCGACGTTGCTGGGGGTGAGGCGGGTGAGCTCGAGGCCGGGTCGGTGCACGATCACCTGGCGCAGCGGACCCACCTCGGAGTCGACGTGGAGTCGGGCGGGGGTCGACGCGTCCATGGGGGCTCCTCCGGGCGGTGCTCGGCTTCGCGACCCATCGTGGCCCGGCGGCGCCGTTGATTCGCCCCGAACGCGGGCACGTCGCTCGCAGGTGGCGCGCAAGAACGTTGCGCGCGATGGGCATACCGGTCGCCCACGCCGACCGTCCTGCCCTCCGTCAGCGCGCGGCGGACTCGTGGTCGGCGACCATCCGCTCGAGCAGGTCGTCGAGCACGAGCCAGGCGACCCGGACGCGCTGGTCGCTCGCGCCGTACGGGATCCACAGCAGACCGTCGTGCACGAGACCCCCGCAGCTGTAGAGCACGTGCGGGACGTAGCCGTACCGCTCGTCCTCGCGCGTCTCGAGGAGCGGCGTCCGGAGGCGACCCACGACCCGGCCGGGGTCGTCGAGGTCGAGCAGGATCGCACCGATCGAGTAGGTGCGCATGGGACCGACACCGTGCGTGAGGACGAGCCAGCCGCGGTCGGTCTCGATGGGCGGCCCGCAGTTGCCGATCTGCACGAGCTCCCATGCCTCCACCGGAGCCTGCAGCGTCTCGGGTTCCCCCCACACGATGCCGTCGGTCGAGCTGGCGACGCAGTTGCTCTCGCCGTCGGACCGCGACATGGCCCAGTAGCGGCCGGCGATACGCCGGGGGAACAGGGCCATCCCCTTGTTGAGGGCAGCGGGTCCGGCCAGCCGGCCCGCCGAGAAGTGCCTCAGGTCGGGGCTGGTGAGCAGTCGCGGGGCGATCGCCCGGCCGTCGTACGCCGTGTAGGTCGCCCGGTACTCGACGGTCCCGTCGTCGTCGGTGAACCGGACGAAGCGCGCGTCCTCCATGCCGTGGCTCTCCTCCGCCGCGTGCGGCATGAGCACCTGCTGGCTGATCTGCACGTCCGGCGGGAACGTGACGTCGTAGACGGAGGCGACCAGGCGACGCAGGACCGCGAGCGTCTCGTCCGCGTCGGGCTGCGCGAGGAGGTGCGCGTGCACGCCTGCCAGCGCCGCCTCGAGGTCCGCTCCGGAGAACGGGTCCGGGAGGAGCGCCAGCACGTTGTAGGCGAGGTCGTCGATGCGGCCGGCGTCCTCGAGCAGGGCCCGGAGGTGCTCGCGACGCCAGGGCGCGTCCAGCACCGTCCCCGCGAGCGCCGGCGCCGCGCGCGGCTCGAACGTCCACCGGGCGCCTGGTCCGACGACCGCCGACACGAACTCGATCGAGGAGACGTGCCCCTCGCCGATCCCCCGCACGCTCAGCGCGACGCGCGCCTGCCCCGGCGCGAGGCCGGACTGGTCCGGGTGTCGCACGGCACTGGGGTTGCAGAGCGCGGCACCCTCGACGGCGTACCCCGCGGTCAGCGCCGCTCCCAGGACGAGCCGGCGGTCCGCGGAGATCTCCTGCGGGTCCGCGACGTGCGCCGCGACGAGGAATGCGTTCTGCTCGACGGCGCGCGCCACCGTCTCGTGGTGCGTCCAGAAGTCCGCGCGCAGCTGTGCCGCGCACTCCGCGACCTCGTCGTCGGGCAGGGCGAGCACGCGCTCGACCACCGCACCGACGCGGGACTGCCCCTCGCGGGTCTCCTCGCCGGGCAGGAAGAGCCGGAAGACGACCCGCCGCGGATCGGGGTCGAGCGCCGCGTCGACCCGATGTGCCAGCGGGGTCCGGTCGATCACGAGCGCGACCCCCGCGTCAGCTGCTGCAGGGTGCTCAGCGCGGCGAGCGTCGACTCGGCGCCGCGGTTGTCGTTGCGGCCGAGGCGCTGCAGGCCGTCGTACCCGGCCCCGGTCGCCGGATCGACCATCGGCGTCGACGAGTCGTTGTCGCCGAGGAACCAGGCGGCGGCCAGCCCGACGGCGGCCCGCCATCGCTCGTCGCCGGTGACGGCGTGGGCGCGGGCGCACGCGTCGGCCAGGGCGGCGACCTCGATCGGCTGCTGGTCGAACGCCGGGGCTACGTCGAGCGGTCCCCGTCCGCCGACGGGAGTCACGGACAGGTGCCCCCCGCTGGTCTCGACGGCGAGCAGGAAGTCGAGGAGGGCGAGCCCGCGCCCGAGCACGGCGCGGTCGCCGAGGGCGTGGCCCGCGAGGATCACCGCCTCGGCGACCGAGCCGTTGGAGTAGGCGAGGCGGGGCTCCGGCCAGGGCCACGCGGGCGTGCCCGGGCGGCCGGCGGTCTCCGCCGTGAACCGCCGCAGCAGGTCTCGCGCCGCGGTCTCGTCCGGCCGGGCCAGCAGCAGCTCCCCGGCGCCGAGTGCGGCGAAGACCAGGGGCCGCCACTGGGTCGGGTGCGCAGCCGTCGCCGTGCGGAAGGCGACGAGCGCGGTGGCACGCATCCCGTCGGACGGCGCGTGCACGGCCGCGAAGCCGAGCGCCCAGACGGCACGCCCCCAGACGTCGTCGAGCCCGGCCTCGTCGGTCCAGGAACCGGCGGTGTCGTGCCGGTTGTGGCACCGGCCGTCGGGGGCGATCGCGCCCGCGACCAGGTCGAGGCAGCGCTCGGCGAGTGCGTGGAGCCCCGCACCGAGCCGCGGCTCGCGGCAGAGCACGACGAGCGCGCGCGACTCGTCGTCGACGCAGTAGCCGTGCTCGGGACGCGGTACGTCGTGCCGCGCGTGCTCGTGCAACCCACCGCCGTCGCTCAGCGCGAGGAGGTGGTCGAAGACGGGGCCCGGTGCGACGAGGGTTCGGGTCATGCGGCGGATCGCGCCGACTTGAGCTGGCTCACCACGTCGCGGTAGCGGTCCGCGACGGCGGGCCACAGCATCGGCGGTGCCACGGTGCGCGCGGAGGAGACGCGTACGGGCGCGCGTCGGGCGAGGGCCATCCGCAACGCGTCGGCCATGGCGACCGGGTCCTTGTGCGGGACGAGGATGCCGCCGCCGTCGCTCAGCAGCTCGACCGCGTGCGGGAACCGGGTGGCCACGACCGGCTTCCCGGCGGCCACCGCCTCGATGAGGACGCCGGAGGTGACCTGGTCCGTCGAGTCGTACGGGAGCAGGACGACGTCGGCCGTCGACACGAGGCCGGCGAGCGCGCTCTGGTGCCGGTAGTGGTTGTCCAGGGTCACGCAGTGCGACAGGTGCAGCTCGTGCACCTGTTCGGTGAGCCCGAGGCGGTACGCCTCGCCCTGGTGGGCGAGGACCTTCGGGTGCGTCTGTCCGGCCACGACGTACTGCGGCAGCGGGCTGACGTCCTGCAGCAGGGCCATCGCGGAGATGCCCCACTCGATGCCCTTGCCCGGCCCGAGCAGTCCCCAGGTGAGGATCGTCGGCTCGACCGAGCGGAACGTCGCCGAGACCGACTTCGGCACCGCGGGAGCGCCGTGCGGGATCAGGCGCACCTTGTGCATGTCGACGGAGTAGAGCTCGGCCAGGCGGTCCCGGGCGGTCCCGGTCATGACGACGACGACGTCGGCCAGCGCGGCCACCTCGTCGAGCACGACCCGCTGGTGCTCGGTCGGTGCGCTCAGCACGGTGTGCAGGACGACGATCGTCGGTGCGTCGAGCGCCGCGAGGAAGGGCAGGACCTCGTCGCCGTCGGGGCCGCCGTAGACGCCGTACTCGTGCTGCACGATCACCACGTCGCACGAGGCCAGCGCCGCGGCCGAGCGGATCCTGCTGGCGGGGTCGCCGGCCACGAGCTCCTCGACGACGTCGCGCGAGAGCCGCGGCTGCGGGGTGTCGACGACACGCACCACGCGGCCGTGCGACGCCGACGACGTCACGAGCTCCTGGAAGAGCGACGCGCTGAAGGTGGCCAGGCCGCACAGGGTGGGCTGGTAGGTACTGACGAATCCGATGACGGACATGGCTGATCGTCTCTGCGAGATGCGACGGGTCTGACGACCTGCCTGCGACGGTCATGCCGCGACGACCTGTGCGATGCGCCCGAGGGCGGCTGTGCCTGCGGAGGCGATGACCCGTGCGATGGCCCCTGGTTTCGTTCCACACGGGGCCGGGCCCGGCGAACCGGACCGCTGACGTGACTCCACTCTACCCGTGCGCGAGCAGGTCACCGACCAGTCGCGGGCTCCCACCGGACACCGGCGTCCGGCGGGTCCCGGGGCCGCCGCCCGACGGTAGTGTCGCGGTCAGTCGCACGTGGAGGACCCATCAGGATCGCCGTGCTCGCCTCGATCGCCCACAGCGTGCCGCCCCGCTCCTACGGCCCGTGGGAGCAGGTCGCGTCGACCCTCGCCGAGGGGCTGGTGGCGCGCGGCCACGACGTGACGCTGTTCGCGACGGCCGACTCCACGACCTCCGCCCGCCTGCACGCGGAGGCGCCCGCCGGCTACGAGGAGGAATCCGACGTCGACGCGAAGGTGTACGAGGCGTTGCACATCGCCGCGGCCTTCGAGCGAGCCGACGAGTTCGACGTGATCTCGAACCAGTTCGACTTCCTCCCGCTCGTGTTCAGCCGGCTCGTGCGGACGCCGGTCGTCACCACGATCCACGGCTTCTCCTCCGAGCGGATCGTGCCGGTGTACCGCGCCTACGACGACGTCGCGCACTACGTCTCGATCAGCGACTCCGACCGGCACCCGTCGCTCTCCTACGCCGCGACCATCCATCACGGCATCGAGCTCGACCGGTTCACCGTCGGTCCTGGCGACGGCGGCTACCTGCTGTTCCTCGGCCGCATCCACCCGGACAAGGGCACGGCGACGGCCATCGACGTCGCGCGCCGCGCCGGTCGGCCGCTCGTCATCGCCGGCGTCGTGCACGACGAGGACTACTTCCGGCGCGAGGTGCAGCCGCACGTCGACGGCTCGGCGGTCTCGTACGTCGGCCCGGTCGGCCCGGCCGAGCGCGACCGGCTGCTCGGCGGTGCCGCGGCGCTGCTGCACCTCATCGACTTCGACGAGCCGTTCGGGCTCTCGGTGGTCGAGTCGCTCGCCACGGGCACGCCGGTCGTCGCGACGCCGCGCGGGTCGATGCCCGAGCTGCTGTCCGACGGCGTGACCGGGTTCCTCGTGCACGGAGTCGCCGAGGCGGTGCGCGCGGTCGAGCGAGTCGGCGAGCTCGACCGCGCGACATGCCGCCGCGAGGCGGAGACGAGGTTCTCGGCGGAGCGCATGGTGGTGGACTACGAGCGCCTCTTCGCGGAGATCACCCGGCCGGTCGAGTGAGGTGCGGTCGTCTCTCGAGGACCGACCGCGCAACGCCTCGAGTGGCGGACGTCCGGTCGAGGCATGGAGAAGACGAGGTGGGAAGACCTGTCCCCGAGACAGAAGGGTCGCGATCAGTGCGGGAGCTGCGTGATCTCGACGGTGACGCCGAGGGACTCGCTCAGGCCTCCGGCGTAGACGCCCTTGAGCGGCGGCACGTCGGCGTAGTCGCGTCCCCGCGCGACGACGACGTGCGCCGACCCGACGGACCGGTCGTTGGTCGGGTCGTACGCCTCCCAGCCGCCGTTCCACACCTCGATCCACGCGTGGCTCTCGCCGACGACCGTGCGGCCCGGCGTCTCCTCCTCGTCGTGGAGGTAGCCGCTCACGTACCGCGCGGGGATGCCGAGCGCGCGCAGCAGCGAGAGCAGCGTGTGCGAGTAGTCCTGGCAGACGCCGCCGCCGAGCGCCCACGCCTCGCGCGCCGTCGTCGTCACGCCGGTCGCGCCGTCGTCGTAGCGGATCCGGTCACGGGTCGCCTCGATCGCGCCGCGCACCGCGAGCGCGGGCGTCGGGAGGGCGCGCAGTCGATCGACGACGTCCGCGCGGGCCGGGTCCTCGCGCGCGTCGTCGACGAGCGCGGTGGGCGCGAGGAACTCGCCCCACCGGTCGGCGACCGGGCTGCCGCAGACCGTGCGCCAGTCCACGCCCTCGGCGGGCGCGCGCCCGGGCGGTACGTCGACGAGGCTCGTCGCCACGATCTCGAGCACGTCGTGCTCCTCGTGCACGTCGAAGGACTGCACGAGGGCGCCCCAGTAGTCGACGTAGGCCTGGACCGACGCACGGGGGGAGACCTGCAGCTGGTGGGACAGCAGCATCTGCCCGTCGGCGTCGCGCGGCGTCATGCGCACCTCGTTGAACGACGCGACGACGGGCGCGATGTAGCGGTAGCCGGTGCGGTGGGTGATGCGCAGGCGCCGTCCGGTCGACATCAGTGGCTCCACACGATCGTCCCGGCCTGGCGGAAGTAGGCCTCGGCCACCGCGGCCGCCGTCGCGACGCACGAGCCCTGCGTGTCGTGCACGAGCTGGTCGATCACCGCGGGGTCGTGCAGGCCGCCGGCGAACTCGAGCCGCGAGCGCATCAGCCCGACCTCCCGGACGAGCTCGCCGTCGTCGACGCCGCCGAGCGTCTGGAGCCCCCGGACCGCCGCCTCGGCCCGCTGCGCCGAGTGCAGCATCGAGCGCGGGAAGGTCGGGTCGAGGACGAGGAACTCGCGCACCTGCTCGCCCGAGGGCGCCTCCCCGGTGCGCAGGAACGCCGACAGCCCCGCGGCGGAGCGCAGCGCGGCGACCGGTCCGGTGTCGGGCCACACGACGTCGTGCCGCACGTCGAGCAGCCGCGCCGTCATGTCGATGCGCTCGAGCGCCCGGCCGAGCGCGAGGAAGTAGTGACCCTCGTCGCGCGGCATCGTCCACTCGATGGCGCCGTTGACGACCATGAGGCGCTCGAGCACGCGGTGCATCGAGGCACCGGGGCTCGCCGCCGCGGTCAGGCCGCGGGTGAGCGTGAGGTGGGCGCCGTTGAGCGCCTCGAACACGTCGCCGGGCAGGGCGTCGCGCACGCTGCGCGCGTTCTCGCGGGCAGCCGCGACGGACCCGACGACGGTGGAGGGGTTCGCGGCGTCGCCCAGCAGCGAGCGCACGAGCTCGGCCGGGGTGGTGACGACGTCGTGCGTCAGGGTGAGCGCGTCGAGGACGACCGCCGCCGCGACGGCGTCCGGGACCGACCGGTCCTCGACGGTGAGGTGGTAGTGCTCGGCGAGCAGGCGGGCGGTCCCCTCGGCGCGCTCGAGGTAGCGGCCGATCCAGTAGAACGACTCGGCGAGGCGGCTCAGCACGGCGTCCCCCCGGGGCTCGGCGTCGCGCGCTGCTGCTGCTGGCCCTCCTGCTGGCGGAGCCGCTCGTCCGCCGTAACGGGCGCGCTCTGCCGGGCGACGGCGCTGCGGCGCACCCGGGTGACCCGTGGAGGAGCGGGGTGGCCGTCGTCCCCGGTGCCGCGGTCGCCCTCGTCGAGGACCCAGGTGTCCTTCGACCCCCCGCCCTGGGAGGAGTTCACCACGAGGCTGCCCTTCGGCAGCGCCACGCGGGTCAGGCCGCCGGGCAGCACGAAGATGTCGTCCCCGTCGTTGACGGCGAACGGCCGCAGGTCCACGTGGCGCGGCTCGAGCGCCGACTCGTCGACGAGGGTGGGGCAGGTCGACAGGGTGATGATCGGCTGCGCGATCCAGCCGCGCGGGTCGGCCTCGATCGTCTCGGCGACCTGCGCGAGCTGCGCGTCCGTCGCCGACGTACCGATGACGAGCCCGTAGCCGCCCGAGCCGTCGACCGGCTTCACCACCATGCGGTCGAGGTGGGCGATGACGTGACGGCGCTGGTCCGCGTCGGCCAGGTCGTACGTCTCCACGTTCGGCAGCAGCGGCCGCTCGCCGAGGTAGTGCTCGATCATCGCCGGCACGTACGGGTAGATGGCCTTGTCGTCGGCAACGCCGTTGCCCACGGCGTTGGCGATCGCGACGTTGCCCGCGCGCGCGGCGTTGAGCAGGCCGGGCACGCCGAGCAGCGAGTCGGGTACGAAGTGGACCGGATCGAGGTACTCGTCGTCGATGCGGCGGTAGACGACGTGGATGGGCCGCGCGCCGCGGACGGTGCGCATCCAGAGCCGGTCGTCGCGGCAGAACAGGTCGCGGCCCTCGACGAGCTCCGCACCCATCCGGCGGGCGAGGAACGCGTGCTCGAAGTGCGCGGAGTTGTGCACGCCGGGCGTGAGCACGGCGATGGTCGGGTCCGACACGTCGGAGGGCGCGGCGGCGCGCAGCGCGTCGAGCAGCCGCTCGGGGTACTCGGCGACGGACCGCACCTGCTGCCCGGCGAACACCTCGGGCAGGACGTGCGCCAGCGTGCGGCGGTTCTCCAGCACGTACGACACGCCACTCGGGCAGCGCAGGTTGTCCTCGAGGACGCGGAACTCACCTGCCTCGTCGCGGATGAGGTCGATCCCGGCGACGTGGATGCGCACGCCGTTCGGCGGTACGAGGCCGTACGCCGCACGGTGGTAGTGGTTCGACGTCGTGACGAGGCGCCGCGGGACGACGCCGGCGTCGAGCACCTCGCCGGGCCCGTACACGTCGGCGAGGAACAGCTCGAGGGCCTTGATCCGCTGGATGATCCCCTTCTCGACCCGGTCCCACTCCGCGGCGCCGACGACGCGCGGCACGAGGTCGAGCGGGAGCGGCCGCTCGCGGCCGGACAGCGAGAACGTGATGCCCTGGCGGTCGAGGTAGGCGTCGCGGAGGCGGGCACGCTCGGCGAGGCCCTCCGGGCCGAGCGTGTGGAGCACCTCGGCCACCGTGCCCATGCCGGGACGCGGCAGGCCCTGGCCGTCGACCATCTCGTCGTAGGCCCCGGCGCGTCCCGGGCCGGCCTCGGTGCGCATCCCCGCAGTGTGACGGCCGCGCGTTTCGTGCGCAGGCACTCCTGGTTTCGCGCGCGTTTCCCGGCCGGCCGGATCCCTCCCGTGCGCGGCTCCCGTGCCGCACAATGGCCCACGTGACAGCGCTTACACCGACCGACGTGGCCGACCTGGTGGCGGCCGCGCTGCGCCGCGCCGACGCCACGGCGACCGACGGCGCCGACGACCTCGTCGCCCGCGCCCGGCGCTGGGGCCCGGACCTCGAGGCCGGGATCCGGGCCGTGTTCGCCGCCGAGGACGCCGACGCCCTGGTCGTCCGGCTCGCCGGCGCCGTGGTGGACGGCTGGCTCGCCCGCCCGGTGGCGCTGCGCGACCGCGACCGCGACCGGCTGCTCACGCCCGACTGGTTCCAGCGCCCGGACGCGCTCGGCTACGTCGCCTACGCCGACCGCTTCGCCGGCACGCTCGACGGCGTCGCGAAGCACATCGACTACCTGCGCGAGCTCGGGACGTCGTACCTCCACCTCATGCCGCTGCTCCGGCCGCGACCGGGCGCCAACGACGGCGGGTACGCCGTCGCCGACTACCGCGAGGTTCGCGGTGACCTCGGCACGATGGCCGACCTCGAGGCACTGGCCGCGGCGCTGCACGACGCCGGCATCGCGCTCACGATCGACCTCGTCCTCAACCACGTCGCCCGCGAGCACGCGTGGGCGGAGGCGGCCCGCCGCGGCGAGCGGCGCTACCGCGACTACTTCCACGTCTACGCCGACCGCACCGAGCCCGACCGGTTCGAGCGCACGCTGCCCGAGGTGTTCCCGGACTTCGCGCCGGGCAACTTCACGTGGGACGACGAGATCGGCGGCTGGGTCTGGACGACGTTCAACGACTACCAGTGGGACCTCAACTGGTCGAACCCCGACGTCGTCTGCGAGTTCGCCGAGATCACGCTCCACCTCGCCAACCGCGGCGTGGACTGCCTGCGCCTCGACGCCATCGCCTTCCTCTGGAAGCGCCTGGGGACCGACTCGCAGAACCAGCCCGAGGTGCACGGCCTCACCCGCGCGCTGCGGGCCGTGGCCCGCATCGCCGCGCCGTCACTGGTGTTCAAGGCCGAGGCGATCGTCGGCCCGGCACAGGTCGTGCACTACCTCGGCGTCGGCGACTACGCCGGTCACGTCTCGGACCTCGCGTACCACAACAGCCTCATGGTGCAGATCTGGTCCGCCCTCGCGACGCGCGACGGCCGCCTGCTGGTCCGCGCGCTGGAGAAGTTCCCGCCGAAGCCGACGACGACCGCGTGGGCGACGTACCTGCGCTGCCACGACGACATCGGCTGGGCGATCGACGACACCGACGCGTGGCAGGTCGGCTGGGACGGACCGGCGCACCGCGCGTTCCTGTCCGACTGGTACGCCGGGCGCGCGCCGGGAAGCTTCGCGCGCGGCGAGGAGTTCCAGGTCAACGAGGCGACCGGCGACAGCCGGACGAGCGGCACGGCGGCGAGCCTGGTCGGCATCGAGCAGGCGCTCGAGTCCGGCGACGTGCCGATGCTCGAGCGCGCGGTCCGCCGGCTGCGTCTCGCCTACGCGATGGTCTACGGCTTCGGCGGGATCCCCCTGCTGTACATGGGCGACGAGCTGGCGCTGCGCAACGACACCGGCTACCGCGACGAGCCCGAGCACGCCGGCGACAACCGGTGGATGCACCGCCCGCGCATGCCGTGGGACGTCGCCGGGCACCGGCACGACCCGGGCACGCTGGAGGGCCGCGTGTTCGCGATGGTGCGGCACCTGGGCGACGTACGCCGGTCGCTGCCGAGCCTGCACGCGGCGGTCGAGTCGGTGCCGGTCGAGACGTCGAACCCGTCGGTCGTCGCGGTGCTGCGCCGGCACGCCGCGGGTGACCTGGTGCAGCTCTACAACGTCTCGGAGGAGTGGCAGCGCTGCGACCCGCGCGTCCTGGGCTGGCTGGCCGACCGCGAGCTCGTCGAGCACCTCGACGGCGAGGTCCCGCGCGTCGAGGACTGGCAGCTCGTGCTCCCGCCCTACGCCGCCGTCTGGCTCACCGCGCGCTGAGGTCGCGCGCCGGCGGGGTCAGTCGTCGTGCGAGGCGTCGTCGATCGTCGACTCGACGGCGCGATCGTGCTCCTCGTGGCGGGCGACCGATGCGAGGATCTCGGCCTCCGCCTCGGTGCGGCCGACCCACGACGCGCCCTCGACGCTCTTGCCGGGCTCGAGGTCCTTGTAGACCTCGAAGAAGTGCTGGATCTCCAGCCGGTCGAACTCGGGCATGTGGTGGATGTCGCGGATGTGCTCGACCCGCGGGTCGGCGGTGGGCACGCACAGCACCTTGTCGTCGCCGCCCGCCTCGTCGGTCATGCGGAACATGCCGATCGCGCGGCAGCGGATCAGGCACCCCGGGAACGTGGGCTCGTCGAGGATGACGAGCGCGTCGAGCGGGTCGCCGTCCTGGCCGAGCGTGCCCTCGATGAAGCCGTAGTCGTGCGGGTAGCGCGTCGAGGTGAACAGCATGCGGTCGAGGCGGATGCGACCGCTGGCGTGGTCGACCTCGTACTTGTTGCGGCTGCCGGCGGGGATCTCGATGGTGACGTCGAACTCCACGGGGGGCTCCTGACGAGGTCGTGACGCGGGTGCGGGGGACGAGGACCGGGGGGAACGGCCGCCGCCCGACACCCCGGGGGGTCGACCGGACCGCGACGTCCGGTCACCTAGTGTTCCTCAGACACGGACGCGCGTGGCCCGAACCGCCCCGGCGGGTGACCGGGGTCACGCGGCACGACCGACGGGAGCGGGAGCGACGGTGGCACGAGGCACGCGACGCCGGTCGGCGTCGACGGCGGTCGTCGTCGCGCTCGGGCTCGCACTCACGTCCCTCGCGGTCGGCTCGGCCGCCGCCGCCCCGTCCGCCACGAGCACGCTCGTCCCTGCGCCGCCCGCCGTCCCGGAGCTGGTGCTGCCGGCCACCGACGTCAGCCCGGGCGCCACCGCCCCGCCGGCCGACCCGGCGCTGGCGACGGCCCTGGCCAAGGCGCTCACCTCGACCGCGCTGGGCACCGACGTCACCGTGAGCGTGCTGGACGTGGCGAGCGGCACGGTCCTGGTGTCCCGCGGCGACACGCGCCCGCAGCAGCCGGCCAGCAGCCTCAAGCTGCTCACCGCGGTGACCGTCCTGCACACCTTCGGCGACGACGCCCGGCTCCTGACGCGCGTCGTCACGGGCGCCACACCCGGCCGGATCGTCCTCGTCGGCGGCGGCGACGCCACCCTCACCCGGGTCCCGGCATCGGCGGCATCGCTGCCGGCCGGCCAGGCCGCGCGGCCGGCGAGCATGTCGGCGCTCGCCACCGCGACCGCCGCCGCACTGCGCGCGCAGGGCCGCACGTCGGTCACCGTGCAGGTCGACGACACCCTGTTCACCGGTCCGCGCACGGCCCAGGGCTGGCCGGCGTCGTACGTCGCGAGCGGGGTCGTCTCGCCGGTGTCGGCGCTGTCGGTCGACAGCGGCCGCCGGTCGGCGACGACCCGCACCCGCGACGCCGACCCGGCCCTCGCCGCCGGCGCGTACTTCGTCTCGCGCCTCGTGGCCGCCGGGATCACCGTCACCGGCGGGGTCACCCGCGCGTCGGCACCGGCGTCGTCGACGGTCCTGGCGGAGGTGCGCAGCCCGACCATGGCCCAGCTCGTGGAGCGCATGCTCACCCAGTCCGACGACGACCTCGCGGAGGCTCTCGCGCACCTGGCCGGCGGGAAGGTCGGCGGCTCGGCGAGCTTCGTCGGCGGGGTCGCGGCGACGACGACCGTCCTCGCGTCGCTGGGCGTCCCGGTCGCGGGCGTGACCCTCGTCGACGGCAGCGGGCTCTCCCGCGTCGACCACGTGCCCGCCGCCACGATGGTGCGCACGCTCGCGCTGGCCGCCACCGACGCCCCCTCGGCCGGCGCGACCACCGGCGCCCTGTGGCCGACGACGTCCGGCCTCCCCGTCGCCGGGGTCACGGGGACCCTCACCGACCGCTTCGCCGCCCCGGGAACCGCGGCCGGGCGCGGTGTCGTGCGCGCGAAGACCGGGACGCTCACCGGGGTCAACTCGCTGTCCGGGCTCGTCCGCGACCGCGCCGGACGGCTGCTGGCGTTCTCCTTCATCGCCGACGGGTCGCCGGGTCCCGTCCTCGACGCCCGTGCGGCGCTCGACCGCGCGGCCGCGGTGCTCGCGGCGTCCTGACCGCGCCGACCGGATCGACCGCGCGGCGGGGCGGCCCGTCTCCGGGCCCGGTGACGCTGACGTAGGGTCGCGGGCGTGGAGGTCGTCGACTGGGGTCTCGCCCGGACGGCCGGCCGACGCCTCGCGCCGTCCGGCCCGGACTCGTCGCGCGAGGACGCCATCACCGCCGTCGCAGACCTGAGGGCCCTGTCCCGCTACGCCGTGGACCCGGTCCGCGAGCGCACCGGTCTCGACGCCGGCGAGGCGCCGGACGCGGTCGTCGTGGACCGCGGCGCCTGGATCGACAGCAACATCGACGGGTTCCGCCTCGTCCTCGCACCGCTGCTCGAGCGGATGGCCACCGAGAACCCGTCGGTCGTGACGGCGGTCGGCTCGCGCGTGACCGCGCTGCAGATGGGCGGCGTCCTCGGTTACCTGTCCGGGAAGGTCCTCGGCCAGTTCGAGGCGTTCACCTCGGCGCGGCAGGGACGGCTGCTCCTCGTGGCGCCCAACATCGTCGCCGCCGAGCGGCACCTCGACGTCGAGCCACGCGACTTCCGGCTCTGGGTCTGCCTGCACGAGGAGACCCACCGCGTGCAGTTCGGCGCCGTGCCCTGGCTCGCCGGGCACCTCGTCGGCGAGATCCACGACTACCTCGCGCTCGCCGATCCCAGCGCCGGCGAGATGATGAAGCGGGTCGGCGCCGGCCTCGCCGCGGTCGTCGCCGCCGTCCGCGGCGACGGGGACGCGTCCCTCGTCGATGCCGTGCAGACGGACGAGCAGCGTGTCGTCTTCGACCGCATCACCGCGCTGATGAGCCTGCTCGAGGGCCATGCGGACCACGTGATGGACGACGTCGGGCCGGAGATCGTGCCGACCGTCGCGACGATCCGCGCGCGGTTCGACCGGCGGCGCAACGAGCCGGGCGCGGTCGACGGCCTCGCCCGGCGGCTGCTCGGCCTCGACGCCAAGATGCGCCAGTACTCCGAGGGCCGGAGCTTCGTCGGCGGCGCCGTCGACCTCGTCGGCCGCGACGGCTTCAACCGCGTGTGGACCGGGCCCGAGGCGCTGCCCACGCGCGACGAGGTGCTCGACCCGGCCGCCTGGTGCCGCCGCGTCGCGCCCGACCTGCTCCCCGCGTGACCTGCCGATGACCCGCGGCGAGCCGGCGCCCGTGCGCGAGGTCCGCCGCGCGGTGGCCGAGGACCTCGCGGTCGTCCCCGCCGGCGCGCTCGTCCTCGTCGCGTGCTCCGGCGGCCGGGACTCCGTCGCCCTCGCCGCGGCCGCGCGCGCAGTCCGGGACCGCGTCGGCGCCGTCGTCGTCGACCACGGACTCCAGCCCGGCTCGGACGCCGCGGCGCACGCGACGGCGCGGTGGCTGCGCTCCGCCGGCCTCGACCCGGTCGACGTGGTGCCGGTGACGGTGCGCGCCGGCGGGGACGGCCTCGAGGCCGCGGCCCGCGACGCCCGCTACGCCGCGCTGCTCGCCGCGGCCGAGCGGCTCGGCGCGGTCGCCGTCCTGCTCGGGCACACCCGTGACGACCAGGCCGAGACGGTGCTCCTCGGCCTCGCCCGAGGGTCCGGCGTCCGCAGCCTCGCCGGGATGCCGCGCACCCGCGGCGTCCTGCGCCGGCCGCTGCTCGACCTCGCGCGCGCGACCGTGCGTGCGGCCGTGCCCGACGGCGCACCCGTCGTCGACGACCCGCACAACACCGACGCCCGGTTCGCCCGCTCGCGGGTGCGGCAGCAGGTCCTGCCCGTGCTCGAGCGCGAGCTGGGACCCGGCGTCTCGGAGGCGCTGGCGCGCACCGCCGACCTCGCGCGGGCCGACGCGGACCTGCTCGACGAGCTGGCGTGGCAGCGCTACGCCGGGATCGTGGCGGACGGCGAGCTCCCGGTCGCGGACCTCGAGGAGTCCCCCGAGGCCGTCCGCTCCCGTGTCCTCCGGGCCTGGCTCGTCGACGGAGGCTGCCCGGCGGGCAGCCTCACGGCGGCGCACGTCGTCCGGGTCACCCGGCTCGTCACGCACTGGCGCGGGCAGGGTCCGGTCGCGCTGCCCGGCGGTGTCGAGGCGCTGCGCGACTGTGGCAGGCTCTGCCTGCGCCCGACCCCCCAGCGACTGGAGCACTGATGGATGCCTCGCACCTCGGAGCGGACCTGGAGAAGGTGCTCGTCGACGAGGAGGCCATCGCAGCCAAGATCCGGGAGCTCGCGGCGCAGGTGGACGCGGACTACGCCGGCACGGACCTCCTGCTCGTGGGCGTGCTCAAGGGCGCGGTGATGCTCATGGCGGACCTCTCCCGCGCGCTCGCGTCCCGCGTCGAGATGGACTGGATGGCGGTCTCGTCGTACGGCTCGGGCACGAAGTCCTCCGGCGTCGTCCGCATCATGAAGGACCTCGACCGCGACATCACCGGCCGGCACGTGCTCGTGGTCGAGGACATCCTCGACTCCGGGCTCACGCTGTCCTGGCTGCTGCGCAACCTGCGCTCCCGCGGCCCGGCGTCGGTCGAGGTCCTCACCATGCTGCGCAAGCCCGACGCCGTGAAGGTCGAGGTCGACGTCAAGTACGTCGGCTACGACATCCCCAACGAGTTCGTCGTCGGCTACGGCCTGGACTACGCCGAGAAGTACCGCAACCTGCGCGTGGTCGGCACCCTCGCCCCGCACGTCTACTCCTGACGCGGCGGTCCCTCGGCGGACCCGGCGCGCAGCCGGCGGTCGGCACGGCGGCCGATGCCCAGGCTCACCAGGCCGATGACCGCGAGCGCCGGGCTCCACAGCGGCAGCGCGTCGTTGCGCGCGGCCGCGGAGCCGACGAGCCAGCTCACCACGGCCGACGCGACCAGGAACGCGCCCCACGCGTAGCCCCAGGCGCGCGCGAGGCGGTCGGCGTCGCGGGAGCTGCGGAAGCCCTCCGAGCTCCGCTCCCACGGCGTCACCCCGGGGTACTCCGCACCGACCGTTCCCGCGGTGGCCGGTCCGGCCGCGGGCGACCCGTCCGGCAGGCCCATCGTGCGGCGCGCCTCGTTCAGCCGCTGCAGGGCGTGGCTCGCGTCCTCCCACGCCTCCGACCCCGGTGGGAACCGGTCCGGGTGCGTGACCCGGACCCGCGCCCGGTAGGCGCGGCTCACCCGTGCGGCCGAGGCGCCGGGGGGCACGCCGAGCAGGCTCGCGGCCGTGTCCCGGTCCATGCCCGTCACCCCCTCCGCGTCGCTCCCCGCCGTCCCCCTCAGTATCCGTCCGGCCCGCACCGGCGGACACCGCCCCCGTTCGCCCGTGGTGAACGGGGGAACACCGCGGGCCGCGGCCACGTCGATGCTGGTGGAGAGGCCCCTCGGCCGACCGCGGGACGGCGCACGACGCGCCTCCGGTGTACCTTCGAGGGACGTGTGACCCGGCCGGTCCCCCCGGTCGACCCAGCTCTTCACCGGTGAAGGTCAGGAGGGACGGGGCCCTGGGCCCCGCGTCAATGGACATCAGGCGAATCATCCGCGGTCCGTTCGTGTGGATCGGTATTGCCGTGCTGCTCGTGATCCTCGCGAGCAGCCTGCTCGGCAACATCGGCGGACCCAAGGACGTCGACACCTCCACCGTGGTCACCGCGATCCAGAACGGCGACGTCACCAAGGCCACCATCACCGACCGCGACCAGAAGATCGACGTCACCCTGACCAACGGCGACCGGATCCGGGCGCAGTACGTCGAGGGCCAGGGCGTCCAGCTGCAGAACATGCTGCAGGAGCAGGTGAAGGCCGGGAAGGTCAAGGACGGCTACAACGTCGTCGTCCCGCACGACAGCATCCTGCTGAGCCTGATCTACGCACTGCTGCCCGTCGTCCTCGTCGTCCTCCTGCTCTTCTTCTTCATGGGGCAGATGCAGGGCGGCGGCAACCGGATCATGAACTTCGGCAAGTCCAAGGCCAAGCTGGTCTCCAAGGACATGCCCAAGACCACGTTCGCCGACGTCGCCGGCGCCGACGAGGCGGTCGAGGAGCTCCAGGAGATCAAGGAGTTCCTCCAGGAGCCCGCGAAGTTCCAGGCCGTCGGGGCGAAGATCCCCAAGGGCGTCCTGCTCTACGGCCAGCCCGGCACCGGCAAGACGCTGCTCGCCCGCGCCGTCGCCGGCGAGGCCGGCGTCCCGTTCTTCTCCATCTCCGGCTCGGACTTCGTCGAGATGTTCGTGGGCGTCGGCGCGAGCCGCGTGCGCGACCTGTTCGAGCAGGCGAAGGCCAACGCGCCGGCGATCGTGTTCGTCGACGAGATCGACGCGGTGGGGCGCCACCGCGGTGCCGGCCTCGGCGGTGGCCACGACGAGCGCGAGCAGACGCTCAACCAGCTGCTCGTCGAGATGGACGGCTTCGACGTCACCGGCGGCGTCATCCTGATCGCGGCGACGAACCGCCCGGACATCCTCGACCCGGCGCTGCTGCGCCCGGGCCGGTTCGACCGGCAGATCTCCGTCGCGGCACCCGACATGGCCGGCCGCGCTCAGATCCTCGCCGTGCACGCGAAGGGCAAGCCGCTGGCCGAGGGCGTCGACCTCGAGGCCGTGGCGCGGCGCACCCCGGGCTTCACCGGCGCCGACCTGGCCAACGTCCTCAACGAGGCCGCGCTGCTCACGGCGCGCACGGGCCTGAAGCTCATCGACAACGCCCAGCTCGACGAGGCCATCGACCGTGTGATCGCCGGCCCGCAGAAGCGCACCCGCGTCATGAGCGAGCACGAGAAGAAGATCACGGCGTACCACGAGGGCGGGCACGCGCTCGTCGCCGCGGCGCTCCCGGGCACCGACCCGGTGCACAAGATCACGATCCTGCCGCGCGGCCGCGCCCTCGGCTACACGATGGTGCTGCCCGACCAGGACAAGTACTCGACGACGCGCGCGGAGATGCTCGACCAGCTCGCCTACATGCTCGGCGGGCGCGCCGCCGAGGAGCTCGTCTTCCACGACCCGACCACCGGTGCCTCCAACGACATCGAGAAGGCCACCGCGGTCGCCCGCGCGATGGTCACGCAGTACGGCATGACCGAGCGCCTCGGCGCGATCCGTTACGGCCAGGAGCAGGGCGAGGTCTTCCTCGGCCGCGACTACGGCCACATGCGCGACTACTCCGAGGACGTCGCCGCGGCGATCGACCAGGAGGTGCGCGCGTTCATCGACGCCGCGCACCACGAGGCCTTCGAGATCCTCGTCGACAACCGGGACGTCCTCGACGCGCTCGTGGTCGAGCTGCTCGAGAAGGAGACGCTCGACAAGGCCGACGTCGCGCGCATCTTCGAGCCGTTGCGCCGTCGTCCCGAGCGGCCGGCCTGGACCGGTTCGTCGCGGCGTACGCCGAGCGACCGCGGCCCGGTCCAGTCGCCGAAGGAGCTCGCCGCCGCGAACGGCTCGGCGAACGGGAGCACGAACGGCTCCGGCCACGCCCCGGTGCTGCCGGCGGAGGTCCCGGTCGCCGAGTCCACCGACGCCGGCGCGTGAGCGACGAGCACGGGTCGCCCGTCGACCCGGTCCACGTCCCCGAGGTCGTCGTGACCGAGCCGTTCGACTACGCCCGGGCCGAGGCCGCGGTGCGCGAGCTGCTCGCCGCGGTGGGGGAGGACCCCGACCGCGACGGCCTGCGCGACACCCCCGCCCGCGTGGCGCGCTCCTACGCGGAGATGTTCTCCGGCCTGCGCCGTACGGCCGACGAGGTGCTCACCACGACGTTCGACCTCGGGCACGACGAGATGGTGCTCGTGAAGGACATCGAGGTCTACTCCACCTGCGAGCACCACCTCGTGCCCTTCCACGGCGTGGCGCACGTCGGCTACATCCCCGCGCACGACGGCCGCATCACCGGGCTGTCGAAGCTGGCCCGGCTCGTCGACGTCTACGCCAAGCGGCCCCAGGTGCAGGAGCGGCTCACGACGCAGATCGCCGACTCGCTGGTGCGCATCCTCGCGCCGCGGGGGGCCATCGTCGTCGTCGAGTGCGAGCACCTGTGCATGTCGATGCGCGGGATCCGCAAGCCCGGTGCGCGCACCGTCACGAGCGCCGTCCGCGGCCAGCTGCGCGACCCCGCGACGCGCGCCGAGGCCATGAGCCTGATCCTCGGCTGACCACCGGCCGTAGCCTGACCCCGTGACCACCCCGGCGCGGCACCCGCTCGGCCTGCCCGCGTCCCTGGCCGCGCTGGACCGGTGCCTCGTGATGGGCATCCTCAACGTCACGCCTGACTCGTTCTCCGACGGCGGCCGATGGCTCGATGCCGAGGTCGCCGTGCGCCACGGGATCGAGATGGCGGCGCAGGGCGCCGACCTCGTCGACGTCGGCGGGGAGTCCACCCGGCCCGGTGCCGCGCGGATCAGCGAGGAGGTCGAGCTCGGGCGGGTCATGCCGGTCGTCGAGGGCCTCGTGGCCGCCGGCGTCGTCGTGAGCATCGACACGATGCGCGCGTCCGTCGCGCGGGCCGCGGTCGAGGCCGGCGCCGCGGTCGTCAACGACGTGAGCGGGGGCCTGTCCGACCCGGCGATCCTTCCGACGGTGGCCGGGCTCGGCGTCCCCTACGTCGCGATGCACTGGCGCGGCTACGGCGACCGCATGCAGGACCTGGCCGTCTACGACGACGTCGTGACCGACGTCGTCACCGAGCTCTCGGCCCGGGCCGCCGCAGCGGTCGCCGCGGGGATGGCGCCCGGGTCGATCGTGCTCGACCCGGGGCTCGGCTTCGCCAAGGAGGCCGGGCACAACTGGGCGCTGCTGAACGCGCTGGACCGGCTGGTCGCGCTCGGCCACCCCGTCCTCGTCGGCGCGTCCCGCAAGCGCTTCCTCGGCTCCCTGCTCGAGGCCGACGGCGAGCCGCGCCGGGTGGACCGGCGCGACCGGGCCACCGACGCCGTGAGCGCGCTGGCCGCCGCCGCGGGCGCGTGGTGCGTGCGGGTCCACGACGTGCGCGGGAGCCGCGACGCCGTCGAGGTGGCGGCCGCGTGGGTCCGTGGGTGAGGGTGGGTCCGTGACGTTCCCCGGAGCCGGCCTGGACCTGGTCGCGGTGCGCGGCATCAGCGCGCGCGGCTTCCACGGTGTCTTCGAGCACGAGCGCCGCGAGGGCCAGACCTTCGTCGTCGACGTCGGGCTCGCCGTCGACACCCGGGCCGCCGCGCTGGCCGACGACCTCGCGCTCACGGTGGACTACGGAGCGGTCGCGCAGCGGGTCGTGGCGGTGGTCGAGGGCGAGCCGGTCGACCTCGTCGAGACGCTCGCCCAGCGCGTCGCGGACGCCGTCCTCGCCGTCGACGGCGTCGCGGCGGTCGAGGTGACGGTGCACAAGCCCGAGGCGCCCGTGGGCGTGCCGTTCCAGGACGTCGTGGTCACGATCGTGCGGCACCGGTGAGGCGGGTGGCCCTCGGGCTCGGCGCCAACCTCGGCGACCGCGTGGCGGCCCTGCAGGGCGGCGTCGACGTCGTCGCCCCGCACCTGGAGAACGCCGTCGTGTCGTCGGTGTACGAGACCGTCCCGGTCGGCGGCCCCGCGCAGCCCGACTACGCCAACGCCGTCCTCGTCGGCGACTTCGCGGGGGACCCGCTGGAGCTGCTCGAGCTCGCGCAGCGGGCGGAGGCGGCGTGGTCCCGCACCCGCGAGGTGCGCTGGGGCCCGCGCACGCTCGACGTCGACGTCCTCGTGGTGGGCGACCTCGTGCGCGACGACCCCGTCCTGACGCTGCCGCACCCGCGCGCCCGGGAGCGCGCGTTCGTGCTGCTGCCCTGGGCGGAGGCGGACCCGGACGCGGTTCTGCCGGACGGCACCCGCGTCGCCGACCTCGCCGCCGCGCTCGGCGCCGCGGACGGCGTACGCCGGCGCGACGACGTGCGTCTGGCGGTGCCGTCGTGAGGCCCACCCGGCTGCGCTGGCTCGCCGCCCTCGCGGCCGTCGCCGCCGCGGTCGGCTGGGGCGTCGTGACCGTCGTCGACGCGTACGCCGACGCGTCCCTCCCGGTGCCGTGGACCGCGCCGGTCGTCATGCTCGTGCTCGCCGTCGCCCTCGCGCTCTGGGCCCGCGGGACGCGCGCGCGGCTCGCGCGGCGACCCGGCACCACACCCATGGACCCCCTGGTCGCGGCCCGTTCGGCGGCGCTCGCCATGGCCGCGTCGCGCACGGGCGCGCTCGTCGCCGGGTTCTACGTCGGGGTGGCGGTCGCGCTGCTGCCCTCGTGGGGGGTGGCCTACGTCCGCGAGCGCGTCGTGATCGCGCTCCTCACGGTCCTCGGGGCGGTCCTCGTCGTCGTCGCGGCGCTGTGGCTGGAGCACGTCTGCCGGGTCCCACCCGACGCCTCCGACGACGAGAACCCTTAGAGGGTGTGTCGCATTTCCATCAGCGAAATGTGTTGTCGCTCAACGGGTCCGTCATCCGGCAGGGGTGCCCGATCGGTCGTCGACCGCGCTCGGCGTGTAGGAGCGCAGTGCTGTGTCCGACCTGTCGGGCACGGTGGGGTCCGTGGCTTCCGCCGGGACCGCTGACGCGCTCGTGTCGCACACGGGCGTGCCACTCACCCGCGCCACGACGCTGAAGTTCACCCTGGACGTGAACCGGGAGCACGTAGGAGCGTTCCGCGGCCCGCTGGTCCAGGTTCGCCTGCACCCGCCCAAGGTGATGGTTGAACGCCAGCCGTGCCGATCGCCACCCTGCACCACTGGGGCACTGGGTCGGAACCGAGGTGAGACCGACCCCCAGGCGGGAAGGCGCTCGGACGGCAACCAAGAACCACCAGCCCCAGTCAGGGGCGGGTGGTCGAGGGAAGCCGGTGTGTCCCGAAATGCGACACACCCAGTTAGGGTCGGGGCCATGAGCGAGGACATCGTGCTCGAGGACCTGCCCTACGAGGAGCTGCGCGAGCGGGCCTTCGCGATCGCCGAGGAGCGGCACGACTACGGCTTCTTCGTCGACCTGTTCACCCACACGCCGGCCATGCACGACGCGTCGGACGAGGGGGGCTCGCTCGGGGACATCGGCGGCAGCTTCGTGGAGAGCGTGCGGGCCGCGCGCCAGGTGTTCCGCGGCGAGTCGGTCGGTGACCTCGAGCCGCTCTTCCGTGCCCGCTTCGCGACCTACATCCGCGAGCACGCCGAGCCGTAGGGAGAGCTCAGCGGTGCCGCCCCGACGCCTCTCGCGGGTGCGGAGCCGCCGGCTGCGTCCGGAACCGCGCGGCGGCGCGGAGGCCGCCGCGCGGTGACGCTTCGAGCCACACCGACCCGCCGCTCGCCTGGGCCAGCGCGGACACGATCGCGAGCCCGAGGCCGCTGCCCGAGCCGTCCTGGCTGCCGCGCCAGAACCGGTCGAACGCACGGTCGCGCGCCTCGGCCGGCAGACCCGGTCCCTGGTCGTCGACCGTGAGGACGACGCCGGACGGGTCGGCTCGGACCGACACCAGGATGCGGCTGCCCTCGGGCACGACCTCGAGCGCGTTGTCGACGTAGTTGTCGACGATCTGCTCGACCGCGCCGGGGACCGCGAGGGCGACGGCCATGCCCGGGGTGTCGAGCTCGATGCGCACCTGGCGCTCGCCGGCCAGCGCCTGCCAGTCCGCCACGCGGTCGGCGGCGACGGCGCTGACGTCGACGGGGACGGCGTGCTGGTCGCGCCGGTCCGCGCGGGCGAGGACGAGCAGCCCGTCCACGAGCCGCTGCAGGCGGTCGATCTCGTCTCGCGCCGCGTCGACCTGCCCCATCGCCGGTTCGTCCTCGGCCATCAGGTCGGCGGCGCGGTCGAGGCGCAGGCGCAGGGCGGTGAGCGGCGTGCGCAGCTGGTGGGAGGCGTCCCCGGCGAACCCGCGCTGCGACTCGACGACCGCCTGGACCCGGTCGGCCATCGTGTTGAACGACTCGGCCAGCTCCTCGATCTCGCCGCCCCCGCTGACGTCGGCCCGCGCGTCCAGGTCGCCCTCGGCGATGCGCTCGGCGGCGTCGCGCAGCCGCCGGATCCGGCGCGTGACGGTCGAGGCCACGAGCAGCGCGATGATCCCGGCGCTCAGCAGCGTGATGAGCGCGGCCGCGCCGAGACCGCGCACGCGCGCGTCGACGGTCGCGTTGAGCTCGCTCGACGGGTAGGTGAGCCGCACGGCGCCGAGGATCTTCGAGCCCGCACGCACCGGGACGGCGACGTAGATCAGCCCCTGGCCGAGGGTCTGCGACGGGCGCTCGCCGGACACCGCGGCACCGCCGAGCGCCGCGGTGACCTCGGGCCGGTTCTCGTAGGACTCCCCGTCACGGCCCTCCGACGAGGCGATGGCGATCCCGGCGGGGTCCACGACGATCACGCGCGCCCCGGTGCTCGCGCTGTAGGCGTCGACCCGCTCGTCGAGGTTGGGCGAGGGCACCGGGTCCGGTACGGCGAGGGCCGCGACGGAGTAGCCGGCGAGCGTGAAGGCGTCGCGCTGGAGCCCGGTGACGATGCGCTCGCGCTCGACCGTGCGGAGGTACGACGCGAGCGGGATGTTCTGGACGAGGAGCACGAGCGCGGTGAACCCGACGAGGACCGCGGCGAGGCGCCACCTCATGGACGGCTCACGGCGAGCCGAGCCGGAACCCGACCCCGCGGACCGCCTCGATCCAGGCGGGGTCGCCGAGCTTCTTGCGGATCGCGGCCACGTGGGCGTCGACGGTCTTCGTCGCGCCGTACCAGTGGCCCTCCCAGACGTGCTCGAGGATCTCGGTGCGGCGCCGCACGGCGCCGGGGTCCTCGGCGAGGTAGGCGAGGACGTCGAACTCCTTGGCGGTGAGCGCCACCTCCTCGTCGTCGACGTGCACACGCTGCGCGCGCCGGTCGATCGACAGCCGCCCGATCTCCTGAACCGCTGCCGTCGGCACCGCCGTGAGCGGCGGGGCCTGGGTGCGGCGCAGCACCGCGCGGATCCGCGCAGCGAGCTCGCGCATGCCGAACGGCTTCACGAGGTAGTCGTCGGCGCCGAGCTCGAGGGCGATGACGCGGTCGGCCTCGTCGCCGCGCGCGCTCACGACGATGATCGGGGTCTCGGAGCCGGACCGGATCCGCCGGCAGACCTCCTGGCCGTCCATGTCGGGGAGCCCCAGGTCGAGCAGGACGACGTCGGGCGGCCGCGGCGAGCCGACGGCCGCGAGGGCGGCGCCGCCCGTCGTCACGTGCTCCACCGTGAAGCCGAGCGCGGTGAGTCCGTCGAGCGACGAGGCCGCGACCGCGCTGTCGTCCTCGACCAGCAGGATGTGCACGCGGCCATTGTGTCGCCCGCGCGGACCGGCCGAGTGCGCACCACGGCCCGCCGGACGAACCACCGGCGGATCTTCGACGTTCCTTGGACGTGCGATGGCTCCCCGGGCGACGGCCCCGACGTACCGTGGTCGTCACGCGAGGAGGCGGGATGAACCGGAACGGCGGCGTGGTCGTGCTGACCGTCGTCGCCGTGCTCGTGGCCGGCGGCAGCGCCGCCGCGCTCAACGCCCGCGTCCTGGGCGCGGGTGTCGACGCCCACGTCGGCTCGGCGGAGTCCTTCCTCCCCGCCACCGAGCCCGCCGCGCCGGTCTCCTCGACCTCGGCGCCGACCCCGACGGAGCCCGCCGAGAGCCCGAGCGAGGACGCGAGCTCGGCCGCGCCGACCGTCTCCACCACGCCGAGCCCGCACACGGCGACGTCGACCGCCACCCGGTCGCGGACCCCCGCGTCGGCCACCACGACCCGGACCCGGACCAGCTCGCCCTCGCCGAGCGCGACCGAGAGCCACGGCGGCTCGACGGACACGCCGGAGCCGGCCGACTCGCCAGACCCGACGGTCTCCGCGTCCAGCACCGCGGACGACTGACCGCCTGGGCGCTGCGCTCACCCGTTCGGCCCAACGGGGGTCGTACCCTGGCGGCATGGCCCGGCGCAGATCCGCACGGCACGCCCGACCCACCGGGCGCGGCGCCCTGGCCGCGGCCCACGTCGCGCTCGAGGCCGATGTCGCCCGCCTCCGGTCCACCGGCTACGCCGACCAGCTCGAGCTGGTCCGGCTGTCCGCGATCGTCGACGCCCTCGTCGGGCAGGTGCAGCGGCTGAGCCTCGAGCTCGCCGAACTGCGCCGCGAGCTGCAGGTCGCCCGCGCGGCTCCCGCGCAGCCCGACCCCGTGGTCGAGGTGCTCGTCGCCCAGGTCGCGGAGCTGCGCGCCACCGTTGCGGCACAGCAGACCATGCTGTCCGACCTCACCCGCCGGCTGCTCGACCTCATGGCCCGGATCGAGGCCCCCGTCGTCGTCCCGGTGCCGCCACTCGCACCCCCGACCCCGACCCCGACCCCGACCGCACCTCGGGCGTTCCCCGTCGCGGCCGCGCCGGCGGCCCCCGTCGACGTCACCGAACCGACACCGGTGGCCGGCGCGCAGGCAAACCCGACGGGGTTCGACGACGTGCTCGACGACGAGACCGTGCAGCGGCTGCGGCTCATCCGCGAGTCCTACGGCCGCTGACGCGGGTCGTGCACGGGTGACCGGCAGGACCGTCAGGGGCGCCCTCGTCGGCGCCTTCGGTGGTCGCCTTCGTTGGGGTCGGCGCGCTTCTGTCGGGGTCGCCGGGAGCGGCGTCGCGCCGTCACTCGGCGTGGTCGGGAATCGCGGAAAGTAGTTGTGCACAGCGGGGTTTCGGGGCCTTGGACTGTCAGACCCCCTGCGTAGGTTCGTGGCATGAGCTCGACCACCAGCCTCCCGCCCCGGACCCCGGGTGCGCTCCTCGCGGACGCCGTCGCCGAGCTCGAGGACGTGGTCGGCCGGCTGGCGGAGCTGTCCCGCGCGGGTGTCCTGGTCGAGGTGCCTGGTTCCGCGCTGGCCGGACTGACCGTGGCGATGCACCGGGCTGGTGACCGGCTCGCCGCGGTGGCGACGGTCGCGACCGGGGTGGTGCACGCCTCCGGCGCGCTCGAGGTGGACGGGTTCGCCTCGACGAAGGCCTGGCTGCAAGGCCGGTGCCGCACGTCCGAGACCG
>JAJXTD010000175.1 GCA_021784035.1 Actinomycetes bacterium | reverse complement strand
GGCCGGGCGCGACGTCGCAGCCGCACCTGGGTGAGCACCGTCGCGGCCTGCGCGGCCGTGAGGTCCGGGAGGGCACGGCGCAGCGCCGTCGCCGCGCGGAGCGGGTCGACCGCCGCGGCATCGCCGGCTGCGGCGCGGGCGTGCGCGTCCTCGTCGTACGCCGAGGCCACCTCCAGCGCCGCCCGCCCGTCGGGCCCGTCCAGCCAGGCCACGCCCTCGAGATCCACCCCCCGAGCCTGCCAGGTCGCCGGCATCGGGAGCCGTACGTCGGACAGCACCGCCAAGATCACGAATCGCGGACACATACGTGCAGCTCAGCTTCCTTGATCGTCCCTAAGGGACGATCAAGGAAGGGCTCGGCTGGCACTCGGGTTGACCGAGTGCCAACTCCTTTCTAGGGTGGACCCGTTGGCACTCTCCCTACGAGAGTGCCACGCCCCGGACCCGGTGCGGCACCCGCGACGACGCCCCGGACTCCCTTCCGTGCACCACGACCCTTTCAAGGTGGAGGACAGACCGTGTCGGTCACCATCAAGCCGCTCGAGGACCGCATCCTCGTCAAGACGACCGAGGCCGAGCAGACCACCGCGTCCGGCCTCGTCATCCCGGACACCGCCAAGGAGAAGCCCCAGGAGGGCGAGGTCCTGGCCGTCGGTCCCGGCCGTTTCGAGGACGGGCAGCGCCTGCCCCTCGACATCCAGGTCGGCGACAAGGTCATCTACTCGAAGTACGGCGGCACCGAGGTCAAGTACGACGGCCAGGAGTACCTCCTGCTGTCGGCGCGTGACGTGCTCGCCGTCGTCGTCAAGTAGCCGACCCCCGCACCACCCGCGCGCGCGGTCGCTGAGACCGTCGCGCACCGGCAGAACGTGATCCGCCCCGGCGGCCCCCGGGCCCCGGGGCGGATTCGTCCCCCAGACACGAAGGAACGGCACACAACCCATGGCCAAGATCCTGGAGTTCGACGAGGACGCGCGTCGCAGTCTCGAGCGCGGCGTCAACGCGCTCGCCGACGCCGTCAAGGTGACGCTCGGCCCGAAGGGCCGCAACGTCGTCATCGACAAGAAGTGGGGCGCCCCCACGATCACCAACGACGGTGTGACCATCGCCCGCGAGATCGAGCTCGAGGACTCCTACGAGAACCTCGGCGCCCAGCTCGCCAAGGAGGTCGCCACCAAGACCAACGACGTCGCGGGCGACGGCACCACGACGGCCACCGTGCTCGCGCAGGCGATGGTCCGCGAGGGCCTCAAGGTCGTCACCGCCGGTGGTGCCCCGATGGACCTCAAGCGCGGCATCGACGCGGCCGTCAAGGCCGTGAGCGACCGCCTGCTCGAGGTGGCGCGCGACGTGTCCGGCAAGGAGGAGATCGCCGACGTCGCGACCATCTCCTCGCAGGACCGCGCCATCGGCCAGCTCATCGCCGAGGCGTTCGACAAGGTCGGCAAGGACGGCGTCATCTCGGTCGAGGAGTCGAGCAGCACCGCGCTCGAGCTCGACTTCACCGAGGGCATGCAGTTCGACAAGGGCTACATCTCGCCGTACTTCGTCACCGACGCCGAGCGCATGGAGGCCGTCCTCGAGGACGCCTACGTGCTCATCGTGCAGAACAAGATCTCGAGCGTCTCCGAGCTGCTCCCGCTGCTGGAGAAGATCGTCCAGGCCGGCAAGCCGCTGTTCATCGTGGCCGAGGACGTCGACGGCGAGGCGCTGTCGACCCTCGTGGTGAACCGCATCCGCGGCACGTTCTCGTCCACCGCGGTGAAGGCCCCGGCGTTCGGCGACCGGCGCAAGGCGATCCTGCAGGACATCGCCATCCTCACCGGCGCCCAGGTCGTCAGCCCCGAGGTCGGGCTCAAGCTCGACCAGGTCGGGCTCGAGGTCCTCGGCACCGCGCGGCGCATCGTCGTCACGAAGGACGACTCGACGATCGTCGACGGCGGCGGCGACCACCAGGCCGTCTCCGACCGGGTGGCCCAGATCCGCGCCGAGATCGAGAACACCGACAGCGACTGGGACCGCGAGAAGCTCAACGAGCGGCTCGCCAAGCTCGCCGGCGGCGTGTGCGTCATCAAGGTGGGCGCCCACACCGAGGTGGAGCTCAAGGAGAAGAAGCACCGCATCGAGGACGCCGTGTCCGCGACGCGTGCCGCGATCGAGGAGGGCATCGTCGCCGGTGGCGGCTCCGCCCTCGTCCACGCTGCGTCGGTCCTCGACGGCGACCTCGGCCTCGTCGGTGACGAGGCGGTCGGCGTCGGCATCGTCCGGCGCTCCGCGGCCGAGCCGCTGCGCTGGATCGCCGAGAACTCCGGCGAGCCGGGCTACGTCGTCGTCGCCAAGGTGCGCGAGCTCCCGGTGGGCCACGGCTACAACGCCGCGACCGACGAGTACGTCGACCTCGTCGCCGCGGGCGTCATCGACCCGGTCAAGGTGACCCGGTCGGCGCTGGCCAACGCGGCCTCCATCGCCGCGCTCCTGCTCACGACCGAGGCGCTCGTCGTCGAGAAGAAGGAAGACACCGAGGACGAGGGCCACGGGCACGGTCATTCGCACGGTCCCGGTGGCCACTCCCACTGATCCACGCACGCACGACGAAGCCCCCGCCGTCACCGGCGGGGGCTTCGTCGTGCACGTCCTCCGACGGCCCCGGACTCCCGGACGACGGAGCCACCGGACGACGGGATCGACGCGCCGAGGGTGCGTCGGGCGGCCTCAGGCGGGACGGGCCGCCGGGATCCGCTGGCGGAGGTAGACCGCCTCGCGCTCGTCCTCGGACATCCCGCCCCACACGCCGTAGGGCTCGCGCACCGACAGCGCGTGCGCCGCGCACTGCGCGACGACGGGGCACCGGGCGCAGACGGACTTGGCGGCGAGCTCGCGGGAGAGGCGGGACGGGCCGCGCTCACCCTCGGGGTGGAAGAACAGGTCGCTGTCCTCGCCCCGGCACGCCGCGTGCATCTGCCAGTCCCAGAGGTCGGCGTTCGGACCGGGGAGCCGTGAAACGTCTGCCATGTCTCCTACCTCGTTCTCGCGTGGTGAGTTCACCGTACAATCGCGTCGAAGGTTGGTCAACTATCAGTTTTGAACAATCTGTGAATCGATCGCCTTTCGAGAGGGTCTCGGTGTTCCGGCGGGGTCGACCGCTCGGGCCCGAACCCCGTGCAGGTACAACAGCGCGGTCATACGTCGTATGCCGGTGGCGCGGCCGCGCAGCGGCGCGACGTGCGGGTGCTGAGCGCGGCCTGAACGGTTCCTGAACGGTTTCTGACCGGATTCTGACCGTGCGTGGCGCGGTTCGAGTGGCGGCGGGGAGTCGCCGCACCCACACTGGGGGAGCCATGGCCCGCCTCGACTCGTCGTCCCCCGACCGGAGCGAGCCGTCGGCCCCTGCGGCCGGGCCCGGCCTCACCGTCGCCTCCGTGGCCCGCCGCCTCGGGGTCGCCCCGGCCACCCTGCGGACCTGGGACCGGCGCTACGGTCTCGGCCCGACGGAGCGCACGGCGGGGACGCACCGTCGGTACTCCACGCTCGACGTTGCGCGGCTGGACCTCATGCGCCGCCTCGTCAACGCCGGCGCGCCCCCCGGCGAGGCGGCCCGCGCGGCGCTGCACGCCGAGGTCGCGGCCGGAGACGCGCTCGCCGACCTCGAGCACCTGGTCGCGACCGTCGACGCGGACCTCGACCCGCTGCTCGACGAGATCGGTGGTCCGCACGGTGGTGGGGACGTCATCGCGCTGCCGACCGCGGCGCCGTCGGTCCGCGGGCTCGCCCGCGCGGCGACGAGTCTCGACAGCATCGCCTGCACGCAGATCGTCCGGGACACGATCGACCGCCGCGGTGTGGTCTGGACGTGGGACAACCTGCTCGTCCCGGTCCTCGTCGGCGTCGGACGCCGCTGGGAGGACACCGGGCGCGGCGTCGAGGTCGAGCACGTGCTCTCCGAGGCGACGACGGCCGCGCTCTCCGGCGTCGTCATGCGACTGCGCGGCGCGGTCAACCCGCGCCCGGTCCTCCTGGCCTGCGCCGACGACGAGATGCACTCGCTGCCGCTCTTCGCGGTCGCGGCCGCCCTCGCCGAGCGGCGGATCGCCGCGCGCGTGCTCGGCGCCCGGGTGCCGCACGACGCGCTCGTGGCGGCGATCCGGCGTACCGGCCCCTCGGCCGTGCTCGTGTGGGCCCACCTGCCGAGCCCTGCCGCGGCGGAGAGCCTCGCCGCCCTGCCGGTGCTGCGTCCCGCGCCGGTGGTCCTCGCCGCGGGGCCGGGCTGGGGTGCCGAGCTCCCGCCCGGAGTCGTCCGGGTGACCGACCTCGTCGACGCGGTGGCGCGGATCTCGCACGCCGTCGGTCCGTGAGCGCCACGACCCGGTCACCCGCACGGTGCGCCGCTCCCGGCCCGCCCTGCCGCACGTCCGACCGGACGGCTACGCTCCGGACGTCCGGTGGGCGGGGGCTCCGGGTCCTCGACGGCCCGGGCGACCCCCTGCCCGACGCACGTCGGCCCGACGGAGACCCTGCGTGAACGACGACCTCACCGAGCTGCTCGCCACCGGCGAGCGCGCGGCGTTCCACGGTCGTCCCGCGACGGGCGTCGCACCGCTGCAGCGGGCCGTCGAGCTCGCTCATGCGCGCGGCCTCGACGCCGAGGCCACCGCCGCCGCCTGGCTGCTCGGCGTCTGCCTCGGGGCGGCCGGACGTTACGGCTCGGCGATGCTCGTCCTCGAACCGCTGGCCTCCTCGGACCCGGGCGAGGCGGACCGCCGCCTCTTCGCCTCGCTCGCCGCCGCCACGCTGGGCAGCGTCTCCCGTCAGCTCGGCCGGCACGCCGAGGGGCGGGGCTACGACGAGCGGGCGCTCGACCTCGCCGGCGACGCGCCGGAGGCCTGCTTCGACGCCATGCTCGGGCTCGCGGCCGACGCCGTCGGGCTGGGGGAGGCCGGCGCGGCGGACGCCGCGCTCGCGGAGGCCGTGGGTCTGGCCGCCGGCCGCGGCGACTGGTGGCGCCAGCGGGTGCGGCTGGACTGGGTCCGGGCCGAGATCGCCCTGCTGCACGACGACGCCGACGAGGCCGTGGCCCGCGCCACCGCCGCCGTCGCGCTGGCCGAGGCCTCCGGGGCCCCGCGCCACGTGGCCAAGGGCCTGCTGTTCTGTGGCGTCGCGCAGGTCCAGCGGGGCGACATCGACGAGGCCGCCGCGAGCCTGCGCCGGGCCGCGACGCTGGCCGAGAGCCTCGGCTGCATCCCGCTCGTCTGGCCCGCACGCGCCGTGCTCGGCGCCCTCGTGGCGCCCACGCTGCCCGACGAGAGCGCCGCGGCCCTGAGCTCGGCGCGCTCGGTCGTGCGGCAGATCGCCGACGACCTGCCCAACGGGTACGCCGAGGACTGGTTGGCCCGCCCCGACGTCGCCGCCCTGCTCGCCGGCTGATCGGCCCCCGGAGCGCAGCCCGACCGACGTGGCCGGCCCGGCATGGCCACCCGTGCTCGCCGGCCGATCGCTCTGCCTGCCCGGCGGATCGGCCGCACGACCGGAGCGCAGCCCGGCCGACTGCCCGGCCCGCCCCGACGTCGCCGCCCTGCTCGCGGGCCGATGGGCGTCCGGACCGGACCGCCCCCCGACTGAAGTCCACGCCGGAACCTGCCGAACACACCTGTGTCAGGCGTCGCGAGCGACGTGGAACCGATCGGGAGGACGTGCGCGCACCCATGACCACCGTTCTCGTCTGCGACGACGCCCCTCTCGCCCGCGAGGCGATCCGGCGGGCCGTCGGCGCCGTCCCGGGGGTCGAGCGCGTCACCGCCGCCGGGAGCGGCGAGGAGGTCCTCGCCCGGTTCCCGATCGAGCGGCCGGACCTGGTGCTCATGGACGTCCGGATGCCCGGGATCGGTGGGGTCGAGGCCTCGCGCCGGCTCGTCGCCGCCCACCCCGACGCCACCGTCGTCATGCTCACCATGGGGGAGGATCCCGACGGGGTCGCCCGCGCCGTCTCGGGCGGCGCCCGTGGCTACGTCGCGAAGGACGCTTCCCGCGAGGAGGTCGCCGCCACCGTCGCGCTGGCGCTCGCCGCGGGACGCGAGGGACCGGGCGCCCGCTCCGCCCGGGTGCGCCCGACCGGCAGCCCGCCGGCGCTCACCGAGCGCGAGCAGCAGGTGCTCGACGGCATGTCGCGCGGGAAGTCCAACGCGGAGATCGGTCGCGAGCTGTACCTGTCGGAGGACACGGTGAAGACCCACGCGCGCCGCCTGTTCCGCAAGCTGGCCGCGGCCGACCGGGCCCAGGCGGTGGCCCTCGGCTTCCGCTGGGGCTTCCTGCGCTGATCCGGTCGTTTCCGACGGACGTCGGCCGACGGGTAGCCTGAGGTCCCGTTCGCCTGCTGGAAGGCCTCCCGTGTCCGACTCCCTCGGCATCCCTGACAAGTTCGCCGCGCTCGGGCTCACCTACGACGACGTGCTGCTCCTGCCCGGCGAGACCGACGTCCACCCGAACGAGGTCGACACGACCTCGCGGCTCACCCGCGAGATCTCCCTGCGCGTGCCGCTCGTGTCCGCGGCGATGGACACGGTGACCGAGGCGCGGATGGCCATCGCGATGGCCCGCCAGGGCGGCCTCGGCGTACTGCACCGCAACCTCTCGATCGAGGACCAGGCCTACCAGGTCGACCTGGTGAAGCGGACCCAGACCGGGATGATCTCCAACCCGATCACGATCCACCC
>JAJXTD010000174.1 GCA_021784035.1 Actinomycetes bacterium | reverse complement strand
TGCGCAACGCGTGGATCGAGGAGGTCGACTTCGAGGTCCGCGTGTTCGGCGCCGAGGGCGAGGACGCCATCCCGGACGACGTCGACTACCTGTTCTGGGTCGGCTGCGCGGGCGCGTTCGAGGACCGCGCGAAGAAGACGACGAAGGCCGTCGCCGAGCTGCTCCACCTCGCGGGCGTGCGGTTCATGGTGCTCGGCGAGGGCGAGACGTGCACGGGCGACCCGGCCCGTCGCGCGGGCAACGAGTTCCTCTTCCAGATGCAGGCGATGCAGAACGTCGAGGTGCTCAACGAGGTCAAGGCGAAGAAGATCGTCGTCACCTGCCCGCACTGCCTCAACACGCTGGGCCGGGAGTATCCGCAGCTCGGCGGCAACTACGACGTGGTCCACCACACCCAGCTGCTCGCCACGCTGGTCACGGAGGGACGCCTCACCCCGGTGACGCCCGTCGAGGGCTCCGTGACCTACCACGACCCCTGCTACCTGGGTCGGCACAACAAGGTCTACACGCCGCCGCGCGACCTGCTCGGAGCGCTGCCCGGCCTGTCCCTCACCGAGATGGAGCGCTCCGCCGACCGGTCGTTCTGCTGCGGCGCCGGCGGCGCCCGCATGTGGATGGAGGAGAAGATCGGGACCCGGATCAACCTCAACCGCACCGACGAGGCGCTCGCCACGGGTGCGGCGACGATCGCGGTCGCCTGCCCGTTCTGCTCGGTCATGCTCAACGACGGCGTGACGACGCGCTCCGAGGGCAAGGACGCGCCGGTCGCGCAGGTCACCGACGTCGCGACCCTGCTGCTCGGCTCGGTCCGGACCGGCTGACGCAGGACCTCCGGGCCGAGGCGCGTCGGTTCGGCCGGGCTCGCGCACGGTCGAGGCCGTGCGTCGGATCCGTGTGCCGGCGGCGTACGCCGCGACATCCGCTACCGCGCCGCAGACGCAGCGGCACAAGGTGTTCCGCGCGCCGCCTACGCCGTGATCGTGCGGATCGGCGTGCCGGCGGCGTAGGCAGCGATGTCCTCCACGGCACCGGCGAACCAGTCGCGCAGACCCTCCCGCGTGACGTAGCCGATGTGCGGCGTGAGCACCACGTTCGGCAGCGTGCGCAGCTCGTGGTCGGCCGGCAGCGGCTCGACCTCGAACACGTCGAGCGCGGCGCCGGCGATCCAGCCCTCCCGGCACGCACGCACGACCGCGGCCTCGTCGCACACGGGTCCGCGGCTGGTGTTGACGAGCCAGGCGTCCGCCCGCATGGCGCGCAGCTCCGGCTCGCCGACGATCCCGCGCGTGCGCCCGGACAGGACCGTGTGGATCGACACGACGTCCGACGTCGCGAACAGGTCGTGCTTCGTCACCCGGCGTACGCCGTGCGCTGCCGCGGCCTCGTCGGTCAGGTTCTCGCTCCAGGCCACGACCTGCATGCCGAAGGCCTGGGCGATCCGCGCCATCCGCGTGCCGGTCTTGCCCAGCCCGAGCAGCCCGAGGGTGAGCCCCTCGATGGTGCGCCCGGCCGTCGGCCGCCACTCGCCCGCGCGCATGGACGCGACCCGGCCCGGCACGTCGCGGACGGCGGCGAGCAGGAGCGCCCACGCCAGCTCGACCACCGGGTTCCCGCCGCCACTGCCGGTGTTGCACACGGTGATCCCGAGGTCGGCGCACGCCCTGAGGTCGATGGCGGCGTTGCGCACGCCGGTCGTGACGAGCAGCCGCAGGTTCGGGAGGCGCTCGAGAACCTCGCGGGGAAGGGGCGTCCGCTCCCGCTGCGCCACGACGACGTCGTAGGGCGCGAGCAGGGCCACGAGGTCGTCGGCGTCGGACACGTGGCGGTCGAGCGCGACCACCTCGTCGGCCGCGAGGCTCGCCCAGTCCGCCGACCCGAGGGCGACGCGCTCGACGTCGTCGAGGATGCAGATGCGCACGGCGCACAGCCTGGCAGAGCCGCGCCGTAGCAACGCCCCGTTCCGCTCCCGAGTTACACGTCCGACCGACCGGTTCAGGGGGTCGAACAGGTCGGTCCGAGGTGTAACTCGCGGGTCTAGGGGTGGACGAGGGGGGTGAGCTTCGCGCCGAGGTACGGCGCGAGGGCTCGGGCGAACGTCGCGGTGAGGTGGCTCGTGTCGCGGTAGACGAGGTACTTGCCGCGCGTCACGGGGCAGCGCGTCGCGTCGCAGATCACCGAGGTGAGGTCGACGGGGTGCGCGACCGCGACGCCCGTCGTCGTGCCGACGTCGTACGCCGGTGAGTCGAGCGCCGACCGGCCGAGGTCGCACGCGCCCGGGTCCGCCCGGTGCTGCTGCACGCACGCCGGGACGTCGCGGCCGGGCCACGGGGTGTCGCGCAGGACCGCGACCTGGACGCCGGCGGCCGACAGCGCCGCGAGCGTGCGCGACCACCCGGCCCGCCACTCCCCCGGCGCCTTCGCCGGGTCGATCCGCGAGCCGGTGGACCGGTCCACGAGGGAGTCGGTGCGCGTCCCCGCCGCGACGACGAGCGCCGGGTGCGTCCGGGCGATCTCGGTGAGCACTGCGCTGCGCCAGGTGTCGCACTCGTCGTAGGGCCGCTTGAGCGAGCGGTCGAAGATGGTGACGTCGGGTGCCGGGCAGCCCGACTTCGTGCGGACCAGCAGCCGCCAGTGCTGCTGCGTCGCGAGGGTCTCGAGCGCCGGGAACCACTGCGCCGCATGGGAGTCGCCGAGCAGCACGACGTCGATGTGCGACGCGGTGTCGCCGAACGCGCACGTCCCGTGCGTCGTCGCCGGCTTCGTGAGGTGGCAGCCGTCGGCGTAGATGACCGGGAGGTCGCCGCGCGCCCTCGCCGGGCTCGGCGTGAGCGCACCCGTCGGCCAGACGATGCTCGCGACCGGTCGGGCCGACGGCTCGGCGGACGCCGTAGCACTCGACGTGGGCGCGGCGGGCTGCGCCGCGGCGAGCGCGGCGGGACCGCGCCCCGTCTGCTCGTCCGCACCGGTCGGGACGACGAGTCCGGACGCGAGCGCCCCGCCGCCCGGTGCGAGGGCGACCGCGACGCCGGCGAGCGCCGCGGCGGCCGAGAGCACCGCGCCCATGGCAAGCGAGCGCCGACTGCTCGACACGAGCGCCGGCAGGTGGTGCAACGGGCGCTCGACGAAGCGGTAGGCGAGCGCGGACGGCACGAGCGCGAGCAGCGCGAGGCCGAGCCGGCCCGCGACGCCGAGGTCGCCCCACACCGAGGCGGCGAGGACGAGGACGGGCCAGTGCCAGAGGTACCACGAGTACGACAGCCGCCCGAGCGCGCGCATCGGCCACCAGGACAGGGCCCGCGGTACGCCGGAACCGCGGTCGCCCGCGTGCGCCCCGGACGCGATCACCGCGGCCGTGCCGAGCACCGGCCACAGCGCGGCCGTGCCCGGGTAGGGCAGGTCGTTCGACAGCAGCGCGACGGACCCGAGCAGCGCGAGCGCGCCGAGCCAGCCGAGGCCGCGGCGTACGCCGGCCGGCAGCCGGACGAGCGTGGTCGCGCCGATCGACACGAGACCGCCGATCGCGAACTCCCAGGCGCGCGTGGGCATCCCGAAGAACGCCCACGGCTCCACGCGGTCGGTCAGCCGCAGCGAGACGAGGAACGACACCACTCCGAGCACCGCCAGCACGAGCGCCAGCGACCCGCGCGACACCGTGCGCGACGAGCCGTCGCGCTCCGAAGCCGTACGCCGACGCCACGTGACGACCGCCGCCGTCGCGACGATCAGCAGCGGCCACACGACGTAGAACTGCTCCTCCACGCCGAGCGACCAGAAGTGCAGCACCGGGCTCGGCGCGGCGTCGGACGCGAGGTAGTCGGTGGCCTGCCCGGCGAAGCGCAGGTTCGCGACGTAGAGCGCCGCGGCGGCGACGTCGAGACCCGTGGTGCCGTGGTCGATCTCGGGGATCGTGAACCACGACACGAGCGCGACGAGCCCGAGCACGAGCGTTGCGGCGGGGAGCAGGCGGCGGGCGCGGCGCGCCCAGAACCGCGCGAGCGACACGCGCCCGGTCGAGGTCGCCTCCTGCACGAGCAGCCCGGTGATGAGGAACCCCGAGATCACGAAGAAGACGTCGACGCCGACGAAGCCGCCACCGAACAGCGGCAGCCCGACGTGATAGCCCACGACGGCCGCGATGGCGACGGCGCGCAGCCCCTCCACGTCGGTCCGGAACGCCCACGACGAGCGGGATCCCGGCCGCTCGGCGGCCGCGGTCGGCGCCGCCAGCGGGGTCCCGGTCATCCGCCGAGGATACGTTCCCGGATGCCGCGGCCCGCCGGGCGCGACCGCCCTGCGGTCAGTCGCGCGGGAGCTCGCGGGCGAGCAGGATCGAGGCGGAGAAGATCGCCGCGTCCTCCGGCGGATCGGTCTGGCGCTTCCCCCAGATGTACTTCCCGAACAGCTCCTCGACCGCGGCGCGCAGCTCCCGCGCCTCGTCGGCCGTCATGAGCAGCTGGTCGCGCGCGTAGGTCGTCGTCCCCGACCACGCGTGCCCGGGATCCTCGTCGGCCTCGGCCCGCATCGCCGCCACGAGCCGCTGCATCTCCATCTGCAGCGAGTTCTCGACAAGCAGCTCGGCCGCGGCGAGCGAGCTGCCCGGCCCGGACCCCCGGAGGTTCACGCTGAGGGTGTCACCCGCCCGGATCCATGGCCGCTCCCGGGCGTCGCCGCGCGTCTCCGCCCGGCGCACGAGCCCGTACTTCTCCAGCGCCCGCAGGTGGTAGCTCATCGCGCTCGGCGTGATGCCGGCGAGTGCGGCGCACTCGGTCGCGGTGAGCACCTGCCCGGCGTAGAGCGCGTCGATGACGACGAGGCGTGCGGGGTGGGCGAGGGCGCGTACGGCGGAGGCGTCGGTCAGGACGACGGAGCCGGTGGGGGCGGGTTCGCGACGGGCCACGCGGCGACGGTACCGGGCGGACCGGCGGCTCGGGGGGTTGACGCGACCAGATGTGAAGCACTAGTTTCGAAACATGTCCTTCACATCTGCCGCCCGCCGGGACCTCACGGTGGTCGCCGCCGGGCGCGGGGTCTCGGTCGCCGGCGACGAGGTCGCCGTCATCGCGCTCGCCCTCTGGGCCAGCCACGAGGGCGCCGGCGCGATGGTCGTCGCGGCCCTGGTGATGGCCGCCGCGCTGCCCCAGCTGCTCGCCGCGCCCGTCGCCGGGCTCATCGTGGACCGGCTGCCGGCCCGACGGCTCATCGCGACCGTGTCCCTGCTGCAGGCGCTGGTGTGCCTGGCGCTCGTGCCGGCCGTCGCCGCGGCGCACGTCCCCGCGGTGCTCGCCCTCGTCGTCGCGCTCAACCTCGGCCAGACCGTCGCGAACCCGGCGTGGCAGGCGCTCGTGCCGGTCATCGCCGGGCCCGAGCAGCTCTCCCGGGCCCTCGCGGTGCTCCAGGGGACGACGGCCGCCGCGGCCCTGCTCGGTCCCGCGGTGGGTGGACTGCTCGTCGGCGCGACCGGCACGTCGGCCGCGCTCGTCGTCGACGCCGTCACCTTCGCCGTCCTCGGCGTCGCGGCGTTGCTGCTGCGTCACGACCGTCGGCCCGAGGCCCCCGCGCCGGGCATGCGCGGCGAGCTGACCGCCGGCGTCCGCGTCATCGCCGGCGACCCGGTCCTGCGCGGCGTGCTGCTCCTCGTGACGGCGTTCGTCCTCACCGCCGGCGCCGTCAACGTCGCCGAGATCTTCCTGATCACCCGGACCCTGGGCGCCGGCCCCGCGGCCTACGGCGCCGTGGGCGCGCTGTTCGCCGCCGGCCTCATGCTCGGTGCCTGGCTGTCCCGCCGCGACCGCACGGTGACCGCCGCCGCGCGGCTGCTCGTCGGCGTGACCGTCTCGCTGTCGCTGTCCCTCGTGGCGCTCGGGCTCGCCCCCACGCTCGTGGTCGCCGCCCTCGCGAGCATGGCCGTCGGCGTCTGCAACGGGATGCTCAACGTGCTGGGCCAGTCGATCTTCGTCCGGCGCGCACCGAAGGCCGTCCTCGGCCGGGTGTTCGCGGCCCTGCAGGGCGTCGTCGGCGCGGCGATGCTCGCGGCGACGGCGCTCGGCGGCGTGCTCCTCGGCGTCCTGGACGTCCGCACCCTCATCGTCGGCGCCGGCGTGCTCGCCGTCGCCGTGCTGCTCGTCGTCGGCCGTCCGCTGCTCACCGCACGCGAGCCGCGGTCCGACGATGCCCCGCCCACCGGCGACCGCGTCGCGGCCGTCCTCGCGACCGAGGGAGGTGACGCAGCATGACCACCACGATCCGACCCGTGCCGGTCCGGGCACCTCGCCCGCCGGGCCCCGCCCACCCGCCGGTGTGACCCAGGACGACGACGTACGCCGTACGCCGTACGGCCCCGGCTACGCGCCGGGACCGCCGCCGAAGCCGCCGGGCAGCTGGCCGGCCGGAACGATCGTGATGCGCGAGGCCGTCCGGTTGCCGCTCGCGTCGGTGGTGGACGCGACCGTCACGTCGGCGCCGACCGTCACGTCGGACATGGCGCCGCTGACCGTCTTCGACACCACGACGGTGCTGGGGACCGCGACCGTCACCGAGCCGCCACGGGTGTTCACCGTGATGCTCGTCGGCGAGACCGCGGTCACGGTGCCGACCACGCCGCGGCCGCCGAACCCGGCCCCACCAGGAGCGCCCGTGCCTGTTCCGCCGGTGCCCGTCCCGGCGCCGCCGCCGGTGCCCGAGGCGCACAGCCGGGCCGCGAACCCGCTGCCGCGCATGCCGCTCGTC
>JAJXTD010000173.1 GCA_021784035.1 Actinomycetes bacterium | reverse complement strand
CACGGCTGAGCCCGCGCATCCACGACCGAGCCCGCACTCCGTCCTGCGTCGACGCTCCAGCCGCACGCCCGTTCGCGAGCCCGCGTGGCGCCCGGCGCGCCCGTGCGCTCCCGAGCCCGCCTCCCGCGCCGGCGCGCCGGCGCCCCCTCCCGCGCCCCATGCCCGCGCCCGCACCCCTCGCCCGGCTCCCGCGCCCGCTACCACGCCCCTTCCCGCGGGCCGAGGCGGCGGTCGGGGCGGCCCGGCCGGCTGGGTAGGATGCGATGTATCGCCTCAACCACTCCCCTGGAGCGCGCCGTGGCCCGCGTCGTCATCGACGTCATGCTCAAGCCCGAGATCCTGGACCCGCAGGGCAAGGCCGTCGAAGGTGCGCTCGGCCGCCTCGGCCTCGCCGGGGTCGCGTCCGTCCGGCAGGGCAAGAGCTTCGCGCTCGAGCTCGAGGGCGAGGTGGACGACGCCCGGCTCGCCAAGATCAACGAGCTGGCCGGGTCGCTGCTGTCCAACCCGGTCATCGAGGACTACGTGATCCGCGAGGTCACCGCGTGAGCCTCGGGATGCGGATCGGCGTCGTCACGTTCCCCGGCTCGCTCGACGACCACGACGCGGCGCGTGCCGTGCGGATCGCCGGTGGCGAGGCGGTCGCGCTGTGGCACGCCGACGCCGACCTGCACGGGGTCGACGCCGTCGTCCTGCCCGGTGGGTTCTCCTACGGCGACTACCTTCGCTGCGGTGCCATCGCGCGCTTCGCCCCGGTGATGGGCACCCTCGTCGACGCCGCGAACGGCGGTCTCCCGGTCCTCGGCATCTGCAACGGGTTCCAGGTGCTCTGCGAGTCCCACCTGCTGCCCGGCGCCCTCGTGCGCAACGACAGCCTGCACTTCGTCTGCCGCGACCAGCGGCTGCGCATCGAGAGCACCGACACGGCCTGGACGTCGGCGTACGAGATCGGCCAGGAGATCGTCGTACCGCTGAAGAACGGCGAGGGCGGCTACGTCGCCGACGAGGCCACCCTCGACCTGCTCGAGGGCGACGGGCGCGTCGTCGCCCGTTACCTCGAGGTCAACCCCAACGGCAGCCGGCGCGACATCGCGGGGATCAGCAACGCCCGCGGCAACGTCGTCGGCCTCATGCCGCACCCCGAGCACGCGGTGGAGCCGCTCACCGGTCCGAGCACCGACGGTCTCCGGTTCTTCACCTCGATCCTGAAGGGTCTCGTCGAGGCATGACCCGCCACATCGACACCGTCGCCGACGCGACCGCCTATCCCGAGCGCGAGCAGCCCTACACCGAGCTCGGTCTCAAGGCCGACGAGTACGCGCGGATCCGCGAGATCCTCGGGCGCCGCCCGACCAGCGCCGAGCTCGCGATGTACAGCGTGATGTGGAGCGAGCACTGCTCCTACAAGTCGAGCAAGGTGCACCTGCGCCAGTTCGGCGACAAGAAGCCGGAGACCGACGCGCTCCTCGTCGGCATCGGCGAGAACGCCGGCGTCGTCGACATCGGCCAGGGCTGGGCCGTCACCTTCAAGGTCGAGTCGCACAACCACCCGTCGTACGTCGAGCCCTACCAGGGCGCGGCCACCGGCGTCGGCGGCATCGTGCGCGACATCATCTCGATGGGTGCCCGCCCGGTCGCGGTGATGGACCCGCTGCGCTTCGGCGCGGCCGACCACCCGGACACGCACCGCGTGCTCCCCGGCGTCGTCGCCGGCATCGGCGGCTACGGAAACTGCCTGGGCCTGCCCAACATCGGCGGCGAGGTCGTCTTCGACCCGTGCTACCAGGGCAACCCGCTGGTCAACGCGCTGTGCGTCGGCACGCTGCGCCACGAGGACATCCACCTCGCGAGCGCGAAGGGCGTCGGCAACCTCGTCGTCCTCTACGGCGCGAAGACCGGTGGCGACGGCATCGGCGGCGCCTCGATCCTCGCGTCCGAGACGTTCGACGAGGGCGGGCCGACCAAGCGTCCCGCCGTGCAGGTCGGCGACCCGTTCATGGAGAAGCTGCTCATCGAGTGCACGCTCGAGGTCCTGCACGCCGGGCTCGTCGAGGGCATCCAGGACCTCGGGGCCGCGGGCATCTCCTGCGCGACGAGCGAGCTCGCGAGCAACGGCGAGGGCGGTATGCACGTGCGCCTCGACTCCGTGCCGCTGCGCGACGCGACGCTCACGCCCGAGGAGATCCTCATGAGCGAGTCGCAGGAGCGCATGGCCGCGGTCGTGACGCCCGAGAAGATCGACGCGTTCCTCGAGATCTGCCGCAAGTGGGACGTCACCGCCGACGTCATCGGCGAGGTCACCGACACCGGTCGCCTCGTCATCGAGTGGCACGGCGAGGTCATCGTCGACGTCCCGCCGCGCACCGTCGCGCACGACGGTCCGGTCTACCACCGGCCCTACGCCCGCCCCTCGTGGCAGGACGCGCTCCAGGCCGACGACCCCGGCCTGCTCGCTCGCCCCGTCACGGCGGCCGAGCTGCGCGACACCGTGCTGACCCTCGTGGGCTCTCCGAACCTCGCGTCGAAGACCTGGGTCACCGCGCAGTACGACCGCTACGTGCAGGGCAACACCGTGCTCGCGCAGCCCGAGGACGCCGGCGTCATCCGGGTCGACGAGGAGAGCGGCCTCGGCGTCGCGATCTCCACCGACTGCAACGGCCGCTTCGCGAAGCTCGACCCCTACGCCGGTGCGCAGCTGGCCCTCGCCGAGGCCTACCGCAACGTCGCGGCCACGGGGGCGGCGCCGCTCGCGGTGACGAACTGCCTCAACTTCGGCTCGCCCGAGGACCCCGACGTGATGTGGCAGTTCGAGCGGGCCGTGACCGGCCTGGCCGACGGCTGTCTCGAGCTCGGGATCCCGGTCACCGGAGGCAACGTCAGCTTCTACAACCAGACCGGCGACGTCGCGATCCACCCGACGCCGGTCGTCGGCGTCCTCGGCGTGATCGACGACGTGGCCCGGCGTACGCCGATGGCGTTCCGGGCGATCGGCGACGTCGTGCTCGTGCTCGGCGAGACGCGCGAGGAGCTCGCCGGGTCCGAGTGGGCGCACGTCGTGCACGGCCACCTCGGCGGCCTGCCGCCGAAGGTCGACCTCGCGGCCGAGCGGGCCCTCGGCGAGGTGCTCGTCGCGGCCGCGCGCGGGTCGCTCGTCACCGCGGCGCACGACGTCAGCGACGGCGGTATCGCCCAGGTGCTCGTGGAGATGGCGCTGCGCGAGGGCGTCGGCGCCACCGTGCGGGTGCCGGCGGGTCTCGACCCGTTCGTGTTCCTGGTCGGCGAGTCGACCGCGCGCGCCGTCGTCACCGCCGACCCGGCGCGGGCCGCGACGCTCGAGGCGCTGGCCACGCAGCACGGCGTCCCCGTCGCGCGCATCGGCGTCGTCACCGGCCCCGGCGACGACCTGCAGGTCGACCTCGTCGTCGGCGACTCGGTCGCCTGGACCCTCGCCGAGCTCCGCGCCACCGCCGACGCCACCCTCCCCGCCCTCTTCGGCTGACACTCGCGAGTTACACCCCGGACCGACCGGTTCGGGGGGCCGAACAGGTCGGTCGGACGTGTAACTCGGGGACGGTGGGCGGGAGCGCGACGCGGCGCCCACAATGACGGGCATGGCGGAGACCCCCTCGACCGAGCCGGACGCGACGACGTCGGCGCCCGCGCGCCGTCGGCGCACCGCCGCTTCGCCCGCCGCGGTGCCGACCGCCGTGGCGCCGACCGCCGCTGGGCAATCCCCGGAGGCGGCCGCTGCGCCGGGCTTCGTCGACCGCGGGGGCGCGTGGTGCGTGGTGGGCGCCGGGCCGCACGGGCTGTCGGCGCTCAAGGCCCTGCTGCAGAACGGCATCGAGGCGGACGGCTTCGAGCGCGAGTCCGACGTCGGCGGGAACTGGAACTTCGGCGCGGAGAACTCGCGCGTCTACGAGTCGACGCACCTCATCTCCAGCAAGCCGTTCACGCAGTTCCCCGACTTCCCGATGCCGGACTCCTACCCGGACTACCCGAGCCACCGTCAGGTGAAGGAGTACTTCGGCCGCTACGCCGACCACTTCGGCCTGCGCGACCGGATCCGCTTCTCCCACGACGTCATCCGGGCCGCCCCGGTCGACGACGGGCACGCGTGGGACGTCACGTCGCTCGACCTTGTGACCGGGGCGGAGACGACGTACCGCTACGCCGGACTCGTCGTGGCCAACGGGCACAACTGGTCACCCAAGATTCCGGCGTACCCGGGGCTCGAGACGTTCCGCGGCGAGGTGCTGCACTCGGCCGACTACAAGGGTGCCGACGTCCTGCGCGGGAAGCGGGTCCTCGTCGTCGGCGCCGGCAACACCGGCTGCGACGTCGCTGTCGAGAGCGCGCAGCACGCAGCGCATACGTGGCACAGCACGCGGCGCGGCTACTACTACAACCCGAAGTACGCCCTCGGCCGCCCGAGCGACCAGGTGGCCGACCGGCTGCTCGCGCTGCGCATCCCGCTCGGGATCCGCCGCGCGCTGTTCGGGGCGACGCTCAAGGCGACGGTCGGGGACCTCACGAGGTACGGCCTCAAGCGGCCGGACCACAAGTTCTTCGAGACCCACCCCATCGTGAACCAGCAGCTCGTCTACTACGTCGGCCACGGTGACATCACGCCGGTCGACGACGTCGACCACGTGGATGAGACCGGTGTCGTCCTCACCGACGGGACGCGGGTCGACGTCGACCTCCTCGTCCTGTGCACCGGCTACCTCGTGCGCTTCCCGTTCCTCGAGCCGGAGTGGCTCAACTGGCGGGACGACCATCCGCACCTGTTCCTGCAGATGTTCACGCCGTCCTACGACAACCTCGTGGTCTCCGGCCTGATCCAGCCGGACAGCGGGCAGTGGACCCTCGCGCACTGGCAGGGCGTCCTCGTCGCCCGCGTCGCGGAGGCCCTGCGGGTGCGGCCGGCTCAGGCCCGCGCCTTGCTGGCGCGGTCGGCGGCGGAGGCCGACCGCCGCTACTCCGCCGGCGCGGACTACAAGGACTCGACGCGGCACTACTACGAGGTCGCGCACCAGGACTACCTGCGCGCGCTGCAGGATGCGATCCGCGCCCTGGAGGTCAGCCCATGAGCCCGAAGCCATTGCGCCGCAAGACCGTGGCGATGCGACCGTGGGACTGGTCGTTCCCGTCCCCGCCCGTGGCGCACCGCGAGGTGCTCTCCGCGCGGCCCACCGGACCCACGGCCCGGCCGCCCCTCCTCATGGTTCACGGCGTCGCGCACGGCGCGTGGTGCTTCGAGGAGCACTGGGTGCCGACCGCGGCCGAGCGGGGCTGGCCGGCGTACGCCGTCAGCCTGCGCGGGCACGGCGGCTCCGGCGGGGCGCGCCACCTGCGCCGAACCCTGACCCGCGACTACGTTCACGACGTGCTGCAGGCGATCACCGAGCTGCCCGAGCCGCCGGTGCTCATCGGCCACTCGCTGGGGGCGCTGGTCGCGCAGCTCGTCGCCGAGCGCTACCCGCTGCGCGGGCTCGTGCTGCTCACGCCGGCACCGATGCACTCGGCCCTGGGCGCGCTCGCCGCGATCGCCCGGGACCGGCCGACCGACTTCCTCGGTGCCGTCGTCGGTCGGACGCTGTCGATGGAGCCCGACATCCTCTTCGAGGGGCTCGACGCGGCCACCGCCCGCGAGTACTCCGACCGCACGGGCACCGAGTCGCCGTTCGTCCAGTGGGAGCTGCTGCTGCGCCGTCGGGTCGGACCGGTGCGCTGCCCCGTGCTCGTGGTCGGGGTGCCGGGCGACCGGCTCGTACGACCCGCCGACGTCCGACGTACGGCCGCGGCGTACGGCGTGGAGCCCGTGTGGTTCCCGGGCATGGGACACGACGTCATGCTCGACACCGGGTGGGACCGCGTGCTCGACACCGTGCTCGAGTTCGCCGCGGACCTGCCGGCGTGGGGATCGGCCCCGCTCCGATGACCGACCCGCGCGACCTGCTCGACGTCTGGGACTCCGGCGGTACGCCGGACCGGCTCGAGGTCAAGGCCGCGGTCAAGGCCAGCCTCGCCGCGCTCGTCGACGTCGCGCCCGGGCGCGCGGTGGAGGTGCGCGTCCCGCCCTTCGCGGCGGTCCAGGCGGTCGAGGGGACGCGGCACCGCCGGGGCACCCCGCCCGCCGTCGTCGAGTGCGAGGCCCGCACCTGGCTGGGGCTCGCGACCGGCCGGCTCGCGTGGGCCGACGCCGTCGCCGACGGCCGGGTCCGGGCCAGCGGCGAGCGCAGCGACCTGTCGGCGTACCTGCCGCTGGCCTGACCGGCCTCCGCCGTCCGGCGGGCGGTTTCCGGCCCGACGGCCGAGCCCGAGCGGGTGGTCCCGCGCCGCGTCCGCCGCCGGCCCGGCCCGACCCTGGTCCCGAGGGGGTCGACAGGAGGTCGGCCATGCTGGTCCTGGCACGGAGCGCGGGTCAGAGCGTCGTGCTCGAGGAGCGCATCACCATCACCGTGCTCGCCACCCGCGGCGGTCTCGTCCGGCTCGGGATCGACGCGCCGTCCGACGTCGGCGTCCGCCGCGGCGAGCTGGCCGTGCTGGTGGACGTGGTGGACCCCGGGACCGCCGCGGCGGCGTCCGCGGGGTGACGGCGAGCGGTTTCGCGGGTGACCGACAGTCGTGGTACGAGCGGGTCGGAACCACCGAAAACGTACGATTCGGTCACGATCCCGACGGAATCGGTGCCCGGCTCTCGATCCGACGACGGATCGCCGGTTAGGGTGCCGGTGCGCACCGTGGCGCGGCGGGGAGGCCGGGCCAC
>JAJXTD010000172.1 GCA_021784035.1 Actinomycetes bacterium | reverse complement strand
GGCCGGTCGCGATGCCGTTGACGGTGAGCAGGAGCGCACGGCGCAGCGTCGGGTCGGCGTCGGCGTCCCCGGTGGCCCGCGTCGCGCGGACGCGGCGCAGCAGCTGCACCTGCAGGAGCTGCAGCGGCAGCAGGTAGCGGTCGCGCGTCGCCAGCGTCGCGGCGAGCGACGGCTGCGAGCCGAGCAGGTGGTCGCTGCCGGTGAGCAGCAGCACCTCGGACATCGTCGTCGCGTGCTCCTCGACGACGTCGTCGAACACGTGCCGCAGCTCGGCGGGCACGAGCTGGTCGACGTACTGCCGCGCGACGGTGAGGTCGGTCTTCGCCAGCGTCATCTCGACGTTGGACACGAAGTTGCGGAAGAACGCCCAGTCGGCGTGCATCTCGTGGAGCAGGTCGCCGAGCCCGGCCTCCCGCGCGGCGCGCAGACCCGAGCCGACACCGAACCAGCCCGGGACGATCTGGCGCGACTGGGTCCAGCCGAACACCCACGGGATCGCGCGCAGCGACTCGATGCCGGCGTCGGCCGTCGCCCGCCGCGCCGGGCGCGAGCCGAGGTGCATGTCGGCGAGCTCCTCGACCGGGGTCGACATGGCGAAGTAGCGCGGCAGGTCGGGGTCGTCGACGAGCGCGCGGTAGCGCCGCTGCGCCGACGTCGACACCAGGTCCATCACCGGGTCCCAGCGGGCGAGCCGCTCGGCCCCCGAGCGCGGCGACTGGTGCAGGACCGTCGCCTCGACGACGGCCGCGAGCAGCAGCTCGAGGTTCTCCCGGGCGAGCGCGGGCAGGAGGTACTTGTCCGAGATGACCTCGCCCTGCTCGGTCAGCTTGATCTCGCCGTCGAGCACGCCGTGCGGCTGGGACAGGACGGCCTCGTACGTCGGCCCGCCCCCGCGGCCCACCGTGCCACCACGACCGTGGAAGAGCCGGAGCCGTACGCCGTGCTGCCGGGCCACGTCGCGGAGCCGGCGCTGCGCGAGGTGGATCTCCCACTGCGACGTGGTGATGCCCGCGTCCTTGTTGGAGTCGGAGTAGCCGAGCATGACCTCCTGCACCTCGCCGCGGAGCTCGACGATCCGCCGGTACGACGGGTCCGCGAGCAGGCCGCCGAGCAGCTCCCCGGCCCGGCGCAGCTCGTCGACGGTCTCGAGCAGCGGCACGAAGCCGATCCGCGCGACGTCGGAGCTGATGTCGACGAGCCCGGCCTCGCGCGCGAGGACGACCGCCGCCAGCACGTCGTCGACGCCCTTGGTCATCGACACGATGTACGTCTCGCACACCTCGGGGCCGTGCAGGTCGAGCGCCTCGCGGATCGCCACGAACGCGTCGTAGGTGCGCAGGTCGTCGCCCTCGAGCGGCGGTGGCGTGGATGCCAGCGGGCGACGCGACGCGAGCTCGGCGGACAGCAGCCGCACGCGGTGCTCGCGCGGCAGGTCGGCGTAGCGCCAGCCCTGCTCGCCGAGCCGGTCGACGAGCGCCCCGACTGCGGAGTGGTGCGCCGCGGCGTGCTCACGCACGTCGAGGGTGACGAGGGACAGCCCGAAGGCCGCGATCGAGCGGATCGCCCGGTCGACGACGCCGTGCGCCGCGAGCTCGCCGCGGTGCGCCGCGAGCGAGTCGCGCACCAGCAGCAGGTCGTCGAGCAGCTGGCGGGTGGTGGCGTAGTCGCTGCCCGGCCGGTGCGGGGTGGCCGCGGCGATGCGGGCCCGGGTGTTGTTCAGCTTCTTGTGCACGCAGGTGAGCTTGAGGCGGTACGGCTCCTCGGCGTTGAGCCGCTGGTAGCGGGGGTCGAGGTCCGGCAGGTTGGCGAGGTCGGTCGCGAGCGACGCGCGCAGCTCCGGCGACACGTCGTTGAGCCGCTCGCTCACCGAGATCTCCTCGAGCAGCTTCGCGACGACCGGGAGCAGGTCGCGGACCGCGTGGTCGCGCACGAGGTCGATCACCCGCCGGGTGACGTCGGGGGTGACGAAGGGGTTGCCGTCCCGGTCGCCGCCGATCCACGAGCCGAACGACAGCGGTCGCGCGTCGGCCGGCAGCGCGACGCCGACGGACTCGAGCGCGAGCGTGAGGTCGTCGAGCACCTCGGCGACCGGGCCGTGCGTGAGCTCGTCGAGGTAGTAGAGCGCGTTGCGCGCCTCGTCGAGCACCTCGGGCCGGTCGAGGCGCAGCTCGTCGGTCTGCCAGAGCAGGTCCACCAGCTCGGCCGCGCGGCGGGACACCCGCGGGTCGTCGAGGCCGACGCCGTCGCGCTCGGCCGTGTCGAGCAGGTCGGCGATCGCGCGCAGCTTGAGCAGCACGGAGCGCCGCGCCGCCTCGGTGGGGTGCGCGGTGAAGACGGGTCGCGCGGACAGCCGAGCCATGGCGGTGGAGACCGACTCGGGCGTGGTCTCGCCGGCCGCGATCGCCGCCTCGATGCGCCGGGCCGCGGCGTTGAGCGGGTCGCCCGCGGTACGCCGGGCCGCGCGCTGCACGCGCGAGCGGTGCACCTGCTCGGTGACGTTCGCGAGGTGGAAGTACGTGGAGAACGCGCGCGCGAGCCGGATCGACGTCGGCAGGTCGACGGAGTGCAGGAGGTCCGACGTGGCCGCGAGGTCCTCGCGGGCCGTGCGCCGGACCCGCTCGACGAGCGCGAGCAGCTCGGCGGAGTCCTGGCGCACGAGCGTGCTGCCGAGCAGCGCGCCGAGCGCGCGGATGTCGCCGCGCAGCGCGGCCGTCTCGTCGGGCGACGGCTCGGCGGGCGTGGCTTCGGCGGGGAGGGCGAGGTCGTGGGTCACGGCGTCCGTCCGGTGAGGTGAGGGACGGCGCGGCGTCGCTGGCGCACCGCGACCAGCCTAGCGGGCGGCGTAGCCCAGGAATTCGGCCGCGCCGGAGCCGGCATTTCGCGAGGTCGTCCTGCTTGAATTCCGCGGGAAATCGGCGACCCATTCCCGGCGAAATGCGCAGGGGAATGCGCCGGGTTTGTGATATCTCTCCGGAATCTCCACAATGACGATGTCACAGCAGGTCCGGGGCACGCCGATGCCCGTCCGGAGGGATATCAGATGGCGCAGAAGGTACAGGTCGTCCTCGTCGACGACCTCGACGGCGGCACGGCCGACGAGACCGTCACGTTCGCCCTCGACGGCGTCTCCTACGAGATCGACCTGAGCCACGACAACGCCGCCCGCATGCGCGACCTGCTGGCGCCGTACGTCGGCCACGGGCGTCGGGCCGCCGGCCCGCGCCGGGCGCCCGGCCGGGGCGCCGCGCGGGCGCGGGGTGGCACGAACCCGGCCGAGGTCCGCGAGTGGGCCAAGAGCCAGGGCATCGCCGTCAACGAGCGCGGCCGGATCAGCGCCGAGCTCATGGCCCGGTTCCAGGCCGCGCACGCCTGAGCCCGGGTCCGCCGCGTCGTCGGGCGGTGGTCACCGCGGTGGCGGGACGGAGCCGGGTCCGGTCCCCGTCGTCACATGCTGTCGGTGAGGCCGATCGGCTGGCCGGCGAGGGCGTAGAAGACCCAGACGCCGATCGTCGCGGCGATCCCCCATACGAGCACGATGACGATCCACATCCGGGTGGTCCGGTGCCACCACTCGACGCCCTGCGGCGAGCGCTCCCGCTCGCCGGCGAAGAAGGCCCCGCCGAGCAGCCAGGCGACGGATCCGACCAGCCAGAGCACCCAGCCGGCGCCGATCCCGGCCCAGGCCGCGGTCGTGAACGAGACCGGGGGCCGCGTGGACCGCAGCATCATCATGAGCGGGACGGGCAGGAGGAACGCGAGGGCGAAGGGCACCGCGCAGGCGACGACGTACCAGGTGGCGACCCACCAGGCGAGCGGCTCCGCGGTGGCCGCGGCCGCCGCGGGACCGGGCTCCGGAGCCTGCTCCGCGGGCTCGACGGCGCCGGGCTGCGGGGCCGCCTCGTGATCCGCGCCGAACGCGGCGTCCTGCGACATGAGGTCGTCTCCCTGCCTGGACCCGCACCGGCGGCCCGCACCGCCCGACCGGCGCCCGACCGGGCGTGCCCAGGCTAGCCGCGCGCGGGCGTCGTCTCAGGTCGGCCGGGCGCCCGCCGTCGCCGCGGGCTCAGGCCCCGGCGACGACGGGGACGGCGGCGCGGGCCTTGGGACCCAGGGCGAAGGCGGCCACGTAGAGCAGGCCGGCCACGCCGAGCAGGGCCGGGTACCCCACCACGAGGGCGAGGTACTCGAGGCACCCGCCGACCATCGCGCCGAGGAGGTTCGCGGCGAACGCGCTGGTCGGGTCCGCGGTCGTGTTGAACCGGGTCGCGAAGACGATGTTCGACGCGAAGACCGGCCCGAAGGCGATCGCCACGGCCGCGACCACGCGCAGCCCCAGCGGCAGCGAGAGCAGCCAGTTCGTGGGGACGAGCCAGGCGACGAGCAGCGTCGCGGCGAGGAAGCCGAACGCGAGCGGTCGCGCCGGCTTCACCGGCATCCGCCGGGTCACCTCGACCGCGAGCAGCACGACGATGAGGACGCCGGCGAAGACGATCGCGTTGACGACCCACGTCGTGCCGAACAGCAGGGCGGACCACGTGACCGCCCGCGTCTCGAGGAGCAGGAACGCGGCGCCGAGGCACGCGAGGTCGGCGTACGGCGCCATCCGGCGGAACGGACCGCCGACGACGCGGACGGCGATCAGGGAGATCCCGATGATGAGCGCGATCATCACGAGGAACAGCGACGGGATGCTCGCGTCCTTGAGGTAGAGGAAGGGGCGCTCGTCGTGCACGGGCGGCGGGCCCACGACGGACGCGACCGAGGTCGCGTTGCTGCCGGGCTTCGGGCAGACCTGGTCGGCCGCGGTGAGCCCGATCGTGATGACGGCGCTGCGGTTGGCGTAGGTGTCGATGCACGGCTGGTGCCCGAACGCGGCTGCGGCGGTGTTGGCGAGCCGGCCGACGAGCCAGTCCTCGCGGTAGTAGTTGTACATCGAGAACGCGCCGCCCGGCTTGAGCACGTTCCGCACGTCCTGCAGCGCCTCCTCGGTGAACAGGTAGCTCTCGAGGCGGAGCTGGTTCGATCCGGCGACGAGGGTCAGCGAGTCGGGCAGCGCGAAGATGACGAGGTCGTACTTCTTGTCCGTGGTGTGCAGGAACGCGCGGCCGTCGGTGATGTAGGAGTGCACGCGAGGGTCGGCGTACGGGTGGTCCGGGTGCAGCTCGACGCCGAGGTCGTGGATGCGCGGGTCGATCTCCACGGCATCGACGCTCGTCGCGCCGTAGTGCAGGGCCAGCGCCACGTCGGACCCGTTCCCGGCGCCGACGACGAGCACGTCGCCGACGCCGTTGTCCGGGATGCGCTGGTAGGGGATCGGGTAGAACGACTCCTTCTTCAGCCGCGCCTCGATCGGCACGATCGACTGGTGCGGGACGCCGTTCGCGAGCACGCCGATGGCGGGGTACTTCGAGCCGTCCGCCGTCGTGAGGGTGCTCTCGGTCGTCTGGATCTTGTAGTACGGCGACCAGATGTCGCCCTGGACCGTCCCGATCGCCAGCACGCCGACGAAGGCGGCGAGGCTGAGCGCGACGATCCAGCGCGGCGCCGGCACGAGCGCCACCGTCGCGACGACGAGGAAGACCGACCAGACGACCGGCGGGGCCGACAGGAACGACATGACGGCGAAGAGCACGGTGCCGGCGAGGCTGCCGACCAGGTCGTAGCGGTAGGCGTCCAGGCGGGGCAGCTCCAGGAAGCACTGCGCGACCAGCAGCCCCGGCCCGGTCATCACGAGCGCGACCGCGACGAACACGATCGTGAGCGTCACGGCAGGCGGGAAGCCGGAGTTCGTCTGCAGCGCCGTGAAGTAGATGATGTCGCTGCCGGCACGGTCGATGCCCTCGGGAGCCATGAGCACGGCGAGCACGAGCAGCGCCAGGCCGAGCGGGAACCACCACGGAGACCGGCGTCCCGGCTTGGCCATGAGGAAGCCGAGCCCGATGCCCAGGAACGACCCCAGCAGCACGATGTTGGAGAAGTACGACAGGTGCAGCAGGTTCGCGCCGAGCCACCGGATGAGCAGCAGCTCGGTGAAGAGCATCAGGGCACTGGCGACGACGAGGCGCACGCGGACCGACATGACGCCGATCATGGCCGTCGCGGGCCGTGCGCGGGGGGAGACGCGCCCTCAGCCCCGGTGGACGACCTCCGCGTCCCACGAGCCGCGGGGCTGCTCGTGCAGCTCCCAGAACCGCTCGGCCACCGCGTCGGGCCCGAAACCGGGCGTCCCGAGCACCCCCGCCACGGTCACCGTCGCCACGTGTACGCCGGTCCCCGAGAGGTCCTTCGCCGCGGCCAGGACGAACGCCCGCACGGCCGTCTTGGCGAGCGTGAGGGCCGTGCCACCCGGCCACGGGTCGAGCGCGACCCCGGACCCCGTGACGAGGAACGTGCCCGAGTCCCGCGCCCGCATGGCCGGGAGCACCTCCTGGAACGCCACGACGGCCGCGAGCGTGCCCACCCGGAAGGCGAGCTCGAGGTCGGTGGTGCTGACGTCGGCCGGCGACCCGGGCGGCCCCGCCGAGGCGTTGAAGACCACGACGTCCGGGTCGCCCTGGTGCTGCCGGACCCGCGCGAGCGCGGCCCGCAGCGCGGTCTCGTCGGCGATGTCCGCGGCGTAGGCCCGGGCGGTCACGCCCCGCGCGGCGAGCTCGGCCACGAAGGACCGGCCGCGCTCCTCGTCGCGCAGCAGGAGGGCCACCTCCCCCGCGGCGCCGAAGCGGCGAGCCAGGGACATCCCCATGCCGGGACCGACCCCGACGACCACGGTGAGCATGACCCGACGCTAGACGGC
>JAJXTD010000171.1 GCA_021784035.1 Actinomycetes bacterium | reverse complement strand
GCCGCCGGCGCGCCGTCGACGTCCGGCGCACCGGCCGCGGGACTGACGCCGGCCGCGGCCGAGCCGGCCGACGCCACCGACACCGCGACGCCGCCCCCGCTGCCCCCGGCGCAGCCCACGCTCGTGCTCGGGGACTCCCTGGGCCTCGTCGTCTACCCGTGGCTGGCCGACCTGCTCCCGGACAGGTACGTCTCCTACGAGGCGGTCGTCGGTCGCTCGACACCGGCCACCGAGAGCCGGCTCGACCAGCTCGTCGACGTCCCGCCCGTGGTCATCGTGAGCTCGGGCACGAACGACCCGGTGGCCAACGTGCTCGAGGAGTCGGCCCGTCGGATCCTCGACCGACTCGGTGCGGCCCGGTGCGTCGTCTGGGTCGACGTCGTACGCCCGGACCGCGTCGGCGACTCCCAGACGACGATGAACGCCGCGCTCGACCGTGCCGCGTCGGGGCGTCCGAACGTCCGGGTGCTGCGCTGGACCGACCTCGTGGCCACCCACCCCGAGTGGATGTCCGGCGACGGCATCCATCCGAACGAGGCCGGGGCGCAGGCCCGGGCCCGGGCGTTCGCCGAGGCGGCGCAGGGCTGCAGCGCGCTCGACCCGGCCGCGCCGCGGGCGAAGCGCGAGTACCTGCCGCAGAGCGCCTTCTGGGGCCCGGTGTCCGGCCAGTACCGCCCGCCGTCGGGCACCGGCAGCACCAGGACCGGCTCGGCGACCGGACGGTCCTCGAGCGCCACGCCGACCAGCGGCTCGCCCGCGTCCACGTCACCCGCGACGTCGCCGACCCCGAGTGACACCGCGCCGAGCGTCCCTGCCACGACCTCCACGCCTCCGCCGGCGGAGAGCACGCCGCCCGCCGCGTCGTCGCCGAGCACGAGCACGGCGGCCTCGGGCCCGGCGTCCTCGGCCGCCGCACCCACCGCGAGCGGATAGGCCCGGGGCGCGCCCCGGGCGTCGCTCAGGGAGCCGCGACGAGCGGGTGCATCCAACCGTGGGCGTCCTGCGCCCGGCCGGTCTGGATGTCGAGCAGCGCCTGCCTCAGCCGCATGGTGACCGCACCGGGCTGCCCGTCGCGGACGGTCCAGGAGTGCTGCGCGCTCTTGACGGTGCCGACCGGCGTGATGACCGCGGCGGTGCCGCAGGCGAACACCTCGGTGATCTCCCCCGACGCGTTGCCCTCGCGCCAGTCGTCGACGTTGATGCGGCCCTCCTCGGCGCCGAGGCCGAGGTCCTTGGCCACCGTGAGCAGCGAGTCGCGCGTGACCCCGGCGAGGAGGCTGCCGCTGAGCTCGGGGGTCACGATGCGGGCGTTCTCGCCCTCGCCGTAGACGAAGAAGAGGTTCATGCCGCCCATCTCCTCGACCCAGCGGTGCTCGTGCGCGTCGAGCCACACGACCTGGTCGCACCCACGCTCGGCGGCCTGCGCCTGGGCGACAAGGGAGGCGGCGTAGTTGCCGGCGAACTTGGCCTCGCCCGTGCCGCCGGGGGCGGCGCGGACGTACTCGGTCGACAGCCACACCGAGACCGGCTTCACGCCGCCCTTGAAGTAGGCGCCCACCGGCGAGGCGATGAGGACGTAGAGGTAGGAGCTGGCCGGGCGGACGCCGAGGCCGACCTCGGTGGAGACCATGAAGGGCCGCAGGTAGAGCGACTCCTCGCCGTCGTCCGGCACGTAGGCCCGGTCCTGGTCGACGAGGGCCTCGATGGATGCCAGGAACAGCTCCTCGGGCAGCTCCGGCATGGCCAGGCGGGCGGCCGAGCGCTGGAACCGGCGGGCGTTGGCCTCCGGGCGGAACGTCGCGATCGAGCCGTCGGCCTGGCGGTAGGCCTTGAGGCCCTCGAAGATCGCCTGGCCGTAGTGCAGGACGTTCGTCGCCGGGTCCATCGGGATCGGGGCGTAGGGCACGAGCCTGGCGTCGTGCCAGCCGGCGTCCTCGGTCCACGCGATCGTGACCATGTGGTCGGTGAAGTACCGCCCGAACCCCGGGTTCTCCTGGATGGCGCGGATCTCCGCGGCCGAGCGCGGGGTCGGGGTCGTCGTGCGGGGGATGGTCGTCGTGGGCATGGGCTGAAACTACCTCTCGGTGCGGACGGATGCGGGCGAGGGAGGCCTGATCCAGCCGTCGAGCGACTGGATCAGCCGGCTACTCGCTCCGCCAGCGCGTCGCCGATCGCCGACGTCGACCGTGCGGCCGGCCCGCGGGCGACGAGGTCGGCGGCCACGGCGGCCTCCACCTCGGCCGCGGCCTTGTCCTGGCCGAGGTGGTCGAGCAGCATCGCGACGGACAGCACCGTCGCGGTCGGGTCCGCCTTGCCCTGCCCGGCTATGTCGGGCGCCGAGCCGTGCACCGGCTCGAACATGCTCGGGTGCGTGCGGCTCGGGTCGAGGTTGCCGCTCGCCGCGAGACCGATGCCGCCGGCGATCGCGGCGCCGATGTCGGTGATGATGTCGCCGAACAGGTTGTCGGTGACGACGACGTCGAACCGCTCCGGGTTCGTGATGAAGAACATGGTCGCGGCGTCGATGTGGCAGTAGTCGGTCTCGACCTGCGGGTGCTCGGCGGCGACCGCGTCGAACGTGCGCTGCCACAGGCTGCCCGAGTGCACGAGGACGTTGGTCTTGTGCACCAGCGTCACCTTGTTGCGCCGGCGCGCGGCGCGCGCGAAGGCGTCGCGCACGATGCGCTCGACGCCGTACGCCGTGTTGATGCTCTCCTCGGTCGCCACCTCGTGCGGGGTGCCGACGCGCAGGACGCCGCCCGCACCGGCGTACGGGCCCTCGGTGCCCTCGCGGCAGACGACCATGTCGATGTGCTCCGGGCCCTTGCCGGCCAGCGGGGTGGTCACGCCGGGGTAGAGCTTCACCGGGCGCAGGTTCACGTGGTGGTCCAGGGCGAAGCGCAGCCGCAGCAGCAGGCCGCGCTCGAGGACCCCCGGGGGGACGCTCGGGTCGCCCACGGCCCCGAGGAGGATCGCGTCCGCGCCTTCGAGCTCGGCCAGGACGGAGTCGGGCAGCACCTCGCCCGTGGCGTTGTACCGCCGGGCACCGAGGTCGTACTCGGTCCGGGCGAAGGTGATCCCGTGCCGGGAGGCCGCGGCGTCGAGGACCTTGAGGCCCTCGGCGACGACCTCGGTCCCGATCCCGTCGCCAGGGATGACCGCGAGGCGGTAGTGCGTCGACATGCCCGGAGCGTACGGCCGCGTCCCACCATCCGACACCGCTGTCCCAGCATGCGGACATTTCGGTGAGGGGAAGAGTCGACATCCCGGTGGCGCTGCTACCCTCCTCGGGATGACTCACGTGGCACTGCTCCTTAGCGGCCGCAGCGGGGCCTAGGACCGGCCTCCTCGCTGCGGGGTGCTGTCGTGCCGGTCGATCGACCCGATCCCGGCCATCCCCCTTCCGCCTGCGAGGACTCCCGTGACCAGTTCCAACGACTACGCCGCGTCGTACGACGTACGCAACGCCCAGCAGCCGTCGCCGATGGCGTGGCGCCGCTACACCCCCTTCACCCCGATCGACCTGCCGGACCGCACCTGGCCCACGAAGGCCATCACGCGGGCGCCGCGCTGGGCCGCCGTCGACCTGCGCGACGGCAACCAGGCGCTCATCGACCCGATGACGCCGGCCCGCAAGCTGCGCATGTTCCAGCTGCTCGTGCAGATGGGCTACAAGGAGATCGAGGTCGGCTTCCCCTCGGCGTCGCAGACCGACTTCGACTTCGTCCGCCAGCTCATCGAGAACGACCTGATCCCCGACGACGTCGTCATCCAGGTGCTGACCCAGGCGCGCGAGCCCCTGATCGAGCGGACCTACGAGGCCATCGCCGGCGCGAAGCAGGCGATCGTGCACCTCTACAACTCGACCTCGACGCTGCAGCGCCGCGTGGTGTTCGGCCTCGACCGCGACGGCATCAAGGACATCGCCGTCCACGGCGCGCAGCTCGTGCGCAAGTACGCCGAGAACCTGGTCGGCACCGAGGTCTACTTCGAGTACTCCCCCGAGTCGTTCACCGGCACCGAGCTCGAGTTCGCCGTCGAGGTCTGCGACGCCGTGCTCGACGTGTGGGAGCCGACCCCGGAGCGCAAGGCGATCGTGAACCTGCCCGCCACGGTGGAGATGGCGACGCCGAACGTCTACGCCGACGCCATCGAGTGGATGCACCGCCACCTGGCCCGGCGCGACTCGATCGTGCTGTCGCTGCACCCGCACAACGACCGCGGCACCGGTGTCGCGGCGGCGGAGCTCGGCTTCATGGCCGGCGCCGACCGCATCGAGGGCTGCCTGTTCGGCAACGGCGAGCGCACCGGCAACGTCTGCCTGGTCACCCTCGGCATGAACCTGATGAGCCAGGGCATCGACCCGCAGATCGACTTCCGGGACATCGACGAGGTCCGGCGTACGGTCGAGTACTGCAACCAGCTGCCGGTCAACGAGCGCCACCCCTACGGCGGCGACCTCGTGTTCACCGCGTTCTCCGGGTCGCACCAGGACGCGATCAACAAGGGCCTCGCGGCGATGCAGCGCGACGCCGACGCCGCGGGCGTCGACGTCGACGACCACCGCTGGGAGGTCCCGTACCTGCCGATCGACCCGAAGGACGTGGGCCGCACCTACGAGGCCGTCATCCGGGTCAACTCGCAGTCGGGCAAGGGCGGCGTCGCCTACATCATGCGCACCGAGCACCGGCTCGAGCTGCCGCGCCGGCTGCAGATCGAGTTCAGCGCCGTCGTCCAGCGGGTCACCGACTCCGAGGGCGGCGAGGTCACCCCGGCCGCGATGTGGGACTACTTCCAGGACGAGTACCTCCCCAACCCGGCGGCGCCGTGGGGTCGCTTCGCACTCCGCACGATCGCGCAGGACTCCACCGTCGACGGCGAGACCCACGTGCGCGTGCTGCTCGCCGACCGCGGCACGGAGGTCGAGCTCACCGGCGTCGGGAACGGCCCGATCGCGGCGTTCTGCGAGGCGCTGTCGGCGTACGGCGTCGACGTCCGCGTACTCGACTACCACGAGCACGCGATGTCCTCCGGTGGCGACGCCGTCGCCGCGTCGTACCTCGAGTGCGCGGTCGGCGGTCGCGTCCTGTGGGGCGTCGGCATCGACCCGTCGATCGTGACCGCGTCGCTCAAGGCCGTCGTGAGCGCCGTCAACCGGGCCGAGCGCGACGCGGCGTCCTGATCCGCGTCCGCGCCCGCCTGGTTTCCGCACGAAGGTGCCCCAGGCCTCGACAGGCGCAGCCGTGGCGCCCCACTGAGGCCACCAGACCCGGGTGCGGCCACCCGGAACGGGCTGCCCCGGACGGGCCGCGCCAGTACCGTCGCGCCATGGGTGACCGGCGTGAGCTGCTGCTGGCCGTCGAGCTCACGCGCCTCGGCGCCGGTTTCGTGGTGGTCGGCGGCACGGCCCGCCTGCTCCGCCAGGGATACGGCGACCCGCACGACCTCGACGTGGTGGTCGCGGACTGCGACGTGACCGGGCTGGTCGCCGCGCTCCGGTTGCTGGGCGCCACGGCGACGGATGAAGCGCTACGCCGGTGTCGCGACGTGCGGGTCGACACCGCGTGGGGACCGCTCGACGTGTTCGTGGCTCGGCGGCCGGTGGCCCTCACCGTGCGCGTCGATGGCGTCGACCTGGCCGTGGCTGTCGAGCGCGCGGCGTGAGCGCGCCCACGGGGCTGGGACCGGTCGAGGTCGCGCTGGTGGACGCCGTGGACCTCCTGGCCCGCGACGGCGAGCCGGTGCGGTGCTCCGACGTGCTCGCCGCGGTCGAGGACCGTGCCGGGATCGGACCGCGCTACGCGTGGCTCGTGCTCGTCGACCTGGGAGTCGCGTGGCGGCGGCACCTGCCGCTGGTGGAGCTGTACGGGAACTGCGGGTCCGCGCTGGGCGATCCGCCTGCCGAGCCGGCGTACGTCGAGACGCGACTCTCGCCCGTCGGGGTGCTCGCCCTGGCTGCGGAGCGGGGCGACATCGGACCCGTCCCGCTCGACCTCGTGGACGGCTCGCTCTACCGCGGTGGTCGCGTGCCGCCGTTCGACCCGGCGCGCGTCGTCGGGGCGCTGCTCGCCGGGGCCACCGACGCGGGCGAACCGGTGCTGCCCACCGGGGGCACCGTCGACGGAGACCTCGACGGGCTGCTCGCGGGGCGACCGGTGCGGCTCACCCTCGGCTGCACGATCCGGCCCGAGGGCGGTCGCCTCGTCATCACCGAGGTCCCGCTCGGCGCGGAGGCGAACCGCATCCCGTCCGCCGTCGTCGACCGGTCCCGGCAGTTCGAGCGGGACCCGGCGGGCCGCGGACACCACGTCGTACGGCGCCACGGCAGCCCGGTCGTCGACGTGTTCGACGAGTCGACCGCGCGCGACGGCATCCGCATCGTCGTGCAGCTCGACCCGGGCACCGACCTGCTCGCCGCACGGGACTGGCTGCGCGACGTGTGGCCGGTCACGATCCACGCGGACTGCCGGCTCCCCGCGTCGATGGCCGAGCGGCTCACAGCGTGGGACCGCCGCGACGGCACTGGGCTGCGCGCCCTGGCCGACCTGCTGAAGCCTTGAGCCGCAGGGGAATACGCCGGCACACCGTGACCGTCCGGTGCCCCGTGGTCGGCCGGGGCGCGGTGACCGTCCCGACGGTCTAGCGAGCCGCCCAGCGGGCGAGGAGGTCGGCCTCGCGGGCCGGGTCCATGCCGATGTCGTCGCGCGGCAGCGGCGCCGTGCCCGCGGCGTCGACCTCCTGCACCCAGGCCCAGCAGTCGGCGACGGTCTCGCGCAGCGGGCGGATCCGCAGCCCCCAGTCGAGCGCGCGGGTGACGTCGCTCAGGTGCAGGGCGTA
>JAJXTD010000170.1 GCA_021784035.1 Actinomycetes bacterium | reverse complement strand
CCTCAGGCGGTGCGGAGGTAGCGGACGATGCCGGCGTAGAGCGCGGCCGCGATGCGCTGGCGTCCCGTGGTGCTCATCGCGATCGCGGCGTCGTAGCGGTTACGCATGTTGAGCGTCTCGACGATCGCGGTCGGGACGTTGGACATGTTGAGCGTGCCCTGGTCCTTGCGGATCGACAGCGGGCTCGACAGGTACGTCGCCCGGTGGAACGAGGCGCTCATCCCCGCGATGAGCGACTTCCCGAGGACCATCGAGCGCCGGTAGATGTCGTCGGTGTAGCCGACGTAGTTCCCCGGGACGATGACGTGGAAGCCGCGCCCGGTCGACGGGCCGCCGTCGCCGTGCAGCGACACCATGAGCCGCGCGTGCTCCTGCGCCGGGAAGGATCCGCGCGCGCCGACGCAGGGGCCGTAGGCCGACCGCGAGTTGCGGTCCCGCGTGACCACGACGGTGGCACCGGCCGCGGTGAGCAGGCGGCGCAGGCGTGCGGCGACGTCGAAGACGAACGTGGCCTCGGGATAGCCGGCGTTCGTCGCCGTGCCGGTCGTGTTGCAGATCTTGGTGAGCCCGACCCAGTACTTCCGGTTGATGAGCGAGACGTGCGAGCCGTTGCCGATGTCGTGTCCCGGGTCGATCGCGATGACCACGCCGCGCAGTGGACCGGTGCGGGTCGGCGAGAACGCGACCGGCTTCGGCCACAGCGCCGGCCACGGCGCGGACGCGTAGTGGTAGCCGCGCGGCCACCAGCGGGGCGCGACGGCGACCGCATGGCCGCCCTCCCACGAGGACGGCGTCGGACCGAGCATCGGCAGCGCGGCCGCAGGTGCCGCAGCGGTGACGAGGCTCGCCGGGGCCGCCACCACGGTGGCCGGGTACGCCGATGTCGGCGCGACGGCGGGTGGCGCCGGCGACGCCGACGTCAGCGCGACGACGGCCGGCACCGCCGCCGCGAGGAGCAGGGCGATGCCGGCCGTCGTTCGACGCATGACTATGCCTGCGCGCCCGTGATGATCTCGCGCATGAGGCGAGCGGTCTCGGACGGCGTCTTGCCCACGCGTACGCCGACGGCCTCGAGGGCCTCCTGCTTCGCGGCGGCGGTGCCCGACGAGCCGGAGACGATGGCGCCGGCGTGGCCCATCGTCTTGCCCTCGGGAGCGGTGAAGCCGGCGACGTAGCCGACGACGGGCTTCGTGATGTGCTCGGCGATGTACGCCGCGGCACGCTCCTCGGCGTCGCCGCCGATCTCGCCGATCATCACGATCGCGTCGGTCTCCGGGTCGTCCTGGAACGCCTGGAGGCAGTCGATGTGCGTGGTGCCGATGACCGGGTCGCCGCCGATGCCCACGGCCGAGGAGAAGCCGAGGTCGCGCAGCTCGTACATCATCTGGTAGGTCAGCGTGCCGGACTTGGAGACCAGGCCGATGCGGCCGGCCTTCGTGATCGTGCCGGGGATGATGCCGGCGTTGGACTTCCCGGGGCTGATGAGGCCGGGGCAGTTCGGACCGATGATCCGCGTGGTGCCCGTGCTCTCGGCGTAGGCGTAGAACTCCGCGGTGTCGTGCACCGGGACGCCCTCGGTGATGACGACGACGAGCGGGATGCCGGCGTCGATCGCCTCGTGCACCGCGCCCTTGGTGAACCGCGGCGGGACGAACACGACCGACACGTCGGCGCCGGTGGCGTCGACGGCCTCCTGACAGGAGGAGAAGACCGGGATGTCGCGGCCCTCGGACGTGACGGTCTGTCCGCCCTTGCCGGGAGTGACGCCCGCGACGATGTTCGCGTGCGAGCCGAGCATCCGCGCGGTGTGCTTCGTGCCCTCAGAGCCGGTGATGCCCTGGACGAGGATCTTCGAGTCCTCGGTGAGGAAGATCGCCATGGTTCGTCAGGCTCCCTGTGCTGCCAGCTCGGCCACGCGACGCGCGGCACCGTCCATCGTGTCCACGAGCTCCACGAGCGGGTTGGCCGCATCGCGGAGGATCTGCCGACCGAGGTCGGCGTTGTTGCCGTCGAGCCGTACGACGAGCGGCATCGTGACCGCATCGCCCTTCGCGGCGAGCAGCTCGAGCGCCTGCACGATGCCGTTCGCCACCGCGTCGCAGGCGGTGATGCCGCCGAAGACGTTGACGAACACCGCCTTGACCTCGGGGTCGGACAGGATGATCTCCAGCCCGTCCGCCATGACCTCGGCGCTCGCGCCGCCGCCGATGTCGAGGAAGTTCGCCGGCCTCTGCCCGCCGAACTCCTCACCGGCGTACGCGACGACGTCGAGGGTGCTCATCACGAGCCCCGCGCCGTTGCCGATGATCCCGACCGAGCCGGACAGCTTGACGTAGTTGAGGTCCTTCTCCTTGGCCCGCAGCTCGAGCGGGTCGGTCTCGGTGAAGTCGACGAGCGCCTCGTGGTCCGGGTGGCGGAACCCGGCGTTGTCGTCGAGGGAGACCTTGCCGTCGAGCGCCACGACCTCGCCGGTCGGCGTCTTCACCAGCGGGTTGACCTCGACGAGTGTGGCGTCCTCCTTGACGAAGACGTCCCACAGCCGCTGCAGCACGGTGATGACCTGCTCGCGCACGGAGTCGTCGAAGCCGGCGGCGTCGACGATCTCCTCCGCCTTCGCGCGGTCGACGCCGACGAGCGCGTCGACCGGCACCTTCGCGAGGGCGTCGGGGCGCTCCACGGCGAGCTGCTCGATCTCCATGCCGCCCTCCTTGCTCGCCATCGCGAGGAAGGTGCGGTTCGCGCGGTCGAGCAGGAAGGAGACGTAGTACTCCTCCGCGATGTCGGCCGCCGGGTTGATCAGGACCTGACGGACGATGTGGCCCTTGATGTCCAGGCCGAGGATGTCGTGCGCCTTGTCGTAGGCGTCCTGCGGGTCCGTCGCCAGCTTCACGCCGCCGGCCTTGCCGCGACCGCCGGTCTTGACCTGCGCCTTCACGACGACGAGCCCGCCGATGCTCGCGGCGGCCTCCTTCGCGGCCTGCGGCGAGTGCACGACCTCGCCGCTCTGCGTGGGGACGCCGTGCCGCGCGAACGCGTCCTTCGCCTGGTACTCGTACAGATCCACCGCTGGTGTCCTGACTTCGTCGAGGGTGTCGCCGGGCCGCGATCGAGCTCACGAGTGCCGAGCCGAGCACGGGACGCCGACGAGGAGGAGACGCCGCCGAGCCTAGCCCGGCGCCCTCCCGCCCCGACCCCCGGTCCCGCCCCGAACGCCGAGACGTGGCGTCAGCGCGAGATGTCACGCGCGCACACGCCACATCTCGGCCGTCGGCCGATGGCCTGGCCGTCACGTTGGCGACCCGGTCCGCCGTCGACGGCGCCGCGTGGGAACGGTGGCCGCGAGCAGCGGCCGGGCTGGTCCTCTCCGTCGTCCAGCAGCGCCTCGCGACGCCGGATGAGGTGCTGGCCGAACTGGCGATGGCGGGTCGTATCCGCCACCGCGCCGTCGTGCGGGACGCACTCGCGGAGGCCGGCGCCGGTGCCGACTCGCTGGCGGAGGTCGACGTCGTCCCGCTGATCCGCCGCGCCGGGCTTCCGGCGCCGCGGCGCCAGGTCGGGGTACGGGGCCGGAGGCACGACCTCGAGGTGACGCTGCCCGACGGGATGCTGCTCGTGATCGAGATCGACGGCCCGACGCACGACAGCCCGGAGCCGCGGTGGTCCGACGCAGCGCGCGACGTCGGGGTGGCGGCCGACGGCAAGCTCCTCGTGCGGATCCCGTCCTTCGCCGTACGACGTCAGCAACTCGAGGTGGTCGACCGCCTCACCATGATCCGCCGCGCCGCCGAGGCTCGCGCAGGCCGAGACGTGGCGTCAGCGCGAGATGTCACGCGCGCTCACGCCACACCTCGGGACGCGAGCTGAGACGGCGGAACTACGCCGGGGCGCCGACGCGGGACACGACCCAGTCGACGATGGAGGCCGTGGTCGTGCCGGGGGTGAAGATCTTCGCGACGCCCATCGCCTCGAGATCGCGGATGTCGTCGGCCGGGATGATGCCGCCGCCGAAGACGACGATGTCCGTCGCGTCGCGGGCGGCGAGCAGGTCGAGGACTGCCCGGAACAGCGTGAGGTGGGCGCCGGAGAGGACGGAGAGGCCGATGACGTCGGCGTCCTCCTGGATCGCGGTCTCGACGATCTGCTCGGGCGTCTGGTGCAGGCCGGTGTAGACGACCTCGATGCCGGCGTCGCGCAGGGCGCGCGCGACCACCTTGGCGCCGCGGTCGTGGCCGTCGAGACCGGGCTTGGCCACCACGACGCGGATCGGCGCGCCCGCGGGCGTGCGGGGCGCGGTTGCGGTGCTGCTCATGGCGGGCCTCCGGGGACGAGCCGCGAGAACGGGCTCTCGCTCGCTCCCGAGAGTAGCGAGCCGCCCGCCCGACCCGTGTCGCGGCCGCCCGGCGCCGGACGAGGGGGGCTACTCTCGCGAGCGTGTCGACGACACCGCGCGACCCCGACGAGACCCGGGTTCCCGGGCGGCTCGAGCGTGTCGCACGCGCGGTCGACGACGCGCGGGAGCGGGTGACGGCGGCCCGGCGCTCCCTGCTCACCCCGACCGGCGTCCGCGGCACCGCCGTCGAGATCGCCTGGTGGACGGCGCACCTCGCGATGTACCCCTTCGGCCTGTTCGAGGAGCGCACGCAGGACGTCCTGCACCACACGAACCTCGCCGCGCTCTCGCCGGTGCAGCGCGGCCTCGTCGTCGGCGACGTCGAGGCGGCCGGTACGCCGATCATCCTGATCCACGGGATCGTCGACAACCGCACCGTGTTCGCCCTGCTCAGCCGAGGGCTCCGACGCCGCGGCTTCGGCCGCGTGGTCAACGTCAACTACTCGTCGATCAACGGCGACATCCGGCTGCTCGCCGACCGGCTCGGCGAGATCGTCGAGGCGGTGTGCGAGGAGACCGGGTACGAGCGGGTCCACGTCGTGGGGCACTCGCTGGGCGGTCTCGTCGCGCGCTACTACGTGCAGCGGCTCGGTGGTGACGAGCGCGTGCACACGCTCGTCACGCTCGGCAGCCCGCACGCGGGGACGCTGCCGGCGTATGTCCTGCCGCACCCGCTGGTCCGGCAGCTGCGTCCGGGCAGCGACGTCGTGCGGGAGCTCACCCAGCCCGCGCCCGGTTGCCGCACCCGCTTCGTCGCGGTGTGGAGCGACCTCGACCAGATGATCGTGCCGAAGCAGGCGGCGATGATCGTCCACCCGGACCTGCAGGCGCGCAACGTCTTCGTCCGCGGGGTCGGTCACCTGTCGCTGCCGGTCGACGGCCGCGTCGTGCACGAGATCTGCACGACGCTCGCGCACCTCGACCACGAGGGTCACACGCTCGCCGCCGGCGCCACGTCCATCGCCAGCAGCACGGGCCGGGCGGTGCCGCCGCGGCCGAAGTCTCGTCCCGCACGGGTGGCGCGCGGCACGTCGCGTCCGTGACCATGTGCGGATGCGCCGGCACGACGTGACCGGACGGCGGGCCCGCGATGCCGCGGTCGTCGTCGGCCTCGTCGTCGGCCTCGTCGTCGTCGCCGTCGTCGCGCTGCTCGGCCCGGGTCCCGCCGCGGCGATGCCGCTGGTGGAGGTGCCGCAACCGACCGCCGTCGGCGTACCGGCGTACGACGCGGTCCTGGACGTCGCCACGCGCCGGCCGCACTCCTGGCCCCCGCCGTACGCCGGCGTCGACCAGCACGACGAGGCCGACCTCGCCGCCCGCGGCCCGGGTGCCGTGTCCGAGTGGCTCGCACCGGTCGACCAGTACGTGACCACCGCGGTCTTCGGGCAGCGCGGCGGCGGCTGGACGACCCGGCACACCGGCCTGGACCTCAAGGCGCCGCGGGGGACGCCGGTCTACGCCGTGCACGACGGGACCGTCGTGAAGCTCGCGTGGCACAAGGCGTACGGGCGCATGGTGATCCTCGAGGTCTCTCCCGGTGTCACCGTCTGGTACTGCCACCTGTCGGCGGTCACGGTCCGGCCAGGGCCGGTGCACGTCGGCCAGCAGCTCGGCCGGATCGGCGCGACCGGCAACGCGAGTGGCCCGCACCTGCACCTCGAGGTGCGCGTGGACGACCGCCCGACCGACCCGGCCGCCTACCTACTCGGCGACCCGCCCGGCGTACCGACCGCCCCACCTTCGTGGCTCCCGCCGAAGCCGGTCGTCACCGTCGCGAACCTGGCAGTGCTGAAGAACCTGGGCCAGCGCCCTCGGTCGGCATGAGGGCGGAGTTTGTTGCTCTCTATGCAACCAGGGCCACCTTCAGTGACAACCCTCGGGGCTAGAGCTTCTCGACGGGGGCGTAGCGGAGGAGGAGGCGCTTGGTGCCCTCGGCGCCGAAGTCGATCGTCGCCTCGGCCTTCTCCCCCATGCCGCTGGTCGACACGACCGTGCCGAGGCCGAACTTGTCGTGCGTGACGCGGTCCCCGGCCGAGAGCGAGACCACCTCGCGGTTGCCGGGGCTGCGCGCGCCCGGCCGTGCCGCGGCCGCGACGAGCGACGGCGCGGAACCGAAACCGCCCGCGCCGTAACCGCCCGCGCCGGGGGAGCGGTAGCCGTCGCCCCCCGCGGACACCGGGTCGACCCGGTTCCAGTGCACGAGCTCGCCGGGCAGCTCCTCGAGGAACCGGCTCGGCGGGTTGTACGACGGGGCACCCCACGCCGACCGCACGATCGCGCGCGAGACGTAGAGCCGCTCGCGCGCCCGGGTGATGCCGACGTAGGCCAGGCGCCGCTCCTCCTCGAGCTCACGGGTGTCGCCCAGCGACCGCATGTGCGGGAAGACGCCGTCCTCCATGCCGGTGAGGAACACGACGGGGAACTCGAGGCCCTTCGCGGTGTGCAGCGTCATGAGCGTGACGACG
>JAJXTD010000169.1 GCA_021784035.1 Actinomycetes bacterium | reverse complement strand
ACGCGGGCGACACCGGCACCACCGGCGGGTGGCAGGTGGCGCTGCTCGACCGGCTCCGCGACCGGGCCCGCGGCGTGCTCTACCTCGGCCGCACCCAGCGCACCGTGACCGCCAGGCTCCGCCGGGCACTCGAGGTCCGGGACCGGCACTGCGCGTTCCCCGGCTGCCACGTCGACGTCAGCCGCACCCACGCCCACCACGTCCGCCCCTGGGAGGACGGCGGCGAGACCACCCTCGCCAACCTTGTCCTGCTCTGCCCGAAACACCACCACGCCGTGCACGAAGGCGGCTGGACCATCACCCCGACCGACGGCATCGACCCGCACACCACCGGCTGCTGGACCTTCACCCCACCACGAACCCGGCCCTGAGCCCCGCGAGGGCCAGGGCGCACCACCTGTCAGCCGAGCATGCGACGTCTCGCTGCAGCGCGCCGCGTGAACCCGTGGCCGGTGACTGACGCACCAGCAGGGCACCGTCTGCTCCTCGGCGACGCCGGCCGCGACAGCTGCGGCAGGATGGCCGGCATGCGCCTCGCCGACGTCCCGCACCCGCAGACCGCCGTGGCCGGGGCCGCTCTCGAGGTCGTGACGGCCTACTCGTCCCCGGCCGTGCTGCACCACTGCCGACGGTCGTACGTGTGGGCCGCGGCGTACGCCGTGGAGCACGGGATCGCTTTCGACGCCGAGCTGCTCTGGGTTTCGGCGATGCTCCACGACATCGGGCTCACCCCGGCGTTCGACAACCACGCAGTGCCCTTCGAGCAGGCCGGCGGGCACGTCGCCTGGGTGTTCGGCGCCGGCGCGGGCTGGCCGGTGCACCGTCGGAAGCGCGCTGCCGAGGTGATCGTCCGGCACATGTGGGACTCGGTCGACGTCGAGGAGGATCCCGAGGGCTACCTGCTCGAGATCGCCACCGGCCTCGACATCTCCGGGCGCAACCCGCAGTGGTGGCCGGCCGACCTGCGAGTCGAGGTCGTGGCCGACTTCCCACGGCTGGGACTCGGCCCGGAGTTCACGGCGTGCTTCGCGGCCGAGGCCGCCCGCAAGCCGGAGAGCTCCGCGGCGAGGGCGATGGCGGGCGGGATCGGGGGCCGCATCGCCGCGAACATCCTGGACGTCGACCCGGCCCGCGAGCTCTGAGGCTCGGCCGGCTGGCCGGCTGGCCGGCTGGCCGGCGAGACGGCGGGACGCGCCTGCGTGGCGTGGCGTGGTCCGGGCCGCCGGCGTACCGTCGAAGGGCGCTGGCACGAGTCGTGGGCACAGGCCGACCGGCGCGGGGTAGAGCCCCGGTCCCAGCGCCCGGAGCCCACCCCGCACCAGTCCGAGGAGACGTCATGAAGTTCACCACCCTGCAGTGGGCCATGTGCGGCGTCGAGGTCTCGGAACCGATGTTCAACCACGAGGAGTTCGACTCCGTCGAGGACGCCCGTGCCTACCTCGACCGGCTCAAGGACGTCTACGAGGAGCCGCTCAGGTCGCACGTCCACACCGACATGCTCATCGTCCCCGTCTACGTCCGGGACGCGCTGCAGCCCTGACGGCCGTACCGCCCAGCGCGGTCACCCCGCCGCGCGCTCCTCGGCGAGACCGAGTCTGATGCGCGCTGCCGCGAGGTGCGGGTTGGTACGCCGCTCCTCGGGGACCACGAGAAGCGTGGAGCGCAGCGTCCGCGCGGTGAGCGCGGCCTGGACGTCGGTGGTGGGCAGGCCGGGCAGCGCGAACATCCGTCGGGCCCAGCGCGGCATCAGGGCGAAGCCGGTGAGGGCGAAGAGCGTCCACGCGGGACGCGCGGGCGTGAGCAGCGCGACCCTGGGCGGCATCGGCGGCCAGATCAGCCCGCGGACGGCCTCGCGGGCCTCGGGCGTGACCTCCAGCAGCGGCCGCACCGAGGCGAGGTAGTCGCGCAGCTCGGCGACGCTGCGGGGGACGTCGTCGACGGTGCAGCCGACCAGCCGGGCCGCGACGACCTGCTCCTCGACGTAGCGGTCCGCCTCGTCGTCGGTGAGCGGGGCGCCCGAGCGCCGGTGGGCGTCGAGCCAGGAGTCGACCGCGCCGCAGTGCACCCAGAGCAGCCAGTCCGGCCGGTCCAGCCCGAGCGCGTGGTGGATGCGGCGGACGCGCGCCGCCGATGCCTCGGCCTCCGCGACGGTGCCGTAGGTGATCGCGTTGACGTAGCGCCCGGTGCGGGACAGCCGGCCCCAGGCGTCGTCGCGCGCGTCGGTCACCCGGGCGAAGCCGAGCATCACCTGCGGGTGCAGCGACTGGAACGCCAGCGCGCGGATGCCGCCGACGATCGACGCGGGGTCGTGGTGGACGCGCCACGTGACGCTGCCCGGGCCGAAGAGGCCGGGATCCGGCGTCGTACGGTCCAGCGACTCCATCGGCGTGAAGCCGCTGCGGATCCCGGTGCGGGGCACCTCGGCAGCGGGCTGACCTGCGGGTACGGGTCCGGGCGAGTCGGGCGAGGGGAGCCGGTGCACTGTCATGGTGAGACCAGGGTGCGCCCCGAACCGCCCGCGCGCACGCCGATCCCTCCTCGCGTCGCGACCGGCGGATAGGCTCGGCCACGGAATCCGTACCCGCACCACGACACCGGAGTGCCCTGTGGCCAGCATCGACGCCGTCATCGCCCGCGAGATCCTCGACTCCCGCGGCAACCCCACGGTCGAGGTGGAGGTGGGTCTCGACGACGGCACGGTGGCCCGCGCGGCGGTGCCGTCGGGCGCCTCCACCGGCGCGTTCGAGGCCGTCGAGCTGCGCGACGGCGGCGACCGCTACCAGGGCAAGGGCGTCGAGCGCGCGGTGCTCGCGGTCGAGGACGAGATCGCGCCGGAGATCCTCGGCTTCGACGCCGCGGAGCAGCGGCTCGTCGACCAGGTGATGATCGACCTCGACGGTACGCCGAACAAGGAGCGCCTCGGTGCCAACGCGATCCTCGGCGTCTCGCTCGCCGTCGCGAAGGCCGCGGCCGACTCCGCCGGGCTCCCGCTGTTCCGTTACGTCGGCGGCCCCAACGGCCACGTGCTGCCGGTGCCGATGATGAACATCCTCAACGGCGGCTCGCACGCGGACACCGACGTCGACATCCAGGAGTTCATGATCGCGCCGATCGGCGCGGAGAGCTTCCGGGAGGCGCTGCGGTGGGGCGCCGAGGTCTACCACGCGCTCAAGGCGGTGCTGAAGAAGGAGGGTCTCTCGACCGGCCTCGGCGACGAGGGCGGCTTCGCACCGAACCTCCCGAGCAACCGCGCCGCCCTCGACCTCATCGCGAAGGCGATCGACTCCGCCGGCTACACCCTCGGCACCGACATCGCGCTCGCCGTCGATGTCGCGGCCAGCGAGTTCTACGTCGACGGCGTCTACACCTTCGAGAAGACGTCGAAGACGGCCGAGGAGATGTCGGCGTACTACGCCGCGCTCGTCGCGGACTACCCGCTCGTGTCGCTCGAGGACCCGCTCAACGAGGACGACTGGGCGGGCTGGAAGACGCTCACCGACGCGATCGGGTCGCAGGTGCAGATCGTCGGGGACGACCTGTTCGTCACGAACCCCGAGCGCCTCCAGCGCGGCATCGACTCCGGCACGGCGAACGCGCTGCTGGTCAAGGTCAACCAGATCGGCACGCTCACCGAGACCCTGGACGCCGTCTCGATGGCCCACCGCAGCGGCTACCGCTGCATGATGAGCCACCGCTCCGGCGAGACCGAGGACGTCACGATCGCCGACCTCGCCGTCGCGACCGACTGCGGCCAGATCAAGACCGGCGCCCCGGCCCGCTCCGAGCGCGTGGCGAAGTACAACCAGCTGCTGCGCATCGAGGAGGAGCTCGACGACGCCGCGCGCTACGCCGGTCGCGCCGCCTTCCCGCGTTTCCGCGGCTGAGGGCGCACACTTCCGAGCGTGGGACGGCAGGTATGAGCGGACCGTCGCAGCGGGCTGCGGAGCGCCAGGCGGCGCGCCGCAGCGGTTCCACGCGTCCGGCCGGTCCCACTGCGGCGCGGCGATCGACCGCGCCCGCGGCGCGGCGACCCGTGTCCACTCCGGTGACCGCTGCGACGAGGAACCGCAAGCGCTCGCTCTCGGGCGCCGCGGCGGCCGTGCGCGACCGCCCGAGCCTGACCGGGCGCGCCGTCGTCCTCGCGGGCGTCGTCGCGCTGCTCGTGTTCACCCTCGCCGTGCCCACCCGCGAGCTGCTGCACCAGCGGGCGGAGATCAACGCGCTGCGCTCGGACAACGCCGCGACGCAGTCCCGCGTGGACGAGCTCACCGTGCGCCAGGAGCGGCTGCAGGACCCGGCGTACGTCACCTCGCTGATCCGCGAGCGGTTGCACTACGTCCTGCCCGGTGAGGTCGGCTACGTCGTACTCGACCCGTCGGAGGCGCCGGCGCCGAGCGCGGCCGCGACCTCGTCGTCCGGCAACCCGTGGTACTCGGCGCTGTGGACGTCGGTGCAGACCGTGGACCACGCGGGCGCGCCCGCCGGTCCCGCGCCGATCGTGCTGCGGCCGAACGCCCCGCGATGAGCGGCGCACCCACGCAGCGCGACCTCGCCGCCGTCTCCCGGCAACTCGGCCGCGAGCCGCGCGGCGTCCACGCGATCGCGCACCGGTGCTCGTGCGGCGACCCCGACGTCGTGACCACCGAGCCACGGCTGCCCGACGGCACGCCGTTCCCCACCCTCTACTACCTGACCTGCCCGCGGGCCGCCGGACTCATCGGCACCCTGGAGGCGGGCGGCGTCATGCGCGAGATGCAGGAGCGGCTCGCGACCGACCCCGACCTCGCCGCGGCCTACGCCGCGGCGCACGAGGCCTATCTCGCGAGCCGCGAGGAGGTCGGTCACGTCGCGGAGATCTCCGGGATCTCCGCCGGTGGCATGCCCTCGAGGGTGAAGTGCCTGCACGTCCTGGTCGCGCACGCGCTCGCGGCCGGCCCGGGCGTGAGCCCGCTCGGGGACGAGGTCCTCGCGATGCTGCCCGACTGGGGCGCGTCCGGGCCGTGCACGCGTGAGGAGACCGCATGACCGTCCGAGTCGCCGCGATCGACTGCGGCACGAACTCCCTGCGCCTGCTCGTCGCCGACGTCGACGTCGCGACGGGCACGCTCGCCGACCTGCACCGCCAGATGGAGATCGTCCGGCTCGGCGAGGGGGTCGACCGCACCGGCCGGCTCGCGCCCCAGGCGCTGGCGCGCACGTTCGCCGTGTGCGACCGCTACGCCGCCACGATGCGCGACCTCGGCGCGCAGCAGGTGCGCTTCGTGGCGACATCGGCGTCGCGCGACGCGGAGAACCGCGACGAGTTCGTGCAGGGGGTGCTCGCGCGGATCGGCGTCGAGCCGGAGGTCGTGACCGGCGACGAGGAGGCGCGCCTGTCGTTCACCGGAGCGACGCGCGGCCTCGTCGGCGCCGAGCCGCCCTACCTCGTCGTCGACATCGGCGGCGGGTCCACCGAGTTCGTCCTCGGCACGACCGAGCCGGTGGCCGCGCTCAGCGTCGACGTCGGCTGCGTCCGGCTCACCGAGCGGCACCTGCATGCCGACCCGCCACCGCGCGACCAGGTCGACGCGCTCGTCGCCGACGTCGACGCGGCGATCGCCCGGGCGGCCGAGGTCGTGCCGCTCGGCGAGGCGCGCACGCTCGTCGGCCTGGCCGGGTCGGTCACGACCCTGACCGCCGTCGCCCTGGGCCAGCAGGAGTACGACGCGACAGCGATCCACGGCACCCGGCTCCCTGCGCACGACGTGGCCGAGTGGTCCGACCGGCTGCTCGCGATGTCGCACGACGAACGCAGCCGCATCCCCGTGATCCACCCCGGTCGCGTCGACGTGCTCAACGCCGGGGTCCTCGTGCTGCGCCGCATCCTCGACCGCACCGGGCTCCCCGAGGTGCTGGTGTCCGAGCACGACATCCTCGACGGCATCGCGTTCTCGGTGGCCGGGCGCGCGCGCTGACCCACCGGGACGCGAGCCCGGAGGCGGAGCCGGCCGGGTCGTGCGAGGGTTCTGCCATGACCTCCCTGCACTCCGTTCCCCTGACCATGCTGGACGGCCGCGAGACGACGTTCGGCGAGTTCGCCGGTCGTGCGGTCCTCGTCGTCAACGTCGCCAGCCGGTGCGGCCTCACCCCGCAGTACGCCGCCCTCGAGATGCTCGCCGAGTCCTACGCCGAGCGCGGCCTCACCGTGCTCGGCGCGCCGTGCAACCAGTTCGCCGGCCAGGAGCCGGGCTCGAACGAGGAGATCGCCGAGTTCTGCTCGACGACGTACGGCGTCACCTTCCCGCTCACCGACAAGCTCGACGTGAACGGGGCGGACCGGCACCCGCTCTTCCACGAGCTCGAGCGCGTCGCCGACGTGGAGGGCTACTCGGGAGACGTGCGGTGGAACTTCGAGAAGTGGGTCGTCGCACCGGACGGTGGGGCTGTCGCGCGGTTCCTGCCGTCGACCCAGCCCGACGACCCAGCCGTCATCGCGGCGATCGAGGCCGTACTCCCGGCCTGACGACTCCGGGTGTGACGCCGGCGGCCCCCGCGCGCCAGACTTGCCCCGGGACACCGCCCTCGTAGCCCAACTGGCAGAGGCACGCTGCTTAAACCAGCGACAGTGCAGGTTCGAACCCTGCCGGGGGCACAAGCGACTGAGCCGAGAGCAGCGCGAGCTCGCTCGCGTTGCCGAGGCGATGGAGCTTGTCGGACGAGAGGGCAGCCCCACCGACCGAGCCGGCCGGGTTCGAATGCTGCCCTCTCGGGAGCACAAGCGATTGGGTCAGGCGCGCCGGCGCCGTCGGCGGGCCGCGTCGACGACGGACGACGCCCGCGCCCTGAGCGGGTCGCGCAGCCGCTGGGCCCACGCGTACTCCGAGGCGAGCACG
>JAJXTD010000168.1 GCA_021784035.1 Actinomycetes bacterium | reverse complement strand
TTCGTCGACGCGAACCCGTCCACCTCCAGCACGCCGGAGGCGTGCACCACCCCGGTCGCCACCGTCGCCACGGCGGCACCGCGGTCCAGCGACCGGTGCAACGCCACGGTCAGCCCGGCCAGCGCGGAACCCGGCACCTCGACCAGGGCACCCGCGCGGGTCAGCTCCGCGAGCCGCGCGACCACGTCCTCGAGCTCGGCGACGGCGTCCGCGAGCAACGCACCCGGGGTCCGGGGCGGGAGGGCCGTGGTCGAGCTCATGCCACGAACCTACGCGGGGGGTCTGACAGTCGGAGGCCTCGAAAGCCCAGTGTGCACAACTACTTTCCGCGATTCACGACCACGCCGAGTGACGACAAGACGCCGCTCCCGACCAGCGCGACGCGAGCGCGACGACACCACCCAAGTCGACCGCCCACGGGTCCGCAGCCAGCGCCCTTCACCCCGCCGGAAGCGCGCCGACCCCACCGAAGCCGACCGTCCACGGACCCGCAGCCAGCGCCCTTCACCGCGCCGGAAGTGAACGGTCGCGGCTGAAGCCCGCTCCTCGACCCGCCGACCGACTTCTGCCTTCGCCGTGCCTTCATGCTGCGCACCGTGGTTCCTTGATGCGCCGCGCTGAGGCGACCAGCGGCTCGCCGCGGGGGAGATCGACGCCGAGCAGTACGTGCAGCTCCGACGCCTGCTCGAGGGACACTCCACGGGTCCCGCGTCCGCCGACACGCCCGCGTGCCCCTGACCGCGGATAGCCTTCCCCGGGACGCACGTGTCACGGGGAGGAACTCGCATGGCCGAGCAGCTGACGGTCCTCGTCGTCGACGACGAGATCGCCCTGGCCGGCGTCGTGGCCGGCTACCTCGAGCGCGAGGGGTTCACCGTCGTGCAGGCGCACGACGGTCCCACCGCAGTGGAGCTGGCCGAGACCCGACGCCCGGACCTGATCGTCCTGGACGTGATGCTCCCCGGGTTCGACGGGGTGGAAGTGTGCCGCCGGATCCGGACGTTCAGCGACGCCTACGTGATCATGCTGACGGCGCGGGACGAGGAGGTCGACAAGATCGTCGGCCTGTCCGTCGGCGCGGACGACTATCTGGTCAAACCGTTCTCGCCACGCGAGCTGATCGCACGGGTCCGCGCGATGCTGCGCCGGCCGCGCAGTGTGCCGGTCGACCCGGCCGTGACGAAGGTCGGGGACCTCGCCGTCGACGAGGAGTCCCGCACGGTCACGGTTGCGGGGTCGCCCATAGAGCTGACGCGCACGGAGTTCGACCTGCTGGCCACCATGGCCGCACGTCCCCGGCTCGCGTTCTCCCGCCGTCAGCTCATCGACGCGGTGTGGGGTTCGGACTGGTACGGCGACGAGCACCTCGTCGACGTCCACGTGGCGCACCTACGCCGCAAGCTCGGCGACGACGCGACCGAGCCGCGCTACGTGCGTACTGTCCGCGGTGTCGGTTACGGGCTGGGGGCGGGATGAGCCGCCCCCGCCTCGCGACACGCCTGATGACCGCGCAGGCGCTGGTCATCGCGGTCGGCGGCATCACCCTGCTCGTGACGGCGACGCTGGTCGCCCCCGGTCTGTTCCGGGACCACCTGGCCCGGACGGGCGTCGACTCGCCGGACGCCCTGCACCACGCCGAGCAGGCGTTCACGTCGTCGTTCGCCATCGCGATCACCGTGGCGGCCGCCGTCTCGCTCATCGCCGCCGGCTTCGTCTCGTGGTTCCTGGTGCGACGTGTCGCCCGGCCGGTCGAGGAGCTCGCCGCGGCGGCCGAGACCGTCGCGACGGGCAGCTACGCCGTCGCGGTGCCCACGGAGCCGTTCTCCAGCGAGCTCGCGGCGCTGTCATCGTCCTTCTCGCACATGGCCGATCGGCTCGCGGAGACCGAGGCGGGTCGCACCCGGCTGCTCGCCGACCTGGCTCACGAGCTGCGCACCCCGTTGGCCACGCTCGAGGCCTACATCGACGGGTTGGAGGACGGTGTCGTCCCGGGCACCGACGAGTCCTACGCCACGATGCGCGGGCAGGTGGCCCGGATGCGTCGCCTGGCGACCGACCTGCGGGAGTCCGCCGCCGCGGCCGAGCACGCGCTGCACCTCGCCCCGGTGCCGCTCGAGGCCGGGGCCGCCGCGGCCGCCGCGGTGGCCGCCGCGACGCCGCGCTTCCTCGCCAAGGGCGTCGCGCTCGAGCTGCAAGACGAGCCGAGCACGCCGACTGTGAGCGCGGACCCGGAGCGGCTCGGTCAGGTGCTCGCGAACCTGCTGGACAACGCGCTGCGGCACACGCCGCCCGGCGGGCACGTGCGCGTGACCACCGAGGCGCAGGGGTCGAAGGCCACGATCACGGTGGCCGACGACGGGGAGGGCATCCCCGCCGACCAGCTGGGCTCGGTGTTCGACCGGTTCCATCGCGTCGATCCCGCACGGGCCACGACCGACGGGTCCGGCAGCGGGCTCGGTCTCACCATCGCGCGCGCGATCGTCGCCGACCACGGGGGCACGCTGACGGCGGCGAGCGACGGACCGGGGCGCGGCGCCGCGTTCACCGTGTCCCTGCCGACCGCCGGCTGATCGAGCCGATGGACCCCGTGGCCGAGAGGTCCACATACCGTCCGGCCCACGCCGCCGTATCGCTCGTAAGCCATGCGGCCGGCCACCACGCCTCCGTCGTCGCTCGCTGGCGCCGGTCCCGACGGCACGGCGCCGCGGCGACACCTTCCGCAGGTGGACGAATCCGTGTGTACTTGCTGGTCCCGTCCCCGTCCTCGCCAGGAGGCCGTACGTGTTCGTGACTTTCGTCGAAGCGCATGTCGCTGCCGACCGCGAGTTCGACCTCGTGTCCGCGTGGGAAGCCGCCCCGGACTCCTTCCCGGAGGGCTTCATCGAGTCGTCGCTGGTGAGATCTGAGTCCGGCGAGTGGCGCATCGTCACGGTGTGGGAGTCGAGAGAGGCGGTGCTGGCCATGCGTGGAGCAGGCCGGCCGGCCGCCCTCGTCATGTTCGAAGCCGCCGGGGCGTCCCCGACGGTGTCGATGTGGGACGTCGTCGGGCGCAAGCGGCCCTCGTGAGGGTGCGTCGCGCTCCGTGAGCTCGTGCGACATGGGGTTTGGGCAGCGCCTCAGCGGGAACTGGTCGCCTCGCCGCCGATCGCGCGGCGCGATGTGCGCCGAGACAGCGCGTCGAGGTGCGGATCGAGACCGTCCGGTGCAGATCCGGGCCGTGATCGGCTCCCGCGATTGCATGAGGTGGTACCAGGTGATTCGACTCGAGCCACGATCGTCGTCCCGTGGATGGAGGGGTTCGCGCACCGTGCTCGTCACGGGCGCGGCGTCGGGCCTCGGAGCCCGCGTAGTGACGGCGGCGCGGTCGGCAGGCTGGAACGCGGTAGGGATCGACGTCGTCGCCTGCCCCTCTATCGATCACGTGGTCGCGGACGTCACTGACGCCATGCAGGTGCGGGCGGCGGTGGAAGCACTCGCGACCCGTGCCCGCGGGCTCGACGCCGTGGTGACAGCGGCGGGCGCCCCCCGTCCCGGGGTACCCGACCACACGGTTTCGGGCGTGGTGGACAGGCCGGCTTCCGTCGACCTCCCGGGCACGGCGGCCGCTATACGGGCCGCGCTGCCGTTCCTCCTGACGTCCGGCGGCACCGTCGTGACCATCGCGCTGGCCGCCGGTGTGGCCGGCTTCACCCGAGCGCTCGCGGCAGAGCTCTGCGGCCAGGTGGGCGTCACCCTCGTCGTGCCGGAGGGGATGGACGCAGGCCACACCCAGGGCCAGGAAGATCAGCACCGAGCGGGAGGGGCCACGCCGCTCCATGCCGCCTCGACCGTGGCGGCTGCTGTCGTGCACGCCCTGGGCCGACCGCCGGGGTGCGAGATCCGCGAGCTGGCCGTCACACCGCCCGGGGCACGTCGAGACGTCGGCAGTCGACGTCCCGCGAGCACGGCGTGAGCAGCCAGAGGGTGTGCGCGGTGTGCCGTCGTCGTGACTCCGCGTCCACGACGTCGTGGCCCTGGGGCGCCGTGCTCGCGCCGAGGCAGGGCCGGACCGGCGGTGACATTCGCGGTTTCGAGGCACGGGATCGGGGGTAGTTTCGGCGCCTCCGCCCACGACACCACACCACGACACGGGTCCACCGCGCCCCTGCGGTTTTCGTCAGGTCGTCGTCGGAGCCGTACCGACACGGACGACTGGACGCCGGCCCGAGAGGGATCCGCGGCGAGGACAGGAGGTTCGGACCATGTCGCAGCTCATCCCGGCAAGCTGGGGGAGCGTCGTCGCACAGAGGGTGCGGGCGATCGTCCGCGCTGCGGTCGGCGTCGCCGGCGGTGTGGAGCTTCTCGTGGAAAGACGCCTCATGGACCCCGGTCCTCCACACCTGGCCGTCCAGGCGCTCGCGCTGGCAGCCGCGGAGCGTACGTCGGAGCGGCCCCACCAGACGCCGAGGACGGTACGAGCGCGCGTATGGGCGCTTCAACGGACGGCGTCCCGGCCCGGAGAGCCCGGACGGGACGTCGCGTCCATCCGATGAAGGCATGACGCTCCCTGCCCGTCGAACGCGTCATTCCGATCACGAACGACGCAGTCGGCGCGGCGGGTCCGCGGTCGGCGAGCGCGTTTCGAACGGCTCGTCGCGGGGGAGGTCCGCCGCGAGCCGGCACAGGAGGTCTCGATGACGTCGGACGCGTGGCAGCATGCGGAGCCATCCCTGCACCACGGTGGTCTGACCATCTTCTCCGGCTCCACGTTCGCGATCACGAACGCTCTCGGCGACATGCTCACCGAGCCGCAGGGTCTCTTCGTCGCTGACCAGCGCGTCCTGTGCCGGCTCCGGCTGCTCCTCGACCAGCACGAGACCGTCGTCCTGCGCGCAGGGCCGGAGGGCGACGACCAGGCTCAGGTGATCCGCCGAGCCACTCGGCACACGGGCGGAAGCGAGCGAGCGCTGCTCGTCTCCACCGCGTTGCGGGTGCAACCCGGGTCGCTCGAGGTGCGCCTCATGTTCCGCAACAACGACTCGACGCAGCGCAGCCTGAGCTGGAGGCTCACCCTGGCGGCGGACTTCGCGAACATCTTCGCGGTGAAGGAGGGTCGAGCGCCTACGCACGGCGAGCACCTCCAACCCCACCTCGACGACGATCGGCTGGAGTTCATCGGGCCCACGATGACCACGCGCGTCTCCAGCCGCGATGCCACGGTGACGGTTTCGACTCAGGGCATGTCGGAGACACTGCATCTCCCGCCGAGGGACACGGTGACGCGCGTGGTGGACATCCAGGCGTTGCACAACGGGCACGCAGCGGCACACCCCCTCACGAGTGCGTCACGCAGGCTCCACCGCCCTCAGGTCGCCACCCGCTCGTCGGAGCTGGCCACGGCGGTGGACAAGGGATTCGCCGACGTCGAGGCGCTGCGGATCCACGACTCCGAGACCGGCAGCGACACCCTCGCCGCCGGCGCTCCCTGGTTCATGACGCTGTTCGGACGGGACTCGCTCATCACTGCGCTCATGGTGGCCCCGTTCGACCAGAACCTCGGCCTGCAGGTGCTCCGCTCGCTCGCTCATCGACAGGGTCGTGTCGTGGACCCGGTGAGCGAGGAGGAACCGGGTCGCATCCTCCACGAGACGCGGATGTCCGCCGACGTCTCGCTGTTCGAAGGGCATCGAACCCGGTACTACGGAAGCACGGATGCGACGCCGCTGTTCGTGATCCTCGCGGCGGAGCTCGTGCGCAACGGCCTCGCACCCGAGGCTGTGCGCGAGCTCATGCCCGCGGTCGACGGCTGCCTCGGCTGGATCGAGAAGTACGGCGATCTCGACGGTGACGGGTTCGTGGAGTCCGTGCGCCGCAGCGACGCGGGGTTGATCAACCAGGGCTGGAAGGACAGCTGGAACGCGATCGTCGACGGGGCCGGGATGGTCGTCGACCCGCCCGTGTCGCTGGTGGAGGTGCAGGCCTATGTGTACGCGGCGCTCCGCGCCCGCGCCTACCTCGCCCGCGTCCTGGGCGAGTCGAGCGGGGCCACCTGGGACTCCCGGGCCCGACATCTCCGCGAGGCCATCGACGCGGCGTTCTGGCTCCCGGAGCTGCGGACGTACGCACTGGCGCTGGACCCGGAGAACCGGCCGCTGGCGTCGTCGGCCTCCAACGCCGGACACATGCTCTGGACCGGAGCGGCCCTGCCCGCCCGCGTCGGCCCGTTGGCCGCGACGCTGATGTCCCGTCGCCTGCGTACTCACTGGGGTGTGCGAACTCTGGCGTCCGACCATCCCGCCTTCGACCCCTTGGGTTACCACACGGGCAGCGTCTGGCCGCACGACACCGCGCTCATCGCGTGGGGACTCTCCCGCTGGGGCTTCGGACGCGCGGCGGCCGAGGTGAGCGAGAGCTTGCTGAGGGCAGCAACGCACTTCGGCGGCTCGCTCCCGGAGCTGATCGCCGGGCTCGATGCCAGCGACCCGATCTCCGGGTCGTCGCCCGTGCGGTTCCCGACCGCCTGCTCGCCCCAGGCCTGGGCGGCGGGGTCACCGATGCTCCTGCTCCGGGCCGTCCTCGGCCTGGAGCTGGACCGCCCCAACGGGACGATCCAGCTTCATCCGCATGTGCCGGAGGCCTGGCTCCCCCTGACCCTGCACCAGATCCGCTCCGGCGGGGAACGCCTCCTGGTGCGGGCCGCCTCCTCCGGAGAGGCGGAGATGCTCGGCGTCCCCCCGGACATCTCCGTCGCCCAGGGCCCGTTCTTCGTCGACTAGCGCCGCGACCCGGTGCTTGTCGTGACGACGCGGGTGCCGCGGCTCGCGGTGTTGCGGCCGCCATGGGCGCGGATCGCTCGCTGGCGGGCCGGGGCCGGCACGGCCGTCGAACCGAGCAGGTCGATGTTCTCCTCGACCGACACCCCGAGCGCTGCAGGTCGGGGACTCGCGGCCAGTGCGGAGGCAGCTATGCGGGCTTCCCGGTGCCGCCGGTGCACTCGCCGCCGGGTTCGGGGGCCTTCGGGCTGTTCGCATAGGTGGTCAGGAACTCCGCCAGCCTGGGGTCGTCGACACCGGTGAGCT
>JAJXTD010000167.1 GCA_021784035.1 Actinomycetes bacterium | reverse complement strand
GCGGGCCCCGGGGAGTGATGCCGCACGAGGACGCACAGGCCATCGCGGCGCGCGAGGGCGCGCCGGACGGGACGCTGCGCGAGGACGCGCCGGACGGGACCCTGCCCGGGCACGAGCCGGCCGTGACGCTACGCGAGGACGCGCCGGACGGGACGCTGCCCGGGGACGAGCCGGCCGTGACGCTGCGCGAGGACGCGCCGGACGGGACGCTGCGCGAGGACGCGCCGGACGGGACCCTGCCCGGGCACGAGCCGGCCGTGACGCTGCGCGAGGACGCGCTGGCCGTACTCGCAGCATGGACGCGGCGCGACGACGAGCCCGAGCAGCGCGCCCTCCGCGCGGAGTTCCTCGCGTTCCTCGACGCGCACGACGACGCGATGTGGCGGGCGTGCGTCGACGGCCACCTCACCGGCAGCGCGCTCGTGCTCTCGGCCGACCGGAGCCACGTGCTGCTCACGCTGCACCCGAAGTTCGACCGGTGGCTGCAGATGGGCGGCCACTGCGAGCCCGGCGACCCGACGCTCCGCGCCGCAGCGCTGCGCGAGGCGATCGAGGAGAGCGGCATCGACGAGCTCGTCGTGAGCGCGGAGCCCGCGCGCCTCGACCGGCACCGCGTCGGCTGCCACGGCGGCTCGTGGCACCTCGACGTGCAGTACGTCGCCGTCGCGCCGCACGACGCCGTCGCCCGCATCAGTGCCGAGTCCCTCGATCTGCGCTGGTGGCCCGTCGACGCCCTCCCCGACCGCACCGACGACGCCCTGCGCCGCCTCGTCGCCACCGCCACCGCCCCCGCCACTGCCACTGCCACTGCCACTGCCACTGACGACTGGCGACTGGCCACTGGCCACTGGCCACTGACGACTGACGGGGGCGCTCGCCCGCTCCCCCGTTCGCCGTGAATGTGCCCCCGACTGCGTTAGAGGCAGCCAGGGCTCCCTCCACCATCCGGACACCGAGCCACGAACGCCGAGCTGGGGAAGCCCAACTGCTTCTAGCGCAGTTCAGGGCACCTTCACGGGGAAAGTCGGCGGCGGCGCGGAATCAGAACAGGGTGTCGGGGGCGGGTGCGGGGGGCTCGGTGTCGTCGGGCTCGACGCGCAGGCCGTGGCCGGTGGCGTGGTCGACGCCGGCCAGGAACGACCGCGCCTCGAGCAGGCGCGGGCAGCGGCTCATCCACGCCTCGAAGTCCGGGCCGTGGTCGGCCACCAGCAGGTGCACGAGCTCGTGCAGGAGCACGTAGTCGACGACGTGCTCGGGCATGGCGGCGAGGCGGTCGGACAGCCGGATCGTGCCGTCGGCGGGCGTGCACGATCCCCAGCGCCGGCGCTGGTTCGTGACCCAGCGGACCGAGGTCGGGACGGCGCGGCCGTCGAGGTGGCGCCGGGACAGCAGCGCGGCGCGGGCCTGGAGCTCGGCGTCGGTGCGCCGCCCGCGGCGCTCCCGGGCCGCAAGACGGCCGACGAGCTCCTCGACGTAGGGGACGATCTCGGCCCGCGACATCCGCTGCGGTACGACGACGACCGTGCGGCCGTCCTCGCGGAAGGCCGTGACGCTGCGCCGGCGCCGGGTGCTGCGGCGCACCTCGACGTCGTCGGGCAGTCCCGGGATGTCGACGACGGTCTGGCTCATCGGAACGCAACCTAGTGCGCCCCACCGACATCGGACCGCTCGGCCCGCCGAGGACCCGATGGCACGCACCTGCGCTCGACCGCTCCGCGCCCCGGGCGCCCGATCGCGGCCGCCTGGCGGCGAGCGCCTGCCCGGGGGCGGAGCTCGGCCGCACCGCGGTCGGACACCCTGGTCGAGCTGTGGTGCACCCGGCTCGTCACCGGAGTTCGGAGAGTGTGACGAAGTCGCGTCCACAATTTCGTGTCCACACCCGGTGGACATCGTCCGCGCAGGTCAGGACCCGCGCGGGGGCGACGTCGTCCGCGTCGTCCCCAACGTCGTCCACCTCGCGTCCACAGCGCCACGCCCGGTCGTCCCCAGGTCGTCCCCAGCCGCGTCCACAGGGCCGGTCACCGAGGCGTTGACCGGCGTTCACCTGCGCGCCTAGGTTCCTCCCTCGACGGGGCCCCTGGGAGAACGGTCCGGTGTTCGCAAGGGGAAGGCGAACAGCGGGTGCGAGACCCGGGGGCCCCCGTCCGTGCCCGGGCTCAGCGGCCGGTGAACCGTGGCGCGCGCTTCTCCCGGACCGCGGCGAGCCCCTCCTGCAGGTCCTCGGTCGCGAGGGTGACGGCCTGCGCGAGCGCCTCCCACTGCAGCGCCGTCGCGTAGTCGGCGTGCGCCCCGCCGGCGAGCGCGGCCTTCGTGAGCCGCACGGCCACCGGAGCCGCCGCCGCGACCGAGTGCGCGAGGCGGAGCACGCCGTCGAGGAAGCCGTCGTCACCGGACACCGTGGAGACGAGCCCGAGACGCAGCATCTCCGCCGAGTCGACGACGCGGCCGGTGAGCAGCAGGTCGCGCGCGGCGGCGACGCCCACCGCCTCGGGGAGCAGCCACGTGGTCGCCATCCCCGGGTGCAGCCCGAGCTGGGCGAACGGGACGGAGAACCGGGCCGACGCCGCGGCGTGCCGCAGGTCGCACGCGAGGGCCAGCGCGGCGCCCGCACCCACTGCGGCGCCGTTGACCGCCGCGATGGTCGGCACCTCGAGCTCGCGGACCGACAGCCAGCCGCGGTAGAAGGCGAGCATGCGGTCGCGCAGGTCGGCGACCGAGGCGTCGGGGGCTCCGCCGATCCAGCCGGTGTCGCCGCCGGAGCAGAACGCACCCCCGGCGCCGGTCAGGACCACCACCCGGACGTCGGCGTCGGCGCGCAGGGCCGCCATGAGTCGCGGCCACGCCGCGGTCATCCGGTCGCTCATCGCGTTGCGCCGGTCGGGCTGGCTGAGCGTGACGAGCACGACGCCGTCGGCGTACGCCGTGACCGCGAGATGGTCCTCCGCGGCGCTCCAGTCGCGGGCGTACGGCGAGTCCTCGAGCACGGCGACGGGTGTGGGATCGGTCATGCCCCGACGGTACCTGCGCCCCCTCCCGTGCTCACGCCCGTGCCATTTTGTACTCATATCATGCTGAATCAACCGATTCGTCCCTCGGCGGTCGGGGCGCGCCTGCGCGGATCGGGCCCGCGGAGCGCGTACTGTCGTGCCAGCCCAGGCCACCCCGGTGGCCCGTGGCGGCCCGAGCCCGGCGCCCCCAACGGGGAGCCGGCGACCGGGTGGCCACGTATCCACACCAGGAGGAGGACCCCCATGGCGGACGAGAGCTACACCGGCGAGGCGTACTGCGTGAAGTGCAAGGAGAAGCGAGCCTTCACCGGCGTCGTCGTCGAGAAGAACGGGCGTCGCATGGCGCAGGGCATCTGCCCCGTCTGCAACACCAAGGTCAACCGGATCCTCGGCAAGGCCTGAACCGTCCGACCGGCACGTCGCAGCGCCCCGTCCGCACCCGCGGGCGGGGCGCTGTCGTGTGCGCGGGCGATGACCCGACCGGGGCGGCCCTCGGGGCCCTAGGGTGACGCCGTGAGCGCCACCCCCGACGCCGAGGACGCCCTCGGCCACGCCTCGACCGCGCAGGTCGCCGCGGCGGTCCTCGCGGCCGCCGACGCGCAGCACGACGCCGCGGTGGACCTGCTCGGCCGGCTCGTCGCGATCCCGAGCACGGGCGGCAGCCCGGCCGAGGTCGAGATCCAGCACGTGCTCGCCGACGTCCTGCACGGCGACGGCTTCGACGTCGACGTCTGGCCGCTCGACCTCGCCGCGCTCACCGCCGACCCGGACTTCCCCGGGATGGAGGTCGAGCGGCGCGAGGCCTACGGCGTCGTCGCGACGCTCCCCGGCCACGCACCCGATCTCGGCCGCAGCCTGCTCGTGGACGGCCACACCGACGTCGTGCCCCCCGGCGACCTCGGGGCGTGGAGCGGCGACCCGTACGAGATGCGCCGGCTCGTCCGCGACGGCCGCGAGGTGCTCGTCGGCCGCGGCACGTGCGACATGAAGGCCGGGCTCGTGGCGTCGATCGCCGCGGCCCGGGCGCTGCGTGCCGTCGGCGTACGCCTGGCCGGCGACCTCACCATCGCGCCGGTCGTCGGCGAGGAGGACGGCGGGCTCGGCACGTTCGCCCTCGTGCGCCGCGGCGTCACCGCCCATGCGTGCGTGGTCCCCGAGCCGACGGCGCTCGACGTCGTCCCGGCCAACGGCGGGGCGCTCACCTTCCGGCTGCGGGTGCCCGGCCGCGCCACGCACGCCTCGCGCCGGACCGAGGGGGTCAGCGCTATCGAGATGTTCCTGCCCGTGCTCGACGCGCTCGGGCGGCTCGAGGCCGAGCGCAACGCCGACGTCGACCCGCTGGTACGCCGCTGGCCGATCGCCTACCCGCTGTCGGTCGGCACGGTCCGCGCCGGTGACTGGGCCTCGACCGTGCCCGACCTGCTCGTCGCGGAGGGCCGTCTCGGCGTGGCGCTGGACGAGACGCCGGCGGCCGCGCGGGCCGCACTCGAGGACTGCGTGGCGCGGGCCTGCGCCCGCCACCCGTTCCTGGCCGCGCACCCGGTGGTGGTCGAGTGGTGGGGCGGGCAGTTCGCCCCCGGCCGCACCACGGACACCGCCCTCGTCGACGCCGTCCGCCGCGCCCACCGCGGCGCGGTGCCGGGCGCGCGCGAGCAGGAGGTCTACGGCGCCCCCTACGGCAGCGACCTGCGGCTGCTCGCCCCGGTGCAGCCCACGGTGCAGTACGGCCCGGGCGACACGCGCGACGCGCACGCTCCCGACGAGTCCGTCGCGGTCGACGACCTGCGCGCGGCCACCCGCGCCCTCGCCCTGCTCTACGTCGAGCACTGCGGCCTCCTCTGACGGTGCCCGTCCTGCTCCCCGGTGACGGCGCGGCCCGCGACGCGTGGCCACCACCACCGGGACATGGCGGCGCCGGCACGCCTAGCGCGCCGAGGCTGTGGAGCGCCGGCCCCGTGCACAGCGACGCGCACGCAGGGTGCCGGCATGAGCCGACACCTCCCCGTCCCCCGTCCCGCCCGTCCCCTGCTGCGCCGTGGGCGCGACCGCGTGCAGATCGGCCTCGACCCGGACCGCGCGGTCCTCGTCGAGCGGCTCTCCGACATCGCGAGCTCGGCGCTGCTGCACCTCGACGGCACGACCGGCCGGCACGAGGTGCTCGCGCTCGCGCCGGAGCTCGAGGCCGTCCTCGACGAGCTCGACGACCGCGGGCTGCTCGAGGACGACCCCGGGCGGTTCCCCGGCCTGTCGACGGTCCGGCGCGACCGGCAGGCCCTCGACATCGCCGGGCTCGCGGCCGCGGCCGCGAGCACCCCGGAGGCGCTGCGCGTGATGGCCCGGCGGGCGCGCTCGGCCGTCGTCGTCCGCGGGACCGACCGGGCGGCCGCGCACGTCGCGCTCGGGCTCGCCGCCGCCGGCGTCGGCGTCGTCGCGCTGCAGGGCCCCGACCGCGAGACGACGCTGGCCGACCTCACGCCGGTCGGCCCGTACGAGCCGCACACGTCGTGGCGCGAGCAGGTGGCCGAGGCGGTGCGCGGCCAGGGCGCGCACCCGACCGCCGTGGGGACGCGGGCCCGACGCCCGGCGGTCGTGGTGGTCTGCGCGGCGGCCGACGTCGACCTGCCGTGGACCGATCCCGAGCTCGCCGACGACCTGCTCGCCGACGGCATACCGCACCTGCCGGTGGCGGTGACCGCCGACGCCGCCAGGGTCGGACCGCTCGTCGTGCCCGGCAGCACGGCATGCCTGTGGTGCCTCGACCACCGGGCCCGGGACCGCGACGCCGCGTGGCCCGCCCTCGCCGACCAGATCCGGCTGCGGCACGCCACGGCACGGGCCCAGAGCGGCGTCCTCGCCACCGTCGCGGCCGCCACGGCCGTCGCGCAGGCGCTCCAGCTCGTCGACGCGCCGGGGGCGGCGACCCCCGTGTGCCTGGGCGCCCAGGTCGAGTTCCGTGCTCCCGACGCCCTCGGCCGGGTGCTGCCGGTGACGCCTCACCCGGCGTGCGGGTGCGGGTGGGACGGAGGCACCCGCACAATGGTGGGGTGACCGACCTCCCCCGACGCGCCGTGACCCGCGGAGCGCGCCTCGCCGCGCTCCCCCTCGGGTACGCGGGTCGCACCGCGATCGGCTTCGGCAAGAAGGTCGGCGGCCGGAACGCCGAGCTCGTCGCGTCCGAGATCCAGCTGCGCACCGCCGAGCAGGTCTTCAAGACCCTCGGGGAGCTCAAGGGCGGCGCGATGAAGTTCGGCCAGGCGATGAGCATCTTCGAGGTCGCGCTGCCCGAGGAGATGCTCGCGCCGTACCGCGCCACCCTGACCAAGCTGCAGGACGCGGCCCCGCCGATGCCCGCCTCCACCGTGCACGCGGTGCTCACCGAGGCGCTCGGCGACGACTGGCGCGACCGGTTCACCTCGTTCGACGACAAGCCCGCGGCCGCGGCGTCGATCGGCCAGGTCCACCGCGCCGTGTGGCACGACGGCCGCGACGTCGCGGTGAAGATCCAGTACCCCGGGGCCGGCAAGGCCCTCATGGGCGACCTCAACCAGGTGTCGCGGATGGCCCGGATGTTCGCGTCGATGTCGCCCGGGCTCGACATCAAGCCGCTGCTCGAGGAGCTCAAGGCCCGGGCGGCCGAGGAGCTGGACTACCTCACCGAGTCGCAGTCGCAGCGCCAGTTCGCCGCGGCGTACGAGGGCGACGCGGACTTCGTGGTGCCGCACGTGCTCGCGGCCGCCCCCACCGTGGTCGTGTCCGAGTGGCTGGAGGGCCGGGCGCTCTCGACGATCATCTCCGACGGCACGCAGGAGGAGCGGGACCACTTCGGCACGCTGTACCTGCGCTTCCTCATGTCCGGCCCCGGCCGGGCCGGGCTGCTGCACTCCGACCCGCACCCGGGCAACTACCGCGTCATGCCCGACGGCCGGCTCGGCGTCCTGGACTTCGGCGCCGTCGCGCGGCTGCCCGACGGCCTCCCGCTGGCGATGGGCCAGCTGCTCCGGATCGCGCTGCTCGGCGACGCCGACGCCGTCGTCGCCGGCCTGCGCGACGAGGGGTTCATCAAGCC
>JAJXTD010000166.1 GCA_021784035.1 Actinomycetes bacterium | reverse complement strand
GGCGCAGCACCTCCTCGCTCGTGACGAGGTCGCCGACCTCGATCGTCGTGCCCTCGTCGAACCGGCCGACGAGCGAGGAGAGGTCGACGCCGCCGAGCCGGGCGCGGAACGTCTCGGCGACCGCGCGGCGCAGCAGGTGCTGCAGCACGTCGTCCTCGCGACCCTCCTCGCTCACCTCGAACTCGACCTTGCCGCGCAGCGTCGGGACGACGGCCGGCAGGTCGCCCACGCGGGCGACGGCCGACGCCTCACCGGTGATCGCCGAGCGGCGCAGGGCGGACGCCGCGAGCGACTCCGCCGCGGCCACCGCGAAGCGCGCGGACACGCCGGAGCGCGCGTCGACCGCGGTGGACTCGCGCACCAGCCGGGTGAACCGCGCGACCACCTCGAGCAGGTGCGCCGGCACGAGGGCGCGCAGGTCCGCCTCCTGGCGCACCAGGTCGATCTCGTCGGCGAGCCGCAGCGGGTAGTGCGTGCGGATCTCCGCGCCGAAGCGGTCCTTGAGCGGCGTGATGATCCGGCCGCGGTTCGTGTAGTCCTCCGGGTTGGCGCTCGCGACGAGCAGCAGGTCGAGCGGGAGCCGCAGCGCGTAGCCGCGGACCTGGATGTCGCGCTCCTCGAGCACGTTGAGCAGGGACACCTGGATCCGCTCGGCGAGGTCGGGGAGCTCGTTGATCGCGAAGATGCCGCGGTTCGTCCGCGGCACGAGCCCGTAGTGCACGGTCTCCGGGTCGCCGAGCGTTCGCCCCTCGGCGACCTTGACCGGGTCGACGTCGCCGATGAGGTCGCCGACGCTCGTGTCCGGGGTGGCGAGCTTCTCGCCGTACCGCTCGCTGCGGTGCATCCAGCCGACCGGTGTCGCATCGCCGTGCTGGGAGACGACGCGCCTGGCCCACACCGTCACCGGCTCGTAGGGGTGCTCGTTGAGCTCGCTGCCCTCGATGACGGGCGTCCACTCGTCGAGCAGCCCGACCAGCGTCCGCAGCAGCCGGGTCTTGCCCTGGCCGCGCTCGCCGAGCAGGACCAGGTCGTGGCCGGCGAGGAGGGCCCGCTCGAGCTGCGGTCGGACGGTGTCCTCGATCCCGACGACGCCGGGGAACGGGTCGACCCCCGCGGCCAGAGCAGCCACGAGGTTGTCGCGCAGCTCGTCCTTCACGGTGCGCAGCTCGTGCCCGGAGGAGCGCAGGGCGCCGAGGGTGCGCGGCAGGTCGGCCGGGGCGTCGGGGGCGAGGTGGGAGGTCACCGCTCGACGGTACGTCGGGATCGCTCGTCGCGCGATCCCGTCACGCTCTCCGCGGAACCGGGAATGCGACCCCCGCGGGTCCGCGCCGGCATCACCGCGGCGGTCACGCTCCGCGCACGGGCGGGTCGGCGGTCCACCCGGACGGCGTAGCGCCACCGATGCCCTCTCCGCGCGGCCCTGCGTCACGATGGAGGCATGCCCGCCGGCTCCCGCATCGGTGACGGTCTCGCCCTCGGCGACGACCTGCTCGCCGCCGTGGACCGGGCCGTGGCCGCGGCGCTCGGGCCGCTCGGCGGGACCCGTCCCGACCTCGCCTGCGTCTTCGTGACGGGGTCCGCGCCCGGCCTCGCCGAGGCCGCCCTGCTGCGCGCCGGAGAGGCCCTGGGCGCGCGCAACGTCGTCGGCTGCACGGCGAACGGCGTCATCGCCGACGGGCACGGGGTGGAGGGCGTGCCCGGCGTCAGCGTGTGGGCGGCGAGCCTGCCGTCGGTCGAGGTGCGCGCGTTCCACCTCGAGGTGCTGCGCACGTCGGACGCCATCGCGGTCCTGGGCATGCCCGAGCGGCGCGACGACGACGTCGTCGGCGTGATCCTCGCCGACCCCTGGTCCTTCCCGGTGGACGGCTTCGTCGCGCACTCGCACGACGCGCTGCGCGGGCTCCCGCTGACCGGCGGGGTCGCCGGCGGCTCGGCGGCGGCGGGCGACACGCGGCTGCTCGTCGACGGCCGGGTGCACGACCGCGGCGCCGTCGGCGTCGTCCTCGGTGGTGACGTCGCCGTGCACACCCTGGTCGCCCCGGGCTGCCGGACGATCGGCCGGCCGATGACCGTGACGCGGGCCGAGGGCGCGACGATCCTCGAGCTCGCCGGCCGTCCCGCGCTGCAGCAGGCGAAGGACGCCGTGTCGACGCTGCCCGACGACGAGCAGCCGACCGCGGTGCGCGGCCTCCACCTCGGCGTCGTCGTCGACGAGTACGCCGACGAGCACACCGCCGCCGACTTCCTCGTGCGTGGCATCGCCGCGGCCGACCACGTGACCAGGTCGATCACGGTCGGCGACGTCGTACCGGTCGGGTCGACCGTGCAGTTCCTGCTCCGCGACCCGGTCGCGGCGCACGCCGACCTCGCCGAGGTGCTCGTTGCGTTCCGCAGCCGGATGGGGCTCGCGCCGCTGGCCGGCGCGCTGCTGTTCTCCGGCGACTCGCGCGGCGGCTCGATGTTCGCCTCGCCCGACCACGACGTCGAGGCCGTGCGCGGCGCGCTCGGCCTCGACAGCGTCGCCGGCTTCTTCGCTGCCGGGGAGATCGGGCCGCTCGGCGGGCGCAACCAGGTCCTCGGCCTCACCGCGACCGTCCTGGCATTCGGCACCTGACCCGGCCGGCGCCGCGGGAGGTCCGTGCGCCGCGCCCGCGCGTGTGGTCGGATCGCGGGATGACGACGGTCCTCGCGCTCGACATCGGCGGAACGAAGATGGCGGCGGGTCTCGTCGCGCCCGACGGCTCCGTGATCGCGCACGACCGGGTCGCGACCCCTCCCGGAGGTGACGCCGAGACGCTCTGGGCCGCCGTCGTGGGGCTCCTCGACGGCCTGGTCGCGCGCACGGGAACGGCGTACGACGCCGTCGGCATCGGCTGCGGGGGGCCGATGGTCTGGCCGCAGGGGCTGGTGTCCCCGCTCAACATCCCTGGCTGGCGTGGCTTCCCGCTGCTCGACCGGGTGCGCGAGCGCTACGCCGGGGACCGCCCGGCCGCGATCCACAACGACGCCGTGGCGCTCGCGGTCGCCGAGCACCGCTGGGGCGCCGGCCGCGGCCTCGAGAACGTCCTCGGCATGGTGGTCTCGACAGGCGTCGGCGGCGGGCTCGTCCTCGGCGGGCGGCGCATCGACGGCTCGAGCGGGAACGCCGGCCACGTCGGCCACGTCGTCGTCGACCCGGACGGGCCGGCCTGCCCGTGCGGCGGGCGCGGCTGCGTCGAGGCGATCGCGCGCGGACCCGCGCTCGCGGCGTACGCCGTGTCGCTCGGCTGGACCGGCGCGGAGACCGGCGTCGACGTCGCGGCGGGCGCGCGGGCCGGGGACCCGGCATGCCGTGCGGCGTTCGAGCGGGCGGGCCGCGCCGTCGGCATCGGGGTCGCGTCCGCGGCGGCGCTGCTCGACCTCGACGTCGTGGCGATCGGCGGCGGGATCGCCCAGGCCGGCGACCTGTTCCTCGACCCGGTGCGCGCGGCGTTCGCCGAGCACGGCGGCATGGGCTTCGTCCGCCGCTGCCGCATCGTGCCGACCGGGACCGGTCCGCTCGCCGGCCTCTCCGGCGCCGCCGCCCTCGTCCTCCCGCCCGACGATCAGCCGACGTAACTGATCATCGGGTCGCTTCCGGGGCCAGGAGACAACCCGTCGATCAGTGACATCGGGCGGGACTCCACGTGCGTCACGTCCCGTCCGCGGTGCGGCGCTCGTGCAGGGTCATCGGCAGTCCGTGCTTCGGCCGCAGCGTCACGGCGGCCTGCGTCTCGACGACGGAGCCGGGCACGAGGGCGGGGCGCCAGCGCCCGGCGAGCGCGGCGAGCACGAGCACTGCCTCGGTCCACGCGAACTGCTCGCCGATGCACCGCCGGTTGCCGAAGCCGAACGGGATCCACGCGCCCCGCGCCACGCCGGGGGCGGACTCGTCGTAGCGGCCGTCGGGTCCCAGCCAGCGCTCGGGGACGAAGCTCGAGGCGCGGTCCCAGAGCCCCGGGTCGCGGTGCAGGATCCACGGCGAGCCGAGGACGATCGAGCCCGACGGCACGTCCCACCCGCCGATCCGCAGGTCGGTGAGCAGCCGGCGGCCCATGATCCACGCGGGCGGGTAGAGCCGGATCGTCTCGGCGACGACCGCGTGCGTCCACGGCAGCGCCGGCAGGTCGGCGTACGCCGGGGGGCGCCGGGACGACCCGGCGCCGAGCACGCCGACGAGCTCCTCGTGCAGCCGGTCGGCGACCGCGGGGTTCGCCGAGAGCAGCCACCACGCCCAGGACAGCGCCATCGCGGTCGTCTCGTGCCCGGCGAGCACGAGGGTCATGACCTCGTCGCGCAGCTGTTCGTCGGTCATCGACGTCCCGAACTCCGCGGCCGACTCGTCGTCGCGGGCGCGGATCATCCAGGTGAGCAGGTCGTCGCGGCCCGCGCCGGCAGCCACGTCGGCGCGGTGCTCGTCGATGATGCGCTGCACGACGACGTCGAGGTCCTCGACCCGGGAGAGCAGGCGGCGCCCCTTCGGCAGGGTGCGCACGAGCCGCTCGCTGCCGAGCGCCGAGAGCTGGCCGAAGCCGGACAGCAGCTCGGCGAGGGTGTCGGCGAACGTGCGGGCGTCGCCGGTGAGGTCGGTGCCGAACAGGGTGCGGCCGACGATCGCGAGCGTCAGCGACGTCATCTCCTCGACCATGTCGACCTCGGCGCCGTCGGCCCACCGGGTCTCGTGGCGCCGCGTCTCCGTGACCATCTGCGCGGCGTAGGACTCGATGCGCCCGCGGTGGAACGCCGGCTGCGCCAGGCGCCGCTGCCGCACGTGGAACTCGCCCTCGCTCGTGAGCAGCCCGTTGCCGAGCAGCGGACGCGCCGCCTGCAGGCCGCGGCCCTTCATCACGTCGCGGGCGTGGGTGAGGAACACGTCGACGACGACGTCCGGGTCGCTCAGCAGGTAGACGTGCTCGCCGGCCAGCACGTAGTGCGCCACCGGTCCGTGCGCCCGCGCGACGGCCTCGAAGATCTCGTTCGGCGACTGCCGCCCGCGCAGCATCTCGAGGGTCACGCGCAGGCCCGACGGCCCCTCCGGACGGCGTACGTGGTCGAGGCGGCTGGGCTCCGGCACCGGCGCGTCCGGTCGCGGGGCCCGGCGCGCGGCCGCCCGGGCCACCGCCTCGCGGCTGCGCCGGCTCGTGGTGCTCACGCCCCCAGTTCTACGCCCCGCCCACCGAACCCGCGCGCGGCGCGGGGCGCCGCCCCACCGACGACCGCCCGCGACGGCTCGGCCGCCGAGCCGTGCGGCCGGTGACGCGGGGCGGCGGAGTGCGCATCCGCGCCCCGCGAGGGGGGCCGATCCGACAGACTGCGACCGTGGTCGACTCGGTGACGGTCTCGGATGTCCAGGCGGCGCGCGTGCTCCTGCGCGGCGTGGCCAAGGAGACGCCGATGCGCTCGGCGCGCTGGCTGGCCGAGAAGGTGGGCGGCCCCGTCGACCTCAAGTGCGAGAACCTGCAGCGCGCCGGGTCGTTCAAGATCCGCGGCGCCTACACCCGGCTCGCCCGGCTGAGCGACGAGGAGCGCGCCCGCGGCGTCGTGGCCGCGAGCGCCGGCAACCACGCGCAGGGCGTGGCGCTGGCCGCGAAGATGCTCGGCGTCACGGCCACCGTCTTCATGCCGACGGGTGCGCCCATCCCCAAGGTGCAGGCCACCCGGGGCTACGGCGCGGAGATCCGGTTCGTCGGTACGACGATCGACGAGTGCCTCGTCGCGGCCCGGGAGTACGAGGCCGAGACGGGCGCCGTGCTCATCCACCCCTTCGACCACCCGGACATCGTGGCCGGGCAGGGCACCGTCGGCCTCGAGATCCTCGAGCAGCGTCCCGACGTGAAGACGATCGTCGTCTGCACCGGCGGGGGCGGCCTGCTCGCCGGTATCGCCGTCGCCGTGAAGTCGGTCCGGCCCGACGTGCGCATCGTCGGCGTCCAGGCGGCGGGCGCCGCGGCGTACCCGACGTCGCTCGCCGAGGGCCACCCCGTCGCGCTCGCGTCGATGTCGACGATGGCCGACGGGATCGCGGTCGGCCGGCCCGGCGACGTGCCGTTCGCCCTCGTGCAGGACCTCGTCGACGAGGTGCGCGTCGTCGACGACGCGGTCATCGCCCGGGCCCTCGTCCTCACCCTCGAGCGCGGCAAGCTCGTCGTCGAGCCGGCCGGCGCGGCCGGCCTCGCGGCGGTGCTCGACGACCCCGCCTCGTTCGAGCCGCCCGTCGTCGTCGTGGTGTCCGGCGGCAACGTGGACCCGCTGCTCCTGCTCCGCGTCGTGCGCCATGGCCTCGCGGCCGGCGGGCGCTACAGCACCCTGCGGGTGCGGATGCCGGACCGCCCCGGCTCGCTGGCGGGGCTGCTCGCCGCGCTCGCCGAGGCCGACGCGAACGTCGTCGAGGTGGAGCACGCGCGGACCGACCCGCGGCTGCACCTCGACGAGGTCGAGATCGAGGTGCAGGTCGAGACCCGCGGGCACGAGCACCGGGACGCCGTGCTCCACCGCCTCGCCGAGCAGGGGTACCACGTCGTCATGAGCTAGGGGTGCTTCCGGCCCCTCAGCTCAGACGAAGCGCTCCGCGCGCCCGGGACCCGGTGCGGGTCAGCCGGTGTAGGGCTCGGCGGAGACGATCTCCACCACGAGCTTCTTGCCCGACGGCGTCTCGTACTCGACCGTCTCGCCGACGGCGCGGCCGAGCACGGCCGAGCCGAGCGGCGAGGTGGGGGAGTAGACGTCGATCGAGGCCGTCGCGGCCTCCTCGCGGCTGCCGAGCAGGAACGTCTCGGTGTCGTCGAAGGCCGGGAAGCGGACCGTGACGACCTGGCCCTGGGCGACCTGGCCCTCGGCCGCCTCGGGGGCGCCGATCTTCGCGCGCTCGAGCAGGTGGCGCAGCACCTTCACCCGCGCCTCGTTCTTGCCCTGCTCCTCCTTGGCCGCGTGGTAGCCGCCGTTCTCCTTGAGGTCGCCCTCCTCGCGGGCCGCCTCGATGCGCTTGACGATCTGCTCACGACGCGGGCCGGTGCGGTCGGCCAGCTCCTCCTGGAGCCGGTCGTACGCCTCCTGGGTCAGCCAGGTCTCGGTCGTTGCGGGGTCAGCCACGGATGTCGTCACCTTCGGGTCGGGTCG
>JAJXTD010000015.1 GCA_021784035.1 Actinomycetes bacterium | reverse complement strand
ACCGTGCCCTGCGTGACGGTGTACTTCGGGTGCCCGGCGATGGAGTAGGCCAGCGTCGACTTGCCCGAGCCGTTGGGGCCCATGATCGCGTGGGTCTCGCCCGCGCGGACGGTGAGGTCGACGCCACGCAGGATCTCGCGGGGGCCCCCGTCGGTCTCGACGGTGACGTGCAGGTCGCGGATCTCGAGGGTTGCCATGAACAGGTGCTCCTTCAGCGGGCGGCGGCGTTGACGGTGACGTCGACGAGGACGACGGCGTCGTCGCCCTCGCCCTCGACGCGCACCAGGTAGACGGGGACGGGGGTGACGGCCGGCGGGCCCGAGGGCTCGCCGGTGCGCAGGTCGAAGCGCGAGCCGTGCAGCCAGCACTCCAGGGTGCAGCCGTCGACCTCGCCCTCGGAGAGGGCCACGTCGGCGTGCGAGCAGATGTCGCGGAGCGCGTGGACGCCGCCGTCGGAGTCGCGCACGACCGCGACGGGGGTGCTCCCCACGACGACGGCCAGGGCACCGGCCACGGGCACGTCGGCGAGCTTGCAGACCTCGACGGCGCTCACTCCGCGACCTCCTCGTCGGTGGTGCCCTCGCTCGCCTCGAACCCGAGCTCGGCGTCGATGCGGTCCTGCAGCTGCGACTCCCAGTCGGGCAGGCCGAGGCGGGAGATCACGTCGGCGAAGAAGCCGCGCACGACGAGCCGCGTGGCGATGTCGGCGGGGATGCCGCGCGACTGCAGGTAGAACAGCTGCTCGTCGTCGAAGCGGCCGGTGGCGCTCGCGTGCCCGGCGCCGACGATCTCGCCGGTCTCGATCTCGAGGTTCGGCACGCTGTCGGCGCGGGTGGCCGACGACAGCAGCAGGTTGCGGTTGAGCTCGTAGGTCTCGGTGCCAACGGCCGCTGCCCGGATCAGGACGTCGCCGATCCAGACGCTGCGCGCGATGCCCGAGTCCCCGGCGTCGGGGTCACCGGTCAGCGCGCCCTTGTAGAGCACGTTGCTCCGGCAGTGCGGCACCGCGTGGTCGACGAGCATCCGGTGCTCGAGGTGCTGGCCGGCCTTGGAGAAGAAGATGCCGAGCAGCTCGGCGTCGCCGCCCGGGCCGGCGTACTCCACGGTCTCGAGGACGCGCACGGACGAGCCGCCGAGGCTGGACTGGAAGGACCGGAACGTGGCGTCGCGCCCGACGCGCACGGCGACGTGCGCGGCGTGGACGGCGTCGGGGGCCCAGGCCTGCAGGTGCACGAGCCGCAGGGTGGCGCCGTCGCCGACGACGACCGACAGGTGCTCGCCGTAGTGGGCGCTGCCGGTGTGCTCGAGGACGACTGTCGCGTTCGCGAACGGGCGGACGTCGAGGACCAGGTGCCCCCAGACCAGGTCGTCCGCGGACTCCCCGCGCAGCCGCAGCACGACGGGCTCGTCGGCCGGCACCGACTCCGGGATGGTCACGCGCACGGCACCGCCGGCGTTGGCGACGGCGAGGGCGGAGAGCCGGTCCACGGGAAGCGGCAGGTCGAGCAGCGCCGGGTCCTCGGCCGCGAGCTCGTCGATCACGACGGCCGGCGGGGCCTGCACGGTCCGCGAGAGCCGGCGGTCCGACGGCTGCCCGTCGATCAGGCGGGCGAAGCGGCGCAGCGGGGTGAACCGCCACTCCTCCTCGCGCCCCTTCGGGACCGGGAAGTCGGCGGGGTCGCGGGACAGGACGCGCGGCGCGTGGTCGCGCGCCGGCGCGGTGAGGGAGACCTCGTGCTCACGGGTCTCGGTCGGGGCGGACACTCAGCCCACCGCTCCTTCCATCTGCAGCTCGATGAGCCGGTTGAGCTCGAGGGCGTACTCCATCGGCAGCTCGCGCGCGATGGGCTCGACGAAGCCGCGGACGATCATCGCCATGGCCTCGTCCTCGGTCATGCCGCGGGACATGAGGTAGAAGAGCTGGTCGGCGCTGATCTTCGACACGGTGGCCTCGTGGCCCATCGACGCGTCGTCCGTGCGGACGTCGACGTAGGGGTACGTGTCGGACCGGCTGATGTCGTCGACGAGGAGCGCGTCGCACTTCACCGTGCTCTTGGACCCGTGCGCGTCCTCGTTGATCTGGATGAGCCCGCGGTACGACGTGCGGCCGCCGCCGCGGGCCACGGACTTCGACACGATCGAGGAGGACGTGTTCGGCGCCGCGTGCACCATCTTCGCGCCCGCGTCCTGGTGCTGGCCGTCGCCCGCGAAGGCGATCGACAGCGTCTCGCCCCTCGCGTGCTCGCCGACCATCCACACCGCGGGGTACTTCATGGTGACCTTGGAGCCGATGTTGCCGTCGACCCACTCCATCGTGGCACCGGCCTGCGCGACCGCGCGCTTGGTCACCAGGTTGTAGACGTTGTTCGACCAGTTCTGGATCGTCGTGTAGCGGCAGCGAGCGCCCTTGCGCACGATGATCTCGACCACGGCCGAGTGCAGCGAGTCGCTGGAGTAGATCGGCGCGGTGCAGCCCTCGACGTAGTGCACGTAGGCGTCCTCGTCGACGATGATCAGCGTGCGCTCGAACTGGCCCATGTTCTCGGTGTTGATCCGGAAGTAGGCCTGCAGCGGGATGTCGACGTGCACACCCTTGGGCACGTAGATGAACGAGCCGCCGGACCAGACCGCCGTGTTGAGCGCGGAGAACTTGTTGTCGCCGGACGGGATCACCGAGCCGAAGTACTCGCGGAACGTGTCCTCGTGCTCGCGCAGCGCGGTGTCGGTGTCGAGGAAGACGACGCCCTGCTCCTCGAGGTCCTCGCGGATCTTGTGGTAGACGACCTCGGACTCGTACTGCGCGGCGACGCCGGACACGAGGCGCTGCTTCTCGGCCTCCGGGATCCCCAGCCGGTCGTAGGTGTTCTTGATGTCGTCGGGGAGGTCGTCCCACGACGCCGCCTGCTTCTCGGTGGAGCGGACGAAGTACTTGATGTTGTCGAAGTCGATGCCGCCGAGGTCCGAGCCCCACGCGGGCATGGGCTTCTTCTGGAACAGGCGCAGCGCCTTGAGCCGCGTCTCCAGCATCCACTCGGGCTCGTTCTTCTTCGCGCTGATGTCGCGGACGACGTCCTCGTTGAGGCCGCGGCGCGCGTTGGCGCCGGCGACGTCCTTGTCGGCCCAGCCGAAGTCGTAGCGGCCCAGCCCCTCGAGCTCGTCGCGGATCTCGGTCGTCATGACATGACCTCCGTGGTGGGGCGGGTCGGGACGGACGCGGCGGTGCCCGTCCGGGAGACGAGGGTGGTGCAGACGCCGTCGCCGTGCGCCAGCGTGGCCAGCCGGGTGACGTGCGCGCCGAGCAGGCGGCCGAACGCCTCGGACTCGGCGTCGCAGAGCGCGGGGAACTCCACCGCGACGTGCGCGACCGGGCAGTGGTGCTGGCAGATCTGGACGGTCGAGCCGGAGGCGCCGTCCACGACCGAGGCGGCGTAGCCGTCCGCCGACAGCGCGACGGCGAGGGCCGCGGGGCGTTGGGCGGGCGGGACGGAGGTGACGGCGGCGGCGTAGCGGCGCTCGAGCTCGGCGACGCGGTGCGCGGCGAAGGCGTCGACGGCGGCCGTGCCACCCGACTGGTCGAGGAAGCGCAGGGCGCCCAGCGCGAGGTCGTCGTAGGCCGACTCGAAGGACTCCCGGCCGGCGGCGGTGACGCTGTAGACGCGGGCGGGACGGCCGGGACCGCGGCTGACGACGCGTCCGGCCTGCGGACCGTACGGCGCCCGCTCCCCCGCCTCGACGTGGCCGGACTCGACGAGCGCGTCGAGGTGGCGGCGGACCGCCGTGGTCGACAGGCCGAGCCGGTCGGCGAGCGCCGCGGTGGTCTGCGGGCCGCCCTCGAGCAGGGCACGGGCGACCCGGGCGGGAGCGCCCGCGAGCCGTCCGGTCGATTTCACAACGACATTGTTGCCTAATTCCCCGATGAGCGCGAACGCGGGGTCCCGGACGGACCGGAGACCGGCCGCGGACCCGTGCGCGGGGCTGCCTAGACTCGCCTCCGTGACCTCGCCCGACGCCGTCGTGCTCGAGGAGCTGCGGATCTCCTACGGCGCCACCGTCGCGCTGGACGGGCTGTCGTTCGCCGTCCCCGCGGGTGGCGTCACGGCGTTGCTCGGGCCGAACGGCGCCGGCAAGACGTCCACGGTCGAGATCTGCGAGGGCTACCGCCGTCCGGACTCCGGTCGGGTCCGCGTCTGGGGCCTCGACCCGCAGCGCGACGGGGCGGCGCTGCGCAGCCGGGTCGGGGTGATGCTCCAGGACGGCGGCATCTATGCCTCCGCGCGGGCCCTCCCGATGCTGCGCCACCTCGCCTCCTTCTACGCCGACCCGCTCGACGTCGACGACCTGGCCGCCCGGCTCGGGCTCGACTCGGTGCGCGCCACCTACCGCCGGATGTCGGGCGGGGAGAAGCAGCGGCTGGCGCTGGCCTGCGCGGTCGTCGGCCGGCCCGACCTGGTCTTCCTCGACGAGCCCAGCGCCGGCATGGACCCGCAGACCCGGCTGGCCGCCTGGGACCTGGTCGAGCAGCTGCGCCGCGACGGCGTGACCGTCGTGCTCACGACGCACCTCATGGACGAGGCCGAGCGGCTGGCCGACCGCGTGGTGATCGTCGACCACGGTCGGGTCGTGGCCGAGGGCTCGCCCGCCGGGCTCACCGCCGGGCTCGAGGTGCTCACGTTCGGTGCCACCCCCGGGCTCGACCTCGCCGGTCTCTCGGCCCGGCTGCCGGCGGGTTCGACCGTCCTCGAGACGCGCCCGGGCCACTACCGCGTCGAGGGCGACGTCGGGCCCGCGACGCTGTCCGCGATCGGCGAGTGGTGCTCCACGCACGGGGTGCTCCCGCGGGAGCTCACGACCGGCCGGCGCAGCCTCGAGGACGTCTTCCTCGACCTCACCGGACGGGAGCTGCGCCCGTGACGACGTCGTCGTCGAGCCCCGGGGGGCTCGCGCCCCGCCCCGGTGCCGCGCCCCGGTCGCGCATCCTGGCCGCGCAGACCGGCGCGGAGATCCGGATGACGCTGCGCAACGGCGAGCAGCTGCTGCTCACCCTCGTGATCCCGGTCCTCCTGCTCGTCGGCCTCTCGCACCTGCCGGCCGACGTCGTCGGCCACTCCCCCGCGATCGACGCCGTCACGCCCGGCATCCTCGCGCTCGCGGTGATCTCCACCGCGTTCACCGGGCTGGCCATCGCCACCGGCTTCGAACGGCGCTACGGCGTCCTCACGCTGCTCGGCGCGACGCCGCTGGGCCGGTCCGGCCTGCTCGTCGCGAAGACCCTCGGCGTGCTGGCCGTCGAGGTCGCCCAGGTCGCGCTCATCGCGGTCGTGGCCTGGCTCCTCGGCTGGCAGCCCGTCGGGTCGGTGCCGGCGGCGGTCGTGCTGCTCGTGCTGGGCACGGCGGCCTTCGCCTCCCTCGGCCTGCTGCTGGCCGGCACGCTGCGTGCCGAGGCGACCCTCGCGGTCGCCAACGGCCTCTACCTGCTGCTCATCGCCGTGGGCGGCGTCGTGATCCCCGCCGGTCGGCTGCCCGCCACGGTCGAGCCGCTGGTGTCGTTGCTCCCGTCCGCCGCGCTCGGCCAGGGACTGCGCGACGTCCTGCTCCACGGCGAGAGCCTGCCGCTCGGGTCGGTCGCCGTCCTGCTCGTCTGGACCGCGATCGGCGGCGTCGCCGCGTCCCGCACGTTCCGTTGGTCCTGAGCGCGCGGCCGTGACGCAGGCCGCGCCGTCGGTGCCACCCCGACGACGCCTCGGACGCACCCCTACCCTGGGCCCGTGACGACGCACCTGCCGGACCCCGTGACGACCGCCGGGCCAACGGTCGGCGACGGCCGGGCGCCGCTCGCCGTACGCCGGGTCTACGTCGCGAACCTCGTGGCGCAGATGGGGATCATCGTCACCGGTGCGGTCGTGCGCCTCACCAGCTCGGGACTGGGCTGCCCCACCTGGCCGAGGTGCACCGGTGAGTCGATCGTCCCGGTCGACGGCCAGACCGAGGCATGGCACAAGTACGTCGAGTTCGGCAACCGGCTGCTCACCGTCGTCCTCATGGTCCTCGCCGTCGCCGCGCTCGCGGCCGCGCTGTGGGACGCGCGCCGGCGGCGCGACTCGGGGCTCGCGGCGCGCCCTGCGCTCACCTGGCTCGCCGCGGTGCCGCTGCTCGGGACCGTGGCCCAGATCCCGCTCGGCGGCATCACCGTGCTCACCGGGCTGAACCCGATCGCCGTGGGGTCCCACCTGCTCCTGTCCATGGGCCTCGTCGCGCTGGTCACCGTGCTCGTGCGCCGCGCCGGCGAGCCCGGCGACCAGCCGGTCGTGGTCGCCGTACGCCGCGAGATCCGCCTGGGTGTCGTGGTGCTGACCGCGCTCCTGTCGCTCGTCCTCGTCGCGGGGATGCTCGTGACGGCCAGCGGCCCGCACGCGGGCGACGAGCGCACGCACCGGCTCGGGCTGGACCCGCAGACCATCGCGTGGCTGCACGCCGACATCGTCGTGCTGAGCATCGGTCTGCTCGCCGGGCTGCTCGTGGCACTGCGCGCCACGGGTGCCCCGGAGCGGCCCACGCGGGCGGCGACCCACCTGCTGGCGGCGTTCCTCGCCCAGGGGTTCGTCGGCTACCTGCAGTACTTCACCGGCGAGCCGTGGGCCGTCGTCGCCGTGCACGTGACGCTGGCGACCGTGGTGTGGTGGGCGACGGTGCGGCTGCTGCTCGCGACCCGCACCCGCGGCGTCGTGGCCCCGGCCCGCGCGCAGCGGGAGGCGGGCATCCCGGCGTGACCCGCTGACGCGAGTTACACGTCCTACCGACCTGTTTGACCACCTGAACAGGTCGGTTCGAGGTGTAACTCGCGAACGGGGTGAGTGGCCGCGGACCCGCGCGGCCGAGCGGGAATCAGAACGGCAGGAACGCGTCGATCGCGACGACGAGGAACATGAGCGCCAGGTAGCTGATCGACCCGTGGAACAGGCGCATCGCCTTGACGTCGCGGTCGCCGCGCCGCACCCGGCGCAGCAGCCCGTGTGCCTCGACCAGGAACGCGCCGCCGAGGGCGACGGCGGCCACGGCGTAGAACGGCGTCATGTGCGCGGCCGGGACCAGCAGCAGCGACGTCAGCACCATCGCCCACGAGTATCCGATGATCTCGCGCGCGACCGTGGACAGCGGCGCGACGACGGGGAGCATCGGCACGCCGGCTGCGGCGTAGTCGTCCTTGAAGCGCAGCGACAGCGGCCAGTAGTGGGGCGGCGTCCAGAAGAACACGACGCCGAACAGGACCATGGGCGCCCAGCTGAGCGACCCCGTCACCGCGGTCCAGCCGATGAGGATCTGCATGCACCCCGCGGCGCCGCCCCACACGATGTTCTGCGGCGTGCGGCGCTTGAGCAGCAGGGTGTAGCCCACGACGTACATGAGGATCGCGAGCGCGGTGAGCAACGCGGCGAGCCGGTTCGTCGTAGCGGCGAACCACACCACGGACGACACCGCGAGCACGAGGCCGAAGACGAGCGCGCCGCGCGGGCTCACCTCGCCGGTGACGATCGGGCGGTGCCCGGTGCGGGCCATGAGACCGTCGATGTCGCGGTCGATGTACATGTTGAGCGCGTTGGCGCCGCCCGCGGCCAGGAAACCGCCGACGAGCGTCGTGAGCACGAGCAGCAGCGACGGGACGCCGTCGGCGGCGAGGATCATCGTCGGCACGGTGGTCACGAGCAGCAGCTCGATGATCCGCGGCTTCGTGAGCGCGACATACGCCGCGGCGACGGACCGAGTCCGCACGCGGACGGCCGGTGCCAGCCCCTCCCGGGCGTCGCCGGAGCCCGCGACTCCGGCGACGGAGGGCCGGGGGTCGACGGCGGTCACGCGCACGCTCCACGGGTGGGGTAGGGGAACCCGGGAGACCCAGGTCGTCGTCGAGTGTACCGGCCGGGATCGGGGCGGCCGGGCCGCCGGTAGGCTCATCGACCGTGACGAGCGCACCCACCTCCCCGGCCCCGTTCGACCCCGCCACCTGGACAGCGCTGGACGCGCGCGCCGTGGACACGGTGCGTGTCCTCGCGGCCGACGCCGTCCAGAAGGTCGGCAACGGCCACCCCGGCACGGCGATGAGCCTGGCCCCCGCGGCGTACCTGCTGTTCCAGCGGTTCCTGCGGCACGACCCGGCGGACCCGCACTGGCTCGGCCGCGACCGGTTCGTGCTGTCGTGCGGGCACTCGTCCCTCACGCTCTACATCCAGCTCTACCTGTCCGGTTACGGGCTCGAGCTGTCCGACCTCGAGGCGTTCCGCACCTGGGGCTCCCTGACGCCGGGCCACCCCGAGCGGAACCACACCGCCGGCGTCGAGACCACCACCGGGCCGCTCGGGCAGGGGCTGTCCACCGCCGTGGGCATGGCGATGGGCGCCCGCTACGAACGCGGCCTGCTCGACCCCGACGCCGCGCCCGGGACGAGCCCCTTCGACCACCACGTGTGGGTGTTCGCGTCCGACGGCGACCTCGAGGAGGGCGTCTCGTCCGAGGCGTCGTCCCTCGCCGGGACGCAGCGGCTCGGCAACCTCACGGTGGTCTGGGACGACAACCGGATCTCGATCGAGGACGACACGGCCGTCGCGTTCAGCGAGGACGTCCCCGCGCGCTACGCCGCCTACGGCTGGCACGTGCAGACGGTCGAGCACCTCCCCGACGGCAGCGTCGACGTCCTCGCGCTCGGAGCGGCGCTGGAGGCGGCGCGGCAGGAGACCGCGCGCCCGTCGTTCGTCCGGCTCCGGACGGTCATCGGGTGGCCCGCGCCGCACCTGCGCAACACCGGCAAGGCGCACGGCTCGGCGCTCGGGGCGGACGAGGTCGCCGCGACCAAGGAGCTGCTCGGCTTCGACCCCGCGCGCACGTTCGAGGTCGACGACGACGTGCTGGCGCACGCCCGGGCGGTCCGGGACCGCGGCGCGGCCCTCCGCGCCGCATGGGACGGGCAGTACGCCGCGTGGCGCGGTGCCAACGCCGATCGGGCCGCCCTGCTCGACCGGCTCGTCGCGGGAACCCTGCCCGACGACCTCGTGCTGCCGGAGTTCCCGGCCGGCAAGGATGTCGCCACCCGCAAGGCCAGCGGCGAGGTCATTCAGGCCATCGCGGCCGTCCTGCCCGAGTTCGTCGGCGGCAGCGCGGACCTCGCGGAGAGCAACAACACCACCATCGAGGGCGGCCGCTCGTTCCTCCCGGACGGCACGGTCGTCTCCCCCACGTCCCCGTTCGCCGGGAGCCAGTCGCCGTACGGCCGCATCCTGCACTTCGGCGTGCGCGAGCACGCGATGGGCGCGGCGCTCAACGGCCTGTCGCTGTCCACGCTGCTGCGCCCGTTCGGCGGCACGTTCCTGGTGTTCAGCGACTACATGCGCGGCGCCGTCCGCGTCGCCGCGCTCATGCAGACCGGCGTCACGTTCGTCTGGACGCACGACTCCATCGGGCTCGGCGAGGACGGGCCCACCCACCAGCCGGTCGAGCACCTCTGGGCGCTGCGCGCGATCCCTGGCCTCGACGTGGTCCGGCCCGCCGACGCGAACGAGACGTCGGTGGTCTGGGGCGAGATCCTGCGCCGCCGGCGGCCGGCCGGCCTCGTGCTCACCCGGCAGAACCTGCCGACCCTCGACCGGACGGTGGTGGCGCCCGCCGCGGGTGCCGCGCGCGGCGGCTACGTCCTCGCCGACGCCGCCGCGGGGACGCCCGACGTGATCGTCGTCGCGACGGGTTCCGAGGTCCAGCTCGCCCTCGCGGCGCGCGACGTGCTCGAGGCCGACGGCGTCGCCACGCGGGTCGTCTCGATGCCGTGCCTCGAGTGGTTCGACGAGCAGGACGCGGACTACCGCGAGTCGGTCCTGCCGTCGTCGGTGCGGGCGCGGGTGTCGGTCGAGGCCGGTGTCGCCCAGGGCTGGTGGAAGTACCTCGGCACCGACGGGCGCCCCGTCTCGCTGGAGCACTTCGGCGCGTCGGCCGACTACCAGACGCTCTTCCGCGAGTTCGGCATCACCGCCGACGCCGTCGTCGCCGCGGCGCGCGAGTCGATCTCGGCCGTCGCCGGCTGAACCCTGCTGTACGCGGGCTGTGAGCCGCGCTCGGGGCCCGACACAGGGGCGACGGGCGGACGCGACCCAACTAGGGTCGGAACATGACCGCTGACCGTCTCGCCGCCCTGTCCGCCGCCGGTGTGTCCATCTGGCTCGACGACCTCGACCGGGGTCGCCTCACGAGCGGGGGCCTGGCCCGGCTCGTCGCCGGCTCGTCCGTCGTCGGCGTGACCACGAACCCGTCGATCTTCGAGAAGGCGATCACCGGCGGCGCCGCCGAGTACGCCGAGCAGGTGCACGACCTCGCCGTCCGCGGGGTCGACCTCGGCGAGGCCGTGCGTGCCCTGACGGCGTACGACGTCCGCTGGGCCTGCGACGTGCTCGCGCCCACGCACGCGGCGACGGGCGGGGTCGACGGCCGGGTCAGCATCGAGGTCGACCCACGGCTGGCACGGGACACCGAGGCCACGATCGCCGAGGCGAAGGCGCTGCACTGGGCGGTCGACCGCCCGAACGTCCTGATCAAGATCCCCGCCACCGTCGAGGGGCTGCCCGCGATCACGGCGACGCTCGCGGCCGGCGTCAGCGTCAACGTCACGCTCATCTTCTCCGTGGACCGCTACCGCGCCGTGCTGGACGCGTGGCTCACCGGCCTCGAGCGGGCGAGGGACAACGGGCACGACCTGTCCGGGATCGAGTCGGTCGCTTCCTTCTTCGTGAGCCGGTTCGACACCGAGGTGGACCGGCGGCTGCCCGCCGGCTCGCCGCTGCGCGGCACCGGGGCGATCGCGAACGCCCGCGTAGCGCACGAGGCCTTCACCGGGATGCTCGCCGGCGACCGGTGGAAGTCCCTCGCGGCCGACGGCGCGCACGTGCAGCGCCCGCTGTGGGCGTCGACCGGCGTCAAGGACCCGGCGTACAGCGACACCCGGTACGTCGTCGACCTGGTGACGCGCGACGTCGTGAACACGATGCCCGAGCCCACGCTCGACGCGGTGCGCGACCACGGTGACCTCGTCGGCGACACGATCGTCCCGGAGTACGCAGCGGCGCACGCGGCGCTCGACGCGCTCACCGCCGCCGGCGTCGACCTCGACGACGTGGTGCGGGTGCTCGAGGAGGAGGGCGTGGACAAGTTCGTCGTCGCCTGGGAGTCGCTGCTGGCCGGCATCCGGACGGCGCTCGACGCCGCGCGTGCCGCGGCCGGTCGCTGAGGCGTCGGCGTGCGCACCCGGATCTGGACGCCGACGGACAACCCGCTCCGCGATCCCCGCGACCGCCGCCTGCCCCGGGTCGCCGGGCCGTGCAGCCTGGTGATCTTCGGCGTCACGGGCGACCTCGCGCGCAAGAAGCTCATGCCGGCGGTCTACGACCTCGCGAACCGCGGGCTGCTGCCGCCGGGCTTCGCGCTCGTCGGCTTCGCCCGGCGCGACTGGGCCGACCAGGACTTCGCCGAGATCGTGCACGACTCGGTGCGCGAGAACGCACGCACGCCGTTCCGCGAGGAGGTCTGGGACGAGCTGTGCCAGGGCATCCGGTTCGTGGCCGGCGACTTCAGCCAGGCGGGCGCGTTCGACCAGCTCTCGGAGGTCGTCCTCGACCTCGACCGCGTCCGCGGCACGCGCGGCAACCACGCGTTCTACCTCTCGATCCCGCCGAAGTTCTTCGGCGACGTCGTGCAGCAGCTCAAGCGCTCGGGGCTCTCGGTCTCCGGCGAGGGGGCGTGGCGCCGGGTCGTGATCGAGAAGCCGTTCGGGCACGACCTGCAGAGCGCGCGCGACCTCAACGCGACGATCGACGAGGTCTTCCCGTCCGGCACGGTCTTCCGCATCGACCACTACCTCGGCAAGGAGACGGTCCAGAACCTGCTGGCGCTGCGCTTCGCCAACACGATGTTCGAGCCGATCTGGAACAGCAACTACGTCGACCACGTGCAGATCACCATGGCCGAGGACATCGGCATCGCCGGCCGGGCCGGCTACTACGACGGCATCGGCGCCGCCCGCGACGTCATCCAGAACCACCTGCTGCAGCTGCTCGCGCTGACCGCGATGGAGGAGCCGCTGTCGTTCCTGGCCAACCACGTCCGGGTCGAGAAGGAGAAGGTCCTCAGCGCCGTGACGCTGCCCGCGAACCTCGACCTGCACACCGCGCGGGGCCAGTACGCCGCGGGGTGGCAGGGCGGCGCCGCGGTGCCAGGGTTCCTGGAGGAGGAGGGCATCTCCTCGACGTCGGTCACCGAGACGTTCGCCGCCGTGAAGCTCGGTGTCGACACCCGGCGCTGGGCCGGCGTCCCGTTCTACCTGCGCACCGGGAAGCGGCTGGGCCGGCGCGTCACCGAGGTCGCGATCGTGTTCAAGCGCGCCCCGCACCTGCCGTTCAGCGCGACCGACACCGAGGAGCTCGGGCAGAACTCCATCGTCATCCGCATCCAGCCCGACGAGGGCGTCACCATGCGGTTCGGCTCGAAGGTCCCCGGCACGCAGATGGAGGTCCGCGACGTGAACATGGACTTCGCGTACGGCGACTCCTTCACCGAGTCGAGCCCGGAGGCCTACGAGCGGCTCATCCTCGACGTCCTCCTCGGCGACCCGCCGCTCTTCCCGCGCCACGAGGAGGTCGAGCTCGGCTGGAAGATCCTCGACCCGGTCCTCGAGCGCTGGGCCGAGGGCGGCCGGCCCGAGCAGTACGAGTCCGGCACCTGGGGCCCGGCGTCCTCGCACGAGATGCTCGCCCGCGACGGGCGCGTCTGGCGGCGGCCATGACGGTCCGCCTGGACGACACCACTGCGAGCCAGGTGAGCACGGCGATCTCGGCCGAGCGGTTCCGGCAGGGCTCGAGCGCGGTCGGCCGCGTCCTCACCCTCGTGATCGTCGCCGACGAGGCGACGCAGGCCGACGCCGTCCGCTCGGCCGCCGAGGCGGCGCGGGAGCACCCGTGCCGCATCCTCACCGCGATCCCGAGGCCCGGCCGCGGGCCGGCCCGGCTCGACGCCGAGGTCACCGTGGGCGGCGCCGACGGCCTCGGCGAGCTCGCCGAGCTGCGGTTGCGCGGCCCGCTGTCGCACCAGGTCGCCTCGGTGGTCCTCCCCCTCCTCGTGCCCGACGCGCCCGTCGTCGTCTGGTGGCCGGGCGCCGCGCCCGACGACGTCTCGGCCGACCCGGTGGGCCGGCTGGCCCAGCGCCGGATCACCGACGCGGCGGCGGCACCGCGCCCGCTGCGCGCGCTCGACGTCCGGCGCACGGCGTACGCCGCAGGCGACACCGACCTCGCCTGGACCCGGATCACGCCGTGGCGCGCGCTCATCGCGTCGACGCTGGACGAGCCGTTCGGGAAGGTCACCGGCGCGCGGATCAGCGTGATGCGGTCCAGCCCGTCGGGGGTCCTGCTCGCCGCGTGGCTGCAGCGCGGGCTGGGCGTCCCGGTCGAGGTGCACACCAGCCGTGGCCCGGGGATCACCGCCGTCACGCTGAGCACCGACGAGGGCGACATCTCGATCACCCGCCCCGACGGCCGCGTGGCCCGGATGGTCCGCCCCGGCTTCCCGGACCGCGAGGCGCCGCTCCGGCCGCGCAGCGTCGAGGGGCTCATCGCCGAGGAGCTGCGCCGCCTGGACCCGGACGAGATCTACGGCGAGACCCTCGACGAGCTGCCGGCACTTGCCGCGTGGGGGAAGTACGGCGACCGCCGCGTGCCCGCGGCCGCGACACCGGCGGCGAAGCGGCGTCCGGCCGCGAAGCGGGCGACGACGACGAAGGAGGCGCCCGGCACCGCCGCGCCGACCCGGCGGAAGGGGCGGTCGTGAGCACCCCCGAGGTCCTCGTCCTCAAGGACGCGGGCGACCTCGCCGACGCCATCGCCGCGCGGCTCGTGACCGCGATCGTGGAGGCGCAGGCCGACGGTGCGCACGCGCACGTCTGCCTCACCGGCGGGCACATCGGCATCGCCTGCCTGGCCTCGCTCGCGGCCTCGCCGGCCCGCGACTCGATCGACTGGGCCGCCCTGCACGTCTGGTGGGGCGACGAGCGATTCCTGCCCGCCGGCCACCCCGACCGCAACGAGACCCAGGCCCGCGCGGCGCTGCTCGACCACGTCCCGCTGGACCCGGCGAAGGTCCATGCGATGCCGCCGGCCGGTGCCGGGCTCGACGTCGACGACGCCGCCGCCCGCTACGCCGAGGAGCTGCTCGCGCAGGCCCGGCCCGAGGACCACGCGGCGGTCCCCTCGTTCGACGTCTGCCTGCTCGGCCTCGGTCCCGACGGCCACGTGGCGAGCCTGTTCCCGCAGCTGGCCGGCGTCCACGAGACCCGGCGGACCGTCGTCGGGGTGCACGGCTCGCCGAAGCCGCCGCCGCAGCGCGTCTCGCTGACCCTGCCGGCGCTCAACGCGGCGCGCGAGACCTGGCTCATCGTGGCGGGGGTGGAGAAGGCCGACGCCGTACGCCTGGCGCTGTCCGACGCCGGGCCCGTGCAGGTGCCGGGTGCCGGTGCCCGCGGCCGCGAGCGCACGCTGGCGCTGCTCGACGAGGGGGCCGCCTCGGCGCTCCCGCCGGACCTGCGTCGGGTCGCGAGCCCCTGATCCGCCCACGAACCCGACGAGGCCCGCTCACCTCACGGTGGGCGGGCCTCGGTGCGTCGTGGGCTACTGGTCGCGGAGCTTGGCGAGCGCCTCGTTGAGGATCGCCTCGCCGTCGGCGTCGCTGCGCCGCTCCTTCACGTAGGCCAGGTGCGTCTTGTACGGCTCGACCTTGGGCGCCGCGGGCGGATTCTCCTTGTCCCGGCCGGCCGGCAGGCCGCAGCGCGGGCAGTCCCAGGTCTCCGGGACGGCGGCCTCGGTGGCGAAGCTGGGCCGGGTCTCGTGCCCGTTGGCGCAGTAGAACGTCACACGGTGCCGGGGAGCGGCGTCGCCGCGCTCCGCCTCGCCCATGGGCCCCGCCCCGACGCGGCTGCCCCGGATCGCACTTCCACTGGCCACAGGTGGTGCCTCTCTCGCGTACGGACGGGTCGATCAGGACTTGAGGAGCAGGCCGAGCCCGACGATCAGCGCGGCCCAGACGAGGCCGAGGGCGACCGTGATGCGGTCGAGGTTGCGCTCGGCCGCGCTCGATCCGCCGAGGGAGGAGGAGATGCCGCCACCGAACATGTCGGACAGGCCACCGCCCTTGCCCTTGTGCAGGAGCACCAGCAGGATCAGCAGGCCGCTGACGATCATCAGCAGGATCTCGAACACGACGACGAGCACGGCGGTGATTCACTCTCCTCGAGGCGCACCGGGAACCCGGGACGTCGGATCAGGATACGTGACGCGAGCCACGAAGCGCCGCCGCACCGCCCGGCTGGGTCCCGGGCGGTGCGGCGGCGGCGTCGGTCAGGACTCGTCGGCGGGATGCAGTCGGAACCGGCAGATGGCGACGAACTCGTCCGGGTCGAGGCTCGCCCCGCCCACGAGCGCGCCGTCGACGTCGGGCTTGGCCATGATGGCGGCGACGTTCGAGGCCTTCACGGAGCCGCCGTAGAGCACCCGTACGCCGTCGGCGAGGTCGCCGGAGTAGAGCTCGGCCAGCCGCGTGCGGATCGCCGCGCAGACCTCCTGCGCGTCCTCCGGAGTGGCGACCTCGCCGGTGCCGATCGCCCAGACGGGCTCGTAGGCGACGACGAGGGACCGGGCCCGGTCCGCGGGCAGGCCGGCCAGCGCGCCGTCGACCTGGGCGAGCGTGTGCTCGACGTGGGTGCCGGCCTGCCGGATCTCCAGACCCTCCCCCACGCAGAGGATCGGGGTGAGCCCGTGGCGGTAGGCGGCCTGGACCTTGGCGTTGACGAGCTCGTCGGTCTCGGCGTGGTATTCGCGCCGCTCGCTGTGGCCGACGACGGCGTAGGTGCAGCCGAGCTTCGCCAGCATCGCGCCGCTGATCTCGCCGGTGTACGCACCCTTGTCGTGCGCGGACAGGTCCTGCGCGCCGTAGCGCAGGTCGAGCTTGTCGGCGTCGATGAGGGTCTGCACCGAACGGATGTCGGTGTAGGGCGGGAGCACCGCCACCTCGCACGCGTCGAGGTCGGCCTCGGTGAGCGCGAACGCGAGCTTCTGCACCACCGCGATCGCCTCGAGGTGGTTGAGGTTCATCTTCCAGTTGCCCGCCATGAGCGGGAGACGGCCGGCGGCCATGATCAGTCCTCCAGGACTGCGATGCCGGGCAGCGTGCGCCCCTCGAGGAACTCCAGCGACGCACCCCCGCCCGTGGAGATGTGGGAGAACCCGGACTCGTCGATGCCGAGGAGGCGCACGGCGGCCGCGGAGTCGCCGCCGCCGACGACGGTGAGGCCGTCGACCCGCGTGATGGCCTCGGCCACCGCGCGGGTGCCCTCGGCGTAGGGGGCCAGCTCGAACACGCCCATCGGGCCGTTCCAGACCACCGTCCGGGCGTCGGCGAGCCGGTCGGCGAACAGCGCGCGGCTGTTGGGGCCGATGTCGAGCCCCATCCAGCCGTCCTCGATGTCGTCGACCGAGACGTCCTTGTGCTCGGCGTCGGCGGAGAACGCCGTGGCCACGATGACGTCGACGGGGAGCACGAGCTCGACGCCGCGGCGCTCGGCCGTCGCGATGAGCCCGCGCACCGTCTCGACCTGGTCGACCTCGAGCAGCGACGAGCCCACGCCCTTGCCGAGCGCGGCGAGGAACGTGAAGCACATGCCACCGCCGACGAGCAGCCGGTCGACCGAGCCGAGCAGATTCTCGATCACGCCGAGCTTGTCGCTGACCTTGGAGCCGCCCAGGACGACGGCGTAGGGCCGGTCGGGGTCGCCGAGCACCTTGCGGAACACCTCGACCTCGGACAGGACGAGGCGCCCGGCGGCGTGCGGCAGGAGCCGGGCGACGTCGGTGACGCTCGCCTGCTCGCGGTGCACGACGCCGAAGCCGTCGCTCACGAAGACGTCGGCGAACGCGGCCAGCTCCGCGGCGAGGGCGCCGCGCTCGGCGGCGTCCTTGCTCGTCTCGCGAGCGTCGTAGCGGACGTTCTCGAGCAGCGCGACGTCGCCGTCGGCGAGACCGGCGACCGTGGCTGCCGCGGACGTGCCCGTCACGTCGGCGGCGAACGCGACCGGGGCGCCGAGCAGCTCGGACAGCCGGGCGGCGACCGGGGCCAGCGAGAGCTCCGGCTTCGCCTCGCCCTTGGGCCGCCCGAGGTGCGCGCAGAGGATCACGCGGGCGCCGCGCGAGCGCAGCGACTCGATGGTCGGCAGCGCGGCCCGGATCCGGCCGTCGTCGGTGATGCGGCGTGTGCCGTCGCCGGCGTCCTCGAGCGGGACGTTGAAGTCCGCCCGCACGAGGACCCGGCGACCGGCGACGTCGAGGTCGTCGATCGTGTGCACGACCGCGTCCTAGAGGGAGGCGCCGACGTACACGGTCAGGTCGACGAGCCGGTTGCTGTAGCCCCACTCGTTGTCGTACCAGCCGAGGACCTTGGCGGTGTTGCCGAGGACCTTGGTGATGCCGGCGTCGAAGATGCACGAGGCCGGGTTCGTGACGATGTCGCTCGAGACGATCGGGTCCTCGGTGTACTCGAGGATGCCCTTGAGCGGGCCCTCCGCCGCGGCCTTGACGGCGGCGTTGATCTCCTCGGCGGACGCCTCGCGGGACAGCGTCACCGTGAGGTCGGTCGCCGAGCCGGTCGGGACCGGCACGCGCATGGCATATCCGTCGAGCTTGCCCTTGAGCGCCGGGAGCGCGAGGCCGATCGCCTTCGCGGCGCCGGTGCTCGTCGGGATCATGTTGATCGCGGCGGCGCGGGCGCGGCGGAGGTCCTTGTGCGGGTAGTCGAGGATGACCTGGTCGTTCGTGTACGCGTGGATCGTCGTCATCAGGCCGTTCTCGATGCCGAACGTGTCGTGGATGACCTTGGCCATCGGCGCGAGGCAGTTCGTCGTACAGGATGCGTTGCTGATGATGGTGTGGGCCGCCGGGTCGTAGATGTCGTGGTTGACACCCATGACGATCGTGGCGTCCTCGCCCTTGGCGGGCGCCGAGATGATGACCTTCTTCGCGCCGGCGCCGAGGTGGCTGCGGGCCTTGTCGGCGTCGGTGAAGAAGCCGGTGGACTCGATGACGATGTCGACGCCGAGGTCGCCCCACGGGAGCGCGGCCGGGTCGCGCTCGGCGAGGGCGACGATCTTCTTGCCGTCGACGAGGATCGCGTCCTCGGTGGCCTGCACGTCGGCGCCGAGGCGGCCGAGGATGCTGTCGTACTTGAGCAGGTGCGCCAGGGTGGCGTTGTCGGTCAGGTCGTTCACGGCGACGATCTCGACGTCGGCGCCCTGCGCGGCGAGCGCGCGGTAGAAGTTTCGGCCGATACGGCCGAAGCCGTTGATACCCACACGAACGGTCACGGTCAACAGTCCTCGTCTTGGTCGAGAGACGACAGCCGGCATCGTTGCCGGCTCTTCGGTCGCGCGGCACCTGTGTGCCGGCGTGGCGAGTCGACCCTATCGGAATCGTGCAAGCGCTTGCCCCCGCGCGGCGTACCCGCGGGTAGCCCGCGGGGGCGGACGGCGGCCGGCCGGGACGGCTCGGGGTCAGTCGGCGTCGACGAGGTCGGCCGGGATGCCGGCCTCGGTGTCCGGGATGCCGAGCTCGGCCGCGCGCTTGTCGGCCAGCGCGAGCAGCCGGCGGATCCGCCCGGCGATGGCGTCCTTGGTCATCGGCGGGTCGGCCAGGGCCCCGAGCTCCTCGAGCGAGGCCTGCTGGTGCTCCATGCGAAGCCGGCCGGCCTCGGCCAGGTGGTCGGGGACCTCGTCGCCGAGGATCTCGAGGGCGCGGGAGACCCGGGCGCCGGCGGCGACCGCCGCCCGCGCAGAGCGGCGCAGGTTGGCGTCGTCGAAGTTGGCGAGGCGGTTCGCGGTGGCGCGCACCTCGCGGCGCATCCGCCGCTCCTCCCACGCGAGGACCGAGTCGTGGGCGCCGAGCCGGGTGAGCAGCGCGGCGATCGCGTCGCCGTCGCGGATGACCACGCGGTCGACGCCCCGGACCTCGCGCGGCTTCGCGACGATGCCGAGGCGCCGGGCCGCCCCGGAGAGCGCGAGGGCGGCCTCCGGGCCGGGGCAGGTGACCTCGAGGGCCGAGGAGCGGCCCGGCTCGGTGAGCGACCCGTGCGCGAGGAACGCGCCCCGCCAGGCGGCCTCGGAGTCGCACAGGGTGCCGTTGACGATCGCGGTGGGCAGGCCGCGGGCCGGCCGCCCGCTCGCGTCGACGAGCCCGGTCTGGCGGGCCAGCTGCTCGCCCTCGCTGTGCACCCGGACGAGGTAGCGGTTGCCCTTGCGCAGGCCGCCGGGGTGCACGACGGTCATCTCGCTCCCGTGCCCGAACACCTCGGCGATGTCCTTGCGGAGGCGTCGGGCGGCGGCCGCGGTGTCGAGGTCGGCCTCGATCACGATCCGGCCGCCCACGATGTGCAGGCCCGAGGCGAAGCGCAGGATCGCCGAGACCTCGGCCTTGCGGCAGCAGGGCTTCGTGATCCGGAGGCGTGCGAGCTCGTCCTTGACCGCTGCCGTCATCGCCATGCGCCGAATCCTGCCACCCGGGTCAACCACCCCGCGCCGACCCCCGACCCCCTCCGCCCACGTTCGCCGTGAATGTGCCCCCGACTGCGCTAGAAGCAGTTGGCGTTCCCCCGACCCGAGCGCGCTCCGGATCGCGGCCCGGAGGCTGGGGAGCCCTGACTGCTTCTAGCGCAGTTCAGGGCACCTTCACGGGGTAAGGGGGTGGGTGGGTCAGGGGGTGAGGATGCCGCCGAGGGCGGAGGCGAGGAGGTCTACGTCGTGGCGCGCGGAGCCGTCGCGGCTGGCCACCGGGGCGAGGGCGAGCCGGCCGCCGAGCGCGGCCGCCGCGGCGGCCAGGGCGTCGACGTCGGACACGCCGGACGGGTCGGCGAGGACGGTGTCGACGCGCAGGCCGGGCATCTGCCCCGCGAGCACCTCCAGGTGGCGCTGCGGCGAGAAGCCGCTGGTCTCCCCCGGCTGCGGCGCGAGGTTGAGGACGACGACGACGCGACCGCTCGACTCGGTCACGGCGCGACCGATCCCGCGCACCTGGAGCGGAGCGAGGACGCTCGTGAACCACGACCCCGGACCGAGCACGACGGCCTCGGCGTCGTCGATCGCCTCGACGGCGGCCGGGCACGCCAGCGCGTCGGACGGCTCGATGTACAGCCCCACGACCTCGCCGGGCGTGGTCGCGACCTCGACCTGGCCGACGATGCGCTCGACGTGCGACGGGTCCTCGGGGTGCAGCCCGGCCACGTCGGCCACGACCTGGAGCGGCTGCGTCGCCACCGGCAGCACGCGTCCGTGCGCCCCGAGCAGCGCGCCCACCCAGTCGAGGCCCGTGACGATGTCGCCGGTCTCCTCCCAGAGCGCGGTGATGAGCAGGTTCCCGACGGAGTGGCCCGCGAGGTCGCCGTGACCGGCGAACCGGTGCTGCACGACGCGGCTCCACGTGCGCCCCCAGGCGTCGTCACCGCACAACGCGGCCAGCGCCATGCGCAGGTCACCGGGCGGTACGACGTCGAACTCCGCGCGCAGCCGGCCGCTCGACCCGCCGTCGTCGGACACGGCCACGACCGCGGTGACGTCGTCGGTCACGCGGCGCAGGGCGCGCAGGGACGCGGCCAGCCCGTGCCCGCCACCGATCGCGACGACGCGGGGGCCCGTCGTGCGCGGACCCACGGACCCGCGGCGGCCCGGTCCGCCGGCGGTCACTCGCGACCCAGGTCGCGGTGCACGACGAGCACCTCGACGCCGACCTTGACCAGCCGCGCGGCGAGGTTCTCCGCCATCGCGACGCTGCGGTGCTTGCCGCCGGTGCAGCCGATGCCGACGGTCACGTAGCGCTTGCCCTCGCGCAGGTAGCCCTCGGACACGAGGTCGACCATCGAGGCCATCCGGTCGAGGAACTCGCGCGCCTCGGGCATGCCCGTCACGTAGTCGCTCACGTCGGGGTCCAGGCCGGTGAGGTCGCGGAGCTCCGGCACCCAGTACGGGTTGGGCAGGAAGCGGACGTCGTTGACGATGTCGGCGTCCAGCGGCAGGCCGTACTTGAAGCCGAAGGACATCACGGTGGCGCGCAGCTGCACGCGGTCGTTGCCGCCGAACGCGGCCTCGACCTTGCGGCGCAGCTCGTGCACGTTGAGCGCCGAGGTGTCGATGACGATGTCGGCCCGCGCCCGCAGGTCGCCGAGCAGCGTGCGCTCCCGGACGAGGCCGTCGAGGATCCCACCCGATCCCTGCAGCGGGTGCGGCCGCCGGCTGCTCTCGAAACGGCGGACGAGCTCGTTGTCGCCGGCCTCGAGGAACAGCACGCGCAGGTCGATCCCCGCCTCGAGCACCTGCTGCAGGCTGTCCGCGAGGTCCTCGAAGATCTTGCCGCCGCGTACGTCGACGACCACGGCGAGCCGCGCGTCGTCGACATCCGCCCGGACCTCGTCGATCGCCTGCGTCAGCAGCGCCGGCGGCAGGTTGTCGACGACGAACCAGCCGAGGTCCTCGAGCGCCCGGGCCGCGGTCGAGCGGCCGGCCCCGGACATGCCCGTGACGAGCACCAGCTCGAAGGCGTCCTCGGTCACGCTCGGGTCCCCTCCGGTCGGTCGTTCCTGCTGACACCATCGTCTCATCACTCCGCCGGACCGGCCCGGAGCCGGGACCGGTGCGTCAGCCGTGGCGCCATGTCCGGCAGGCCCTCGGCCACGGTCGTGCTGCCGTGGCGGGCGGGCCGGAACCCGGAGCCGGTGCGCCGGCGGTGGTGACGCCGCGGACCAGACCCGGTCCGTGGTCGTGCCGGCCCGTGGACGTGCCGGTCCGTGGTCGTGCCGGCCCGGAACCGCGACCGCCCTTCGGCGGCGGTGACGTCTCAGGGCAGGATCTCGCCCGTGGTCGTGTTGACCGCCGGGGCGGGCGCGGACGCGGCCAGCGCGTCGACGACGGCCTGCGCGACGGTCGGGCCGATGCCCGGCACGGTCGCGAGCTCCTCGGCGCTGGCCGCGCGCAGCCGCTTGAGCGAGCCGAACTGCCGGAGCAGCGCCTTCTTGCGCGCCTCGCCGAGGCCGGGGACGTCGTCGAGGATGCTCTCGACCATCCGCTTCCCGCGCTTCTGGCGCTGGTAGCCGATGGCGAATCGGTGCGCCTCGTCGCGCACCCGCTGCAGCAGGTAGAGCCCCTCGCTCGTGCGCGGCAGGATCACCGGGTCGGGGTCGCCGGGCAGCCACACCTCCTCCAGCCGCTTGGCCAGCCCGACGATGGCGACGTCGTGCACGCCGAGCTCGGACAGCGCGGCCTGCGCGGCCTCGACCTGCGGCTGCCCGCCGTCGACCACGAACAGCTGCGGCGGGTAGGCGAACCTGCGCGGCCGACCGGTCGTCGGGTCGATGCCGGGCGTCGGGTCGTCGCCGGTGGGGACCTGCTCCTCGAGCAGTCGCCGGAACCGGCGGGTCACCACCTCGGCGATCGAGCGGGTGTCGTCGCTGATGCCGTCCTCGCCGCCCCGGATCGCGAACCGCCGGTACTCCGACTTGCGCGAGAGGCCGTCCTCGAACACGACGAGGCTCGCGACGACGTCGGTGCCCTGCAGGTGGCTGACGTCGACGCACTCGATCCGCAGCGGGGCCTCGGGCAGGCCGAGCGCCTCCTGCAGTTCCTCGAGCGCCTGGCTGCGCGAGGTGAGGTCGCCGCCCCGACGCGTCTTGTGCAGGGCCAGCGACTGCGCGGCGTTGCGGGTGACGGTCTCCATGAGGTCGCGCTTGTCGCCGCGCTGCGGCACCCGCAGGTCCACGTGCGAGCCGCGCAGCTCGCTGAGCCAGGCGACGGTGCTCGCGAGGTCGGTGGGCAGCACGGGCACGAGGAGCTCACGAGGCACGGAGTCGCCCGGCTGGTCGCCGTACAGCTGCTGCACGAGGTGCTCGACGAGGTCGGCGGTGGTGACGTCCTCGACCTTCTCGACGACGAACCCGCGCTGGCCGCGCACCCGGCCGCCCCGGACGTGGAAGACCTGGACAGCGGCCTCGAGCTCGTCCTCGCTGATGCCGACGACGTCGGCGTCGGTGCCGTCGCCGAGGACTATCGCGTTCTTCTCCAGCGCCCGCTCGAGCGCACGCAGGTCGTCGCGCAGCCGCGCCGCGCGCTCGTAGTCCATCGCGGCGGACGCGGCCTTCATCTCGCGCTCGATGCGCTTCGTGTACGCCGCGGTCTGGCCGCCGAGGAACGCGCAGAAGTCCTCGACGATGCGCCGGTGCTCGGCCGCGTCGACCCGGCCGACGCACGGCGCCGAGCACTTGCCGATGTAGCCGAGCAGGCAGGGCCGGCCGATCTGGCCGTGCCGCTTGAAGACACCGGTGCTGCACGTGCGGGCCGGGAAGGGACGCAGCAGCAGGTCGACGGTCTCGCGGATCGCCCAGGCATGGGCGTAGGGCCCGAAGTAGCGCACGCCCTTGCGCTTCGCGCCGCGCATCACCGTGATGCGCGGGAACTCCTCGTCGAGCGTCACCGCGAGGTAGGGGTAGCTCTTGTCGTCGCGGTAACGGACGTTGAACCGCGGGTCGTACTCCTTGATCCAGGAGTACTCGAGCTGGAGCGCCTCGACCTCGGTGCCGACCGTGACCCAGTCGACCGACGCCGCCGTCGTGACCATGGCCTGGGTGCGCGGGTGCAGAGCCGCCAGGTCCTGGAAGTACGACGCGAGGCGGCTGCGCAGGCTCTTCGCCTTGCCGACGTAGACGACGCGGCCGTACTGGTCGCGGAAGCGGTAGACCCCCGGCGAGTCGGGGACCTCACCGGGTGCCGGTCGGTAGGAAGCGGGATCCGCCACGGGTCGTCAGCGCCTCCGTCAGGCGAGCGTGATGGTGCCGCCGGACACCGTGACGGGGACGGGGGCGAGCGGCGCCGGCGGCGGTCCGCCCAGCACCGAGCCGTCCGCGGCGGAGAACTGCCCCATGTGGCACGGGCAGATGATCGCGCCGTGGGACACCTGGGTGACCGAGCAGCTTTCGTGGGTGCACACGGCCGAGAACGCCCTGAACGTGCCGGCGGTCGGCTGGGTCACGACGACCTGCTGGTCCGGGAGCACCAGCCCGCCGCCCACGGGCACGTCGGCGGTCGCGACCCTCATCCCGGCCGCGGAGGACGCCGGGGACGACGCCCTGCTGCTCTCGCCGGGCTCGCCGCACGCGGCCGTGAGCGCCGCGGCGGCCGCCACCACACCGCCCGTGACGAGCACCCGGCGCCGCGTGGGACCGGGCGCGGTGCGCGCGCCGGGACCGGTCACGAGCTCGGTCATGACGTCTCCTCGGGTCGGCACCACGCTAGACGTCACGCCGCGCCGGCGCCCTTGCGGGGCGCACGGGCGGGCGCCTTGCGCGTGGTCGCGCGAGCCTTGATGGCCGGCGACGCGGGAACGACGACCGCGGGGAGGATCTCGCGCAGGAACGCGCCGGTGTGGCTCGCCGCGACCCCCGCGACGTCCTCGGGGGTGCCGGTGGCGACGACCGTGCCGCCGCGCGTCCCGCCCTCGGGCCCCATGTCGACGACCCAGTCGGCGGTCTTGATCACGTCGAGGTTGTGCTCGATGACGAGCACGGAGTTGCCCTTGTCGACGAGCGACTGCAGGACGCCGAGCAGCTTGCGGATGTCCTCGAAGTGCAGGCCCGTCGTGGGCTCGTCCAGGACGTAGACCGTGCGCCCGGTGGACCGCTTCTGCAGCTCGCTCGCGAGCTTGACGCGTTGCGCCTCTCCGCCGGACAGGGTGGGCGCCGGCTGACCGAGCCGGACGTAGCCGAGGCCGACGTCGACGAGCGTGCGCAGGTGGCGGGCGATCGGCGGCACGGCCTCGAAGAACTCGAGGCCCTCCTCGATGGGCATGTCGAGGACCTCGGAGATCGTCCGGCCCTTGTAGTGCACCTCGAGGGTCTCGCGGTTGTACCGCGCGCCGTGGCACACCTCGCACGGCACGTAGACGTCGGGCAGGAAGTTCATCTCGATCTTGATGGTGCCGTCGCCCGCGCACGCCTCGCAGCGCCCGCCCTTGACGTTGAAGGAGAAACGACCCTGCAGGTAGCCGCGCATCTTCGCCTCGGGGGTCTCGGCGAAGAGCTTGCGGACGTGGTCGAAGACGCCGGTGTAGGTCGCCGGGTTGGACCTGGGGGTGCGACCGATCGGGCTCTGGTCGACGTGGACGACCTTGTCCAGGTGCTCGAGCCCGCGCACCCGGCGGTGCCGTCCGGGGACCGACCGCGCGCCGTTGAGCTCGCGGGCGAGCGTGGTGTAGAGGATGTCGTTGACGAGGGTGGACTTGCCCGAGCCGCTGACGCCGGTGATGGCCACGAAGCAGCCGAGCGGGAACGTGACGTCGACGTCCTGGAGGTTGTGCTCGCGGGCCCCCTCGACGGTGAGCTCGCGGCCCGGCGTGACGGGACGGCGTACGGCGGGGATCTCGATGCGGCGCCGGCCCGAGAGGTAGGCACCTGTGATGGAGTCCGGGTGCGCGAGCAGGTCCTCGACCGTGCCGGACACGACCACCTGGCCGCCGTGCTCCCCCGCGCCCGGCCCGATGTCGACGACCCAGTCGGCGTGACGGATCGTGTCCTCGTCGTGCTCGACGACGATGAGGGTGTTGCCCAGGTCGCGGAGCCGCACGAGCGTCTCGATGAGCCGCCGGTTGTCGCGCTGGTGCAGGCCGATGCTCGGCTCGTCGAGGACGTAGAGGACGCCGACGAGCCCGGACCCGATCTGCGTGGCGAGCCGGATGCGCTGGGCCTCGCCGCCGGCGAGGGTGCCGGCCGCGCGGTCCAGGGTGAGGTAGTCGAGGCCGACGTCGACGAGGAAGCGCAGCCGCTCGTTGACCTCCTTGAGCACGCGCTCGGCGATCTGCTTCTCCCGGGGGGACAGGTCGAGCCCGCGGAGGAAGTCGGCGCAGTCGCCGATCGGCAGGCCCGCCACCTCCGCGATCGACTTGCCACCGAGGGTGACCGCGAGGCTGATCGGCTTGAGCCGCGTGCCGTTGCAGGTGGGGCACGGCACCTCGCGCATGTAGCCCTCGAAGCGCTCCCGGCTCGTCTCGCTGTCGGCCTCGGCGTGCCGCCGCTGGACGTAGGGGATCACGCCCTCGAACGCCGTGTGGTAGCTGCGCTCGCGGCCGTAGCGGTTCTTGTACCGGACGTGGACCTGCGTGGCGTGCCCCTGCAGGATGGCCTTCTTGGCCTTGGCCGACAGCGACTCCCACGTGTCGTCGAGACCGAAGCCGAGCTCGTCGCCGAGTGCGGCGAGCAGCCGCTCGAAGTAGTCGCTGATGTGGCCGCTGGACCACGGGCCGATCGCACCTTCGGCCAGCGTCATCGACGGATCGCTCACGATGAGCTCGGGGTCGACCTCCATCCGAGTGCCCAGGCCGGTGCACTCGGGGCAGGCGCCGAACGGCGAGTTGAACGAGAACGACCGGGGCTCGAGCTCCTCGAACGACAGGTCGTCGTAGAGGCAGGCGAGGTGCTCGGAGAACATCCGCTCGCGGTGCGGGTCGTCGTCGGGCAGGTCGACGAAGTCGAGCGTGACGAGGCCGCTGGAGAGCCGCAGCGCGGTCTCGATGGAGTCGGTGAGCCGCCGCTTGGCGTCGGGCTTGACGGTGAGGCGGTCGACGACGACCTCGATGGTGTGCTTCTCCTGCTTCTTGAGCGTGGGCGGGTCGGCCAGCGAGTGGACGACGCCGTCGACGCGGGCGCGCGAGAAGCCCTGGGTCTGCAGCTGGCGGAAGAGGTCGGCGTACTCCCCCTTGCGCTCGCGGATGACCGGCGCGAGCACCTGGAACCGGGAGCCCGGCTCGAGCTCGAGGATCCGGTCGACGATCTGCTGCGGCGTCTGCCGGGCGATGTCTCGGCCGCACACGGGGCAGTGCGGGCGGCCGGCGCGGGCGTAGAGCAGGCGGAGGTAGTCGTAGACCTCGGTGATCGTGCCGACGGTCGAGCGCGGGTTCCGGCTCGTGGACTTCTGGTCGATCGAGACGGCGGGCGAGAGGCCCTCGATGAAGTCGACGTCGGGCTTGTCCATCTGGCCGAGGAACTGGCGGGCGTACGCCGACAGGCTCTCGACGTAGCGCCGCTGGCCCTCGGCGAAGATCGTGTCGAACGCGAGCGAGGACTTGCCGGACCCGGACAGGCCGGTGAACACGATCATCGCGTCGCGCGGCAGATCGAGGGAGACGTCCTTGAGGTTGTGCTCGCGGGCGCCGCGGACGACCAGGCGATCGGCCACACCGTGTCCTGTTCTCGAGTCGGGCCCGGGCGACGTCGTCGCCGACCCGGTGGGACCGGCCGCCGTCCCCGGAGGGCCGTCGGCCACGGTCCAGGCTAACGAGCGACACCGACAGCCACATTCCCGCTGTCCGGACAGGGCGCTCTGTCGTACCGTCGGGGCCGTGCCGGACGCGCTCGCCGCCGACCTCGCGGCCCTCGAGGGGTCCACCGCCCGCCTGGGCGACACCCTGGCCGCCCTCAGCGACGACCAGGCGCGGCGGCCGTCGCTGCTGCCGGGCTGGTCGGTGGGTCACGTGCTCACCCACCTGGCCCGCAACGCGGACGGGATGGTGCGCCTCGTCGACTGGGCGCTCACCGGCGATCCCGTCCCCATGTACCCCTCGGTGGAGGCCCGCAACGCCGACATCGAGGCCGGCGCCGGGCGCGACGCCGCCGAGCTGGCCGCGGACGTACGGCGCACCGCCGAGCGGCTGCAGGAGGCGCTGCTCGCGCTCGGCTCGGCGCCGAGCGGGGCGCTGGACCGGCTCGTCCTCTTCGGGGCGCCGCGGCCGGGAGCCGAGCCCGACTCCCCCGCTCGCACGCTGCCCTACCGCCGTCGCCAGGAGGTGGAGATCCACCACCTCGACCTGGGCCTCGGGCACGACCCCGCGCACTGGCCCGAGGACTTCGTCGAGCGGACGCTCATGTTCGTGCACGCCCGGTCCGGTGCGGTCGACGTCGTGGGCGAGCCTGCCGAGGTGCTCGCCTGGCGGCTCGGCCGCGGCGCCGGCCCGAGTGTCCGTCGGCTGGACGGGTCGGCGCCCGGCGAGCCCCCGCCCTGGTGACCCGGCGGTCCGACGGGGGATGATCGGCGGGTGACCTACACCGGAAACGTGACGGTCGGCGGCCGGGCCGACGTGCGCGAGCTCCCCGCCCTCATCATCTCCAAGCTGGCCGTGGGCCCGTTCAACAACAACGCGTACCTGCTGCGGTGCACCGAGACCGACGAGCAGGTGCTCGTCGACGCCGCGGCCGAGCCGGACCGGCTGCTCGAGATGATCGGTGACGGTGGCCTCAGCGCGATCGTGACGACCCACGGGCACCACGACCACTGGCAGGCGCTGGCCGAGGTCGCCGCGGCCACCGGCGCGCGCACGCTGGCCCATGCCGCCGACGTCGAGATGATCGCCGCCCCGATCGACGAGACCGTGGCCGACGGCGGCACGATCCGCGTCGGCCACGTCGAGCTCACCGCGATCCACCTCGTGGGTCACACGCCCGGCTCCCTCGCCCTGCTCTACGACGACCCCACGGGCCCGCCGCACCTGTTCACCGGCGACTGTCTCTTCCCGGGCGGCGTCGGCAACACCGACCACGACTCGGCGCGCTTCGCGGCCCTGTACGCCGGGGTCGTCGGGAAGATCTTCGACCGGTTGCCCGACGAGACGTGGGTGTACCCGGGGCACGGCAACGACACCACGCTCGGCGACGAGCGCCCGCACCTCGCCGAGTGGAAGGCGCGCGGCTGGTAGGTGCCCGGACCCTCGACAGAGAGAGGGCCGTACGAACATCACTGCCGCGACAGGCACTGCGACGCCCTGCCCGGCCTCGTGACAGCACGACGTGCGGCGATGGGGACAACCACGTCGGCGTCCTCACATCGTCACCTGGCTGAGACCACGGTCACCGGTCCGGCCTGCCAGTCGACCTGGCGGGCCCCACCGGGCAGCGAGATCGTCGTGCGGCTCCGTGGCAGGCTACGTCTGGCGCGTTTGCCTGCCGAGTTCTCTAGGGGGGCTTGAGCATTGCCCTCTAGGGGGACTAGAGTTATGGTCATGGTCAAGGCGATGAGGCGACGTCACGTCGAGAAAGCCCTCCGGCGAGCTGGGTGCCGCGTGGTCTCCGAC
>JAJXTD010000165.1 GCA_021784035.1 Actinomycetes bacterium | reverse complement strand
CCGTGATGCTCGTCGGCGAGACCGCGGTCACGGTGCCGACCACGCCGCGGCCGCCGAACCCGGCCCCACCAGGAGCGCCCGTGCCTGTTCCGCCGGTGCCCGTCCCGGCGCCGCCGCCGGTGCCCGCGGCGCACAGCCGGGCCGCGAACCCGCTGCCGCGCATGCCGCTCGTCGTACCGCAGGGCAGCGTCCCGGCCTGCGCCTCCTGCAGCGCGTCGGCGAGCGTCGCTGGTCCCGCGGCCATCGCCCGGCCGGCGAGGAACGCGCCGCCTGCGATGACGAGCGCGCCGATCACGCCGACGACGAGCAGGTTGCGGCCGAGGACCGAGCCGCCGGACCGCTCGTCCGCTCGGCCCTTCGACCCCTCGACGAGGTCGGTGATGTCGGGCATGGTCGGCGGCTGGTACGACGCGCCACCCGACAGCGGCGGGACGAAGCCGCTGTCGCCGGTGGGCGGACCTGGCGGGGTGGGCTGGCTCATCTGGGTCTCCTGGGTGTGGTGGTGCTACTCGTACCGAAGGGCTTCGACGGGGTCGAGGCGCGATGCCTGGCGCGCCGGCCAGTACCCGGCGACGACGCCGACGAGCAGCGCCGATCCGAACGCGAGCGCGATGCCGGCGAGGGTGGGTGAGGCCGGGACGTTCACGGCGGATCCGACGGCACCGGTGACGACGATCCCGAGGAGCACGCCGACGACGGCGCCGCCGAGCGTCACGATCACGGCCTCGACGAGGAACTGGCGGCCGATGTCGCGCCGGCGGGCGCCGATGGCCTTCCGCGTCCCGATCTCGCGCACCCGCTCTCGCACGGACACGAGCATCGTGTTGGCGATCCCGATGCCGCCCACGACGAGCGCGATGGCCGCGATGCCGATGAGGAAGTTGCGGATCGTCGCGGTGGTGGTCGACGCGACCGACAGCAGCTGGTCCTGGCTCACCATCGTGAAGTCGTCGCTTGCCGAGCTCGCCAGCTGGTGCCGGTAGCGCAGCAGTGACTGGATCTCGCTCTCGACGTACGCGAGCTGCGCCGGGTCGGTGAGGGATACGCCGATCGTCCGCAGGGTGCTCGCTCCGGTGAACCGCGACTGCACGGCGCTGATCGGGGCGAAGACGGCGTCGTCCGGGTTGGTGAACCCGGCGCCGCCCTTGGGCTGCGTGACGCCGACGACGGTGAACGGGATGCCGTTGATCGTCACCGTCTGGCCGACGATCGCCTCGGGCGTGCGGTTGAGGCTCGCGACGGTCGTCGGGCCGAGGACCGCGACGCGCAGGCCCTTCTCCACGGCGAGGTCGCTGATGAACGTGCCGGTCTGGACCTGGTAGTTCCGGACCGTCGCCTCGGCCGGCGTCGTGCCGGTCATCGACGTCGTCGTGTTCGTGCGGCCGTCGACGACGACCGCGTTCGCCACCGACATCTCCGGCGCCACGGCGGTGACTCCTGGCAGCGCCGCGATCGCGGTGGCGTCGTCCACGGTGAGGGTGCTCGCCGACCCGGCGGCGCCGCGGATGCCGCCGACGACCGAGCCGCCGGCGTTCACCGAGAGAAGGTTCGTCCCGAGGCCGGCGATCTGGTTCGTGATCGCCGTCTGCGTCCCCTCCCCGACGCCGATGAGCGCCACGAGGGAGGCGACGCCGATGACGACGCCGAGGGTCGTCAGCGCCGTACGAAGCGGGTTCGTGCGCAGCCGGCGCAGCGCCAGCCGGAGCGCCTCGACGTAGCTCACGACGCGTCCCCCTCCGCGAGCAGGCCGAGGGTGCGGAGCCCCGGGTCCTCGGGGGTCGGCGACGCGTCCTCGTCGGCCACGACACCGCCGGCGCCGGCCGGCGCCACCGCGTGGTCGAGGTAGGGCGCGGGGGCGTCGTGCTCCACGAGCATCCCGTCCTCGACCCGCAGCACGCGTGCCGCGCGGTCGGCGATGCGCTGGTCGTGCGTGATCGTCACGAGGGTGAGCCCCTCGGCCTGCAGCTCCTGCAGCAGCGAGAAGACGTCGGCGCTCGAGCGGGAGTCGAGGTTGCCCGTCGGCTCGTCGGCGAGGATCACGGCCGGACGGGTCACGAGCGCCCGCGCTATCGCGACGCGCTGGCGCTGCCCGCCGGAGAGCTGGGACGGGTCGTGGTGCATGCGGTCGGCCAGGCCGACACGGGCGAGCGACTCCTCGGCGCGCTCGATGCGCTCCTTGCGCCTGACCCCGGCGTAGACGAGCGGGGCGGCGACGTTCTCGAGGGCGGACTCCCCGGACACCAGGTTGAAGCTCTGGAAGATGAAGCCGATGGCCCGGTTGCGCAGGACGGCGAGCCGGTCGTCGTCGAGGGTGTCGGTGTCGACGCCCGCGAACAGGTACTGGCCCGCGCTCGGCCGGTCGAGCAGGCCGAGGATGTGCAGCAGCGTCGACTTCCCCGAGCCCGAGGGGCCGATGATCGCGACGTTCTCGCCCAGGAAGATGCGGAAGTCGACGCCGCGCAGCGCGGCCACCTGGCTGTCGCCCATCGAGTAGAGCCGGGTGATCCCACGGCCCTCGATCAGCGGCGGCGACGCCGGTGGTCCGGCCGGCGGTACCCCGGTCTGCTCAGCCACCGGCACGGCCCCTGCCGAAGCCGCCGGCCCCGCCGCCGAAACCCGTCCGGCCGGTCAGGCCGCCGACGCCACCGCCCGAGGTGGTCGCCACCGCCTGGTTGACGACGCCGGTGACGACCGTCTGGCCGACCTCGAGGCCGCTGATGATCTCGGTGGTGGAGTTCGTCGACAGGCCGATGGTCACCGGCGTCGAGCGCGGCGTGCCGCCGACCATGACCTGCACGGTGTTGTTCGGGCTCGTGCCCTGGATCGCGGTGGTCGGCACGTTGAGGACGTTCTTGGCCGTCGCCGTCACGATCGCGATCGACGCGCTCATCCCGGGCAGAACCCCGGCCGGGGTGGAGGTCAGCGTCAGGCTGAGCGGGAACGTCACCGCGCCCGAGCCGGTCGAGGAGGAGTTGGCCGACGTCGGCAGCGTGGTGACCGTGGCCGGGACGGTCTGCCCGAGCGCCGTGATCGTCACCTGCGCCGTCTGGCCGACCTTGAGGTTCGTGACGTCCTGCTCGGCGACGTTCGCGACGACGGTGAGCGCGTCCGAGCTCATCGTGATGGCACCGGACGACGGCGGTGCCTGACCCACCGTCACGTTCACCGCGGTGACCACCCCGGCGACCGGGGCGGTGATCGTCGTCGCGGTCGCCGATGTCCGGGCCGTCGCGAGCTGCGCCTTGGCCGTCGCCACCTGGTTCTGCGCCTGCGCCACCGCGGCCCGCGCCTGGGCGAGCTGCGCGGCGTTCGCCGCCGCGGTGACGGACGTGTTCCGGGCGGTGGCGAGGGCCGCCGCGTCGTTCGCGATCGCGGACCGGTCGTGCGCCACCGACTGCTGAGCCTGCGCCACGGCGAGCCGGTCGGCCGCGAGCACTGTCGACGACGCCGGAGGCTGGGCGGCGAGGTCGGTGGCCAGCTTCGCGTTCGCCGTCGCCACGCGGTCCTCGTCGACCGTGAGCGCGGCCTGGTCGGCGGCGAGCTGGGCCTGGGCCGCGGCGATCTGCGTGCTCGCCGACGTCTGCGCGGCGATCTTGGCGCGCGTGCTCACGAGGTTGCTCTGCGCGACCTGCACCTGCGCCTCGGCGGACAGGACGGCAGCGGAGGCGGACGCGACGTTCGCCGCTGTCCCCGTCGCGTCCTCGGTTGCGAGCACCTCGCCGGCCACGACGTGCTGTCCGACGACGACGTTGACGGTCGCCAGGGTGTTCGACGTCGACCCGGAGCCGTTGCTGCTCGCGCTGCTGCCGGCAGCCTTCGCGGACGAGGAGCCCGTCGACGTCGTCTGCGTGGTCGCGCCGAAGGCGAGGGAGTACGTGCTGGCCGAGCCGACCGTTCCCGTGGCCGCGATCGAGGCGGTGACGTCGCCCTGCTCCACGGTGCCGGTGAGGTACTGCGTGCCGGTGGCCGCAGACGCGCGGTGCGTGACGAGCCACGACCCCCCGCCGACGAGCAGCACGACCACGGCGACCACGAGCCAGCGCTTCATGGTGGCGTTCTACGGGCGGTTCTTGGCAGGTTCCGGGCAAATCGCTGTGAGCCGTCTGAGGATCAGCGGACCGGCGTCGGCCCTGGGTCCACCGGCACGGCGGGCGGCACCGTCAGATCGCGGTGCGGTGGAAGTTGAGGTGGCTCTTGCTCGGCGTCGGGCCGCGCTGGCCCTGGTAGCGCGAGCCGTACTGCGCGGAGCCGTACGGGTGCTCGGCCGGGCTCGAGAGCCGGAACAGGCACAGCTGGCCGATCTTCATCCCGGGCCACAGCTTGATCGGCAGCGTCGCGACGTTCGACAGCTCGAGGGTGACGTGCCCGCTGAAGCCGGGGTCGATGAACCCGGCGGTCGAGTGGGTGAGCAGGCCGAGGCGGCCGAGGGAGGACTTGCCCTCGAGGCGGCCGGCGACGTCGTCGGGCAGCGTGACAACCTCGTACGTCGAGGCCAGCACGAACTCGCCCGGGTGCAGGATGAACGGCTCGCCCGGCTGCGGCTCGACCAGGCGGGTCAGCTCGGGCTGCTCCTCCGCGGGGTCGATGTGCGGGTAGCGGTGGTTCTCGAACACGCGGAAGTACTTGTCGATGCGCACGTCGACGCTGGACGGCTGCACCATCGCCTCGTCGAACGGCTCGAGCACGACACGGCCCGCGGCCAGCTCGGCCTTGATGTCGCGGTCGGACAGCAGCACGGCAGCTCCCTCGTGGACGGACTGCCGCGAGGCTACCGCCCGGTTCCCGGCGGCGGCCTCCCGGGATTCGGGTCGGGCGGCCGCGGGACAACTCCGCTTCGGCGACGGCTCGGTCGTCGTCGCCGTGGCGCCACGGGACGTCGACCACGACCACGCGCGGGACGCGGATCAGAGCGGGGCGTCGGAGGCGCCGAGCAGGCGGCGGATCCGCTCGATCGCCGACGCGGCCGAGTCCCCGGCCGGCTCCGCCTCGTGCTCGGCCGGCTCCGCCTCGCCGTCGGCCGCAGACTCCACGCCGAGCGCGGGCTGGACGGCGTCGAGCGGCACGGGACCGCTCACCGCGATGTCCCGCAGCTGCTCGACCCGGCCGAGCAGCGACAGGCTGCCGAGCGCCTCGACCACGTCGCCGGTCCCGGCGGTGAGCTCTACGGCGGCCCGGACGTCGTCGGTCATCGCATCGCTGAGCGCGTGCGCCTCCTCGTCGACGCCGTCCCGCGCGACCCCGTCGACGAGGTCCGCCAGCGCGGTGAGGAGACCGGCCAGCACGCGCGGCGGCAGGCCGGGCGCGATCCCCGCGCGGTCGTAGAGCCGGTCGACGGCGCCGCCGAGCGCGCGCCCCTGGATGGCGATGCGGGTGAGCCAGCGCAGCTCGCGCTCGAGCTGCTCGAGGTCGCGCTCGGTGCCGCGCGCGCGGACGTTGAGCCGTGCCGACTCGAGGGCGTGGCCGACCGCCTCGCGCGTCGTCGCCGCGATGGTCCGCAGCTCCCGGCTCGTCCCGACGAACGCGTGGCGCAGGTCCGACCGCAGCGGTGCCGGGTGGGTGCCGATCTCGTCGGCCATCTCCCGCAGGAAGGCCGTCAGCTCCGCGGCGTACGCCATGAGCGACGCCCGCGCCTGCGCGAGACGGGGACGCGGTGGGAACACGAACACCGCCGCGACCCCGACGAGGGCGCCGAGCGCGACGTCGGCGACGCGCCACAGGTCGACGGCGAGGTCGCTCGGGCCGAGCGCGAGCACGAACACGGTCGCGACGGGGATCTGCAGCTGTCCGACGAGACCCACCGGCAGCGCCCGGGCCACGAGCAGGCTCACCAGGACGGCGAGGAACACCGACCACCAGGTGACCGGGACGTAGGTGACGTACACCGTCGCGGCCGCGACGCCGAGACCGGTGCCGAGCACGCGTTGCGCCGTCATGCCGAGGGTGCTGAACGGGCTCGACTGGACCACGAACAGCGTGGTCATCGGCGCGAAGACCGGCAGCGGCGATCCGGAGACGGCGCGCGCGAGCAGGTAGGACACCGTCGTCGCGACGGCGATGCGCAGCACGAGGCCGTAGGAGTCGATGCCCCGCGACCGGGTCCGCAGGGCGGCGCTGAAGCCGAGCTCGGGGGCCGGGGCACGGTCGGGCACCGGCACAGTCTGTCAGCGCGCCTCCCGGGCCGGCCGGCGCCGGTTCCCCATGAGGGCGGCCCTGGTTGCGGAAGAAGCAACCAGGGCCACCCTCAGTGAGAACGCCGTGGCGGTCAGCCGGTGGGGCGGGGGTCGGGCGGGGGGGTGGGGAGCGGGGGAACTGGCGGCGGCGTCTCCTGGAGGATGGCCGGCACCGGCGGCGGGCAGCCCGCCGTGGCGGGCTCGCCGCTCGGCGCGGGCGAGGTCGGGGTCGGTGCACCGGACGTGGTCGGTGCGTCGGACGGCGCGGGCGTGCCCACGACCGGCGGGCAGGCGGCCACCGCCTGGTCGTACGCCGTCTGTGCGGCCGCCTGGTCGAGCAGGAACTGCTGGCGTGCGTTCACCGCGACGTTGTAGGCGGTCACGGCGTCGGCGTAGGCCTGGCGCTGCGCGCTGATCCGGTCCCACTCGCGGGCCACCTGGCCGACCGCCGCGTCGTACGCCGTGTACGCCAGCGCGGCCGCGCGGTAGTCCGCGACGGCCTGCCAGTACTGCACGACCTCGGTCTGCCACGCCTGCTGCGCGGCCGCGAGGTCCTGCTTCGCCTGGGCCACCCGGGTCTGGGCCAGGACGGCCTCGGTGGCCGCGTCGAACGGTGGCGCCAGCTGTCCGGTGAACGCCCACCCGCAGCCCGGGCCCACGGGGTCGTCCAGCCGCGACGGCACGAGCGACTGCGTGGGGGCGGGCGCGAGCGGCGAGGGCGGGACCGGGGACGCGACGCCGGACGGGAGGTCGGCGGGCCACACCGGGTCGGCCGGCCGGACCGGGATCGACACCGACGGCAGCGGATCCGGCGACCAGGTTGCCGGCACGGGCGTGACGCCGGCGGGCGGTGCCGGGGTGGGCGAGGGCCTGGTCGTCACCGGGATCGGCGAGGCGAGCCCGGTGAACTGGTCGCGCGCGAGCCACGGCGAGCGGAGGCCGTCGGCGACGGTCGAGGCCGGGTTCGCGCAGACGCCGACGAGGGCGGCGGCCAGGGCCGGGTCGGCCCGGGCGGCGAGCGCCGGG
>JAJXTD010000164.1 GCA_021784035.1 Actinomycetes bacterium | reverse complement strand
GTCGCGCCGTCGCGCCGCGGCCGCGGGCTCGGGGCGCCGGGCATGGCGTCCGTCGTGGCGCTCGCCCGGCGCGACCACTCGCCGGTCGTGAGCCTCTACGTCAACGACTTCAACGCCGTCGCCCGGCGCGTGTACGAGAAGGTGGGGTTCCGCTCGCACGGCGAGTTCGCGACGATCCTGTTCTGACCCGGCTCCGCACGGCCGGGCGCCCGACCGGGGCCGCCGTGGGCGTGGGCGGCGTAACGGGTGCCGGTTCGGCGCCCGCAGCCGGATATCCTGCGGGTCCGCCCTACCGAGGAGATCCCCGTGCTGCTCCGCATGTCGTCGCTGTTCCTGCGCACCCTGCGTGAGGACCCGGCGGACGCGGAGGTCCCGAGCCACCGTCTGCTCGTCCGCGCCGGCTACGTCCGCCGCGTCGCGCCGGGCATCTTCTCCTGGCTGCCGCTGGGCTACCACGTCTACCGCAACGTCGAGCGAATCGTCCGCGAGGAGATGGACCGCGCTGGCTTCCAGGAGGTGCACTTCCCTGCTCTGCTGCCGCGCGAGCCCTACGAGGCATCGGGGCGCTGGACCGAGTACGGCGACGGGATCTTCCGGCTCAAGGACCGTCGCGACAACGACTACCTCCTCGGTCCGACGCACGAGGAGATGTTCACCCTCATGGTCAAGGGGGAGTACTCCTCGTACAAGGACCTGCCGCTCGCGCTCTACCAGATCCAGACGAAGTACCGCGACGAGGCGCGTCCGCGGGCTGGCATCCTGCGCGGCCGCGAGTTCGTGATGAAGGACTCGTACTCGTTCGACGTGGACGACGCCGGCCTGCAGGTGTCCTACGACAAGCACCGCGACGCATACATCAGGACCTTCGACCGCATGGGGCTGAAGTACGTCATCGTCTCCGCGATGTCGGGCGCGATGGGCGGCTCCGCGTCCGAGGAGTTCCTCGCGATGACCGAGAACGGCGAGGACACCTACGTCCGCTGCACCACCGGCGACTACGCCGCCAACGTCGAGGCCGTCGTCACGCCGGTCCCGCCCGTCGTCGACCACACCGGCGCGCCCGCCGCGCACGTCGAGGACACACCGGACACCCCGACGATCGACACGCTCGTCGCGCACGCCAACGCGCACCAGCCGCGCGACGACCGGGCGTGGACGGCCGCCGACACCCTCAAGAACGTCGTCCTCACCGTCACGCGCCCGGACGGCACGACGTACCCCCTCGTCGTCGGGCTGCCGGGCGACCGAGACGTCGACATGAAGCGGCTCGAGGCCGTGCTGCACCCGGACGAGCCGGCGGCGATGGTCGAGGCCGAGTTCGCGAAGCACCCCGAGCTGGTGAAGGGCTACATCGGCCCGCAGGTCCTCGGCGCGGAGTCGGCGTCGAGGATCCGCTACCTCGTCGACCCCCGCGTCGTCGAGGGCACCCGGTGGATCACGGGTGCCAACGAGACGGGCCGTCACGTCTTCGACCTCGTCGCGGGTCGTGACTTCACCGCCGACGGCACGATCGAGGCGGCGGAGATCGTCGACGGCGACGTGTGCCCGCGGTGCGGGTCGGCGCTGGAGATGGCGCGCGGCATCGAGATCGGCCACATCTTCCAGCTCGGCCGCAAGTTCGCCGAGGCGCTCGACCTCAAGGTGCTGGACGAGAACGGCAAGCAGGTCGTGGTCACGATGGGGTCGTACGGCATCGGGGTCTCGCGCGCGGTGGCCGCCATCGCCGAGCAGAGCCACGACGAGCTCGGGCTGTGCTGGCCGCGCGAGATCGCGCCGGCCGACGTCCACCTCGTCGCGACCGGCAAGGACGAGGCGGTCTGGACCTACGCCGAGCGGCTCGCGACGGACCTGGAGGCGGCGGGTCTCCGGGTGATCTACGACGACCGCCGTCACGCGTCGCCCGGCGTGAAGTTCAAGGACTCCGAGCTGCTCGGCGTCCCGACGATCGTCGTCGTCGGCAAGGGGCTCGTCGACGGCGTCGTGGAGCTGAAGGACCGGGCCACGCGCGAGCGCACCGAGCTCCCCGTGGCCGAGGCGGTCGAGCGCATCGTCGCCGCCTGCCGCGCATGACGACCCGGCGATCCGTCGACGCCGTCCTGTTCGACTGGGGCGGGACGCTGACGCCCTGGCACTCGCTCGACCTCGTCGCGCAGTGGTACCCCTACGCCCAGGTCTACGACCCGGTGCACGCCGCCGGGCTCGCGCAGCGGCTGTTCGACGCAGAGGAGTCGATCTGGCGCCGCCAGCGCGAGTCCGGTGGCGCCGAGGGCACCGGCAACCTCGCGCGCGTCTTCGAGATCGCCGGCGTCGACGTCGGCTCGTGGCAGCACGCCGAGGCCATGTCGGCCTACCTCGAGGCCTGGGACCCGCACACCTACACCGATCCCGACGTCGTCCCGCTGCTCGAGGCGCTGCGTGCCGACGGCATCAAGGTCGGCGTGCTCTCGAACACGATGTGGCCGCGCGAGCACCACGAGGCGGTCTTCGCGCGCGACGGCGTCCTGCACCTGATCGACGGTGCCGTCTACACGAGCGAGACGGCCGCCGGGAAGCCGCACGCGGCGGCCTTCCGCGCCGCGATGACGGCCGTCGGCGTCGACGACCCCGCGCGCGTGGTCTTCGTGGGCGACCGCCCGTGGGACGACGTCCACGGTGCGCAGCTCGTGGGCATGCGCGCGATCCTCGTGCCGCACTCGGAGATCCCCGAGCACCAGCAGGTGCCGGTCGACGTCGTCCCCGACGCCGTGGTCCAACGGCTCGGCGAGGTGCTCGACGTCGTGCGCCGCTGGAACTCCGGCGACTAGTCCGTGGAATCGCTGTACGGCGTGACCCCGGCGGTCCTTGCGTTCCTGGTCGCCGCGGCCGCGCTCGCCGGGTGGGTCGACGCGGTGAGCGGCGGCGGCGGGCTCGTCCAGCTGCCCGCTCTGCTCATCGGGCTCCCCGGCGCCCCGCCGGCGACCGTGCTCGGCACGAACAAGCTGTCCTCGATCGTCGGGACGTCGGCCGCGGCGATCACCTACCGCCGGGCCGCGGTCACCGACATCGGGACCGCGGTGCCGATGGCGATCGCGGCGTTCCTCGGCTCGGCGCTCGGCGCCGTCGTCGCGACGCACCTGCCCGGCACGTTCTTCCGCCCGCTGGCGCTCGGGCTGCTCGTCGTCGTCGGCGTCTGGACGCTCGTGCGGCCGGCACTGGGCGAGGACCAGGACCTGCGCTGGCACGGCACCGACGCGCACGCGCGCCATCGCGTGGCCGCGGTCACGATGGGCGCGACGATCGGGCTCTACGACGGCGTGTTCGGGCCCGGCACCGGGACGTTCCTCGTCTTCGGTCTCGTCGTCCTGCTCGGCTACTCGTTCCTCAACGCCTCGGCCATCGCCAAGCTGGTCAACGTCTCGACGAACCTCGCCGCTCTGATCGTCTTCACCGCCGGGGGCCACGTGCTCTGGGCGCTCGGCCTCACGATGGGTGCGGCCAACCTCGTGGGCGGCGTGGTCGGCGCCCGGACCGCGGTCCGGCGCGGTTCGGGCTTCGTGCGCGTCGTCTTCCTCGTCGTCGTGGCCGCCCTGCTCGTCAAGCTGGGGTACGACGTCCTCCGCGGCGCGTGACGGGGCGGGTGCCGGCGGACGGACCCTAGACGGCGCCGTTCCAGACGGGGGCCACACCGGACCAGGACACGGACCGGACCGCGCAGGTCTGCGCGGCGAGCGCGTCCGACGTACGCCGTGCCGCGGGTGCTGCCGCGGCGAGGCCGGCCCACTGCCCCGCCAGACGGTCCTCGACGAGCGCGGCGAGCCGGCGGGCCGCAGCGGCGTCGGTCACGGGGAAGGGCGGGGTGTACGCCGCGGCCGCCGCCGGCGGGGCGCTCCCGAGGACCGTGAGGCGGGCGCGGAGCGCGTCGCGCTGCACGCGGTGCCAGGCCATCGCCGCGAGGGCGCGGGACCGCTCGGCGCCGGTCACCCGCGCGGCGACGAGACCGTAGGCGTAGACGGCGGCCTCGGTCCCGTCGAGCAGCAGCACCGCGCTGTCGGACTCGCTCATCGGGCCCGTCCCGTGGCGAGCACCGCGGCAGCGGACGCGGCGCCCGCACCGGCGAGGACGACGACGCGCGCGAGCGACGGGTCGACGGCCGACGCGGCCTGCGTCGCCCGCGCCGTCGCGGCGGCCGTCTCGGCGGCGGTGAGGACCCGGACGGCGGTCGAGGCTGTGACGGGCGGGAGCGCAGGTTCCGTCGCGGCGGTGCTCGCCCCGGGTGTGCCGCTCGCGGTCGCGGACGCGGTCGCGAGGCCGTCCGGGTCGATGGCCTGCCGGTAGGCGTCGTGCCGGGCGCCGACGGCGGCCACCCGCGACGCGACGGCGCCGGTGAGGACCGCCGCGGCGGCCGCGTACAGCGCGACCAGCCGGGACTCGTCGCGGCCGATCTCCGCGCGCAGCGCGCGGTCGGGGTCCTCCGGCCCGCCCGGGTCGGTCGGGGTCGGACTCCCGTTCGAGGCCGTGGTGCAGGCGGCCAGGCCCGCGGCGCCCGCGACGACGAGCCCGAGTCGAAGCACGTCACGGCGCGAGAGGTCGGTCGGCACGTCGGCAGCCTCTCACGGGCGTCGGCGCGGTCCGCGGACCGGTGTCGCCCGCGCGGGCCGTCGCGCGCGGGCTCCCGGCAGGGCCCCGCCGCTCACCGTGACGGGTAGGCTGGAGCACCGACAACAGGTCGACCACAACAGGATCCCCACAACAGCACAGCACCGCGGCGTACGCCGTCGTCGGTGCATCCCGGAGGCGCCCCATGACCGCCCGACCCCCGCAGGGCCGACGTCCCGGCCCGGCGCCCCGCCGACCCGACTCCGCCCGCACGGAGCAGGTCGTCTCCGTCCTCGGCCCCGCCGTCCGCGCCACCGGTCTCGAGCTCGAGGACGTCGAGCTCCGCAGCGTCGGTCGCCGCCTCGTCCTGCGCGTCCTGGTGGACGGCGAGCGCGGCGTGACGCTCGACGAGGTCGCCGCGGCGAGCCAGGCCGTGTCCGAGGTCCTCGACTCCTCCGACGTCCTCGGCGACGCGCCGTACACCCTCGAGGTCTCCTCGCCCGGTGTCGACCGCCCGCTCACCGAGGTCCGGCACTGGCGGCGCAGCGTCGGCCGCCTGGTGGCGGTGACGCTGCGCGACGGCCGCGAGGTCACCGGCCGGGTGGCGACGGTGTCCGACACCGACGTCGAGCTCGAGCTCAACGTCAAGGGCCGCACCAGCCGGACCGTGGTGGCGCTCGCCGACGTGGCCACCGCGGTCGTGCAGGTCGAGTTCTCCCGCGTCGCCGCGGCCGACCTCGGCGACGAGACGACCGATGCCGACGCCGCCGACGGCGCCGACACCCCCGACGACGAGTACCCCGAGAGCGAGGCCTGAGCGCGATGGACATCGACGTCAGTGCGCTGAAGGCGCTCGTGCGCGAGAAGGAGCTGTCCTACGACATGGTCGTCGAGACCATCGAGCAGGCGCTGCTCCTCGCCTACCACCGCACCGAGGGTGCCGCCGCCTCGGCGCGGGCCCAGTTCGACCGCAAGACCGGTCACGTCACCATCTGGGCGCGCGAGGAGCCCGGCGCTGACGGCACGCCCGGGCGCGAGTACGACGACACCCCGGACGGCTTCGGCCGGGTCGCCGCCACCACGGCACGGCAGGTCATCATGCAGCGCCTGCGCGAGGCCGAGGACGACGTCACGTTCGGCGAGTTCGCCGGGACCGAGGGCGACCTCGTGTCCGGGATCGTGCAGCAGGGCAACGACCCGCGCATGGTGCTCGTCGACCTCGGCAAGATCGAGGCGGTCCTCCCGCCGCAGGAGCAGGTCCCGGGGGAGAAGTACACGCACGGCTCCCGCCTCAAGTGCCACGTGGTCTCCGTCGCGAAGACCCCGCGCGGCCCGCGCGTGACCGTGTCGCGCACGCACCCCAACCTGGTGCGCTCGCTGTTCGCCCTCGAGGTGCCCGAGATCGCCGACGGCTCCGTGGTCATCGAGGCCATCGCGCGCGAGGCCGGCCACCGGACGAAGATCGCCGTGCGGTCCACCGTCCCGGGGCTCAACGCCAAGGGCGCCTGCATCGGTCCCATGGGCGCCCGCGTGCGGGCGGTCATGACCGAGCTGCACGGCGAGAAGATCGACATCGTCGACTGGTCCGACGACCCGGCCGAGATGGTCGGCCACGCGCTGTCACCGGCGCGGGTCAGCTCGGTCACCGTCGTCGACCTCGCGACCCGCTCGGCCCGCGTCGTCGTGCCCGACTACCAGCTCTCCCTCGCGATCGGCAAGGAGGGCCAGAACGCCCGCCTCGCCGCCCGGCTCACCGGCTGGCGCATCGACATCCGCGCCGACACCGCCCCGCAGGGCGACGACGAGCCGGCCGTGGGTCGTGGGCGTGAATGAGGACCCGGCCGGAGGGGTAGACTTGCCCGCGGCCGGTCGCCCGGTCTCCCGTCCCGACGCGCGCACCCCGGTGCGCACCTGCATCGGGTGCCGGGGCAGGGGCGGCCGCTCCGACCTGGTGCGTGTCGTCGTGGTCGAGGGCGTCCTCGTCCCCGATCCACGGGCACGCATCGCCGGACGGGGTGCGTGGTTGCACCCCGACCCGGCGTGTCTCGATCTCGCCGTACGCCGGCGGGCGCTGGCCAGGGCCCTGCGGGCCGAGGTCTCGCCCGACGTCACCGCGGTCCGGGTCGAGCTCGAGCGCCGGCACGCCGAGCAGCGCTCGGAGCCGAGCTCCACCCCGCACGACGGGTGACGGTCCGTGCCGTCACCCGGCACCACTCGCCACTTGTCCGCCGACGTCGGGAGCGACAGGACATGAGCAGCTGATGAACGCCCAGCGATGAGCGTGTCCGTGCACGTCTGAGTGGTCCGGGTCGACCCCGATTCCGGACCGAGATCAGGAGAACTGTGTCGAAGGTCCGGGTCTACGAGCTCGCCAAGGAGCTCGGAGTCGAGAGCAAGGCCGTCGTGGCCAAGCTCCAGGAAATGGGTGAGTTCGTCCGTTCGGCGAGCTCCACCATCGAGGCGCCGGTCGTCCGGCGGCTCCGGGAGGCGTTCCCGGCGGCACCCGCCGTGGCCGCCCCCAAGGCGGCCACGAAGACCGCCGCCCCCAAGCCCGCCGCGCCCGCCGTGGCCGTGGTCGAGGCCGTTCCGGCGCCCGCGCCCGTCGCACCGGCACCAGCGCCGGTGCCCGCGGCCCCCGCCGC
>JAJXTD010000163.1 GCA_021784035.1 Actinomycetes bacterium | reverse complement strand
CCCCGACGCAAGCGCGCCGAGACGACCGAAGCGAACCGTCCACGGGCCCGCAGCCAGCGACCTTCACCACCCCGGAAGCAAGCCGACACCACCCAAGCCGACCGTCCACGGACCCGTAGCCAGCGCCCTTCACCTCGTCGGCAGCGAGTCGACCAGACCAAGGCCGACCATCGACGGACCTGCAACCTGCGCCCATCACGACACGGGGAGCCCGCGGGTCCGACCGATCCCGGTGGGGATGGCAGTCAGCGCTCCCCAACGCACGGGAAGCTCGCCAGACCGACCCAACCCGTCGTCGCGGGCAACTACCAGCCCCTCGGCCGATCCGCTGGAGCCGACCGCGGACCGGCCGGCCCCGGACAGGGCCAGCCCGTCGGGCGCGCCCCGGACCTCGTGGCCGGACGCGCCGGTCTGTGGACTGACTGGGGCGCCGCAGGTGCGCCTATCGCGTCCGGGGGCACCTTCCTGCGGACAGGGGGGTCAGACTCGTCACGTGGCTGACATGGGTGGATCGGGCGTGGTGGGGCGGTCGTTCCGGGTCGTGGCGATCGACGGGGTGCCCGTGCTCGAGGCGCCGACGGCCGACATCACGTTCGGCGTGGACGGGCGCGTGACGGGTCGTGCCCCGGTGAACCGCTTCGCCGGCCCGTACGCGCTGGACGGGGCCGCGCTGACCCTCGGACCGTTGGCCGGCACCTTGATGGCTGGACCGCCCGAGGCGATGGAGCAGGAGCAGCGGCTGCACCGGGCGCTCTCCCGGCGGCTGACCGTCGTAGCCGGTGACGGCGGGCGCGTGGAGCTGCGCGACGGGGCCGACGTCGCCCTCGTCCTGGTCGCTGTCGAGCCCGATGAGCGGATGTAGGGGTGCCGGTCCGGCGGGACCGCGGTTAGCCTGCGCACATGCAGTTCCTCCTCGCCGCCCTCGTGATCGCCCCCGTCGTCGTCCTCGTCGCGGGTGCGGTGCGCGGCCGCGTGCGGGTGCAGCCGTGCTGCACCGACCCGGCGCTGGACGGCCGGATGGCCGCGGCGTTCGCCGACGACGACGCCGAGGTCGCGTCGCCGTGCGGACGCGGCTGAGCGCCGGAGTCACATGGCCGCGAGGACGCGGCTGACCGTCGCGACGTTCCGCCCGGTCCACGTCACGCCGAGGACGTCCTTCGCGAGCTGCTTCGCGAGCAGGCTCTCCGCGACGCCCGTCGGCAGCCACGCGTAGAGCTCGCGTCCCTCGATCACCCACCGCTCCGGCTCGACGTCGACGGCGCGCAGCGCGTCGACCGCGGCCGACGCCGGCGGCGCGCCCAGGAACACGACGAGGTAGCGGCTCGGGTCGGTCGCGACGGCGGCCAGCGGGTCGTGGGCGACGACGGCCTCGATCTCCGCGCGGGTGCGCACGACGACGTCGCAGCGAAAGCCGAGCCGCTCCTCGATCGCCGCCGTGACGGCCGCGGAGAGCGGCTCCGGTGCCCGGCTCGTGGTGCCGACGGCGTTGCCGGAGTTGAGCAGCGTGCGCACGTCCCGGAGGCCGAGCTCGGTGAGGATCGCGGCGAAGTCCGACATCGCGATCCGGTTGGCGCGGCCGACGTTGACGCCGCGGAGCAGGACGGCGACTCGGGCGGGTGTGGACATGGCCCCATCTTCCTGGTCAAGAAGGTGGTGACGGGCGCCGCCCCGACCCGGCGCGACCCGCAGCCGAGCGGCCGGTCCGGCACCGCTCGGCGGGATCGCTTTCGCGGCGGGGGTGCCGGATGATGACCGCATGACCGAGACGCCGGGCTACGAGGCCGCTCTCGCCCAGGCGGCCGAGATCTACCCCGGGATCCGGATCGGGCGCCCGGGACGGTCCCGTGGCTGGCCGGTCATCGGTCCGCTGCTGAACCTGCTGCGGCTGAAGATGTCCCTCGACATGGACGGCGCGCAGCACGTCGCGCCGGGCGCCGCGATCATCGTCTCCAACCACCTGTCCACGTGGGACCCGGTGGTGACCGTCGTGTCGACCGGATGGCACGTCTCGGCCTTCACGAAGGCGGAGTGGTACGAGGGCCTGGCCGCCCCGTTCTTCCGCTGGCTCGGGCAGATCCCGCTGCGCCGCGGGGACGAGCGGTCGACCGAGTGGGCGCTCGACATGGCGCGCCGCGCGCTGGCCGACGGCGGCAAGGTCGGCATCTACCCCGAGGGCACGCGAGGCCCGGACCACGGTGCGCTCTACCGCCTCCACCAGCGCGTGCTCGTGCCGCTGCTCGTCGGCAGTCCCGACGTCCCGGTGCACGCGGTCGCGGTGCGGTACACGCCGAAGGGCCGGCGTACCGTCGCGCGGATCCGGATCTCGGAGCGGCTGCCGATCGACGCCCGCACGATGTCGGGAGCGGAGATGACCGAGGTCATCCGGGCCAGCCTCGTGGAGCTCGGCGAGCTGCGGTACGTCGACCAGTACGCGTTCGTCGTCAAGGCCAGGCTCGAGCGCGAGCGGCTCGCGCGCGAGACGCAGGAGGCCGAGGGCAGCGGGCCTGCGCCGTGACGGCCCCCGTGGTGGGGCCGGCGCCCCAGGCGTAGGCTGACCGCACAACTCGACACAAGGGGAGCTCGGAGGAACGCCGGGCTGAGAGGGTGGCCGACCGCCACCGACCCTGGAACCTGATCCGGGTAATGCCGGCGGAGGGATGGTCCCAGCCATGCATCTCACCAGTCACCGACGGTCCGCCGTCGTCCTCGTCCTCGCGTCGTCGGCCCTGCTGGCCGCGTGCGGGACGTCGTCGTCCACCGACGCATCGGGCTCGCCGTCCCCGACCGTCGTGCCGTCGACGTTCGCGCCCACGACGGTCACGCTGCTCACCCACGACTCGTTCGCGGTGACGAAGAGCCTGCTCACCGACTTCACCGCGCGGACCGGCATCACGGTGAAGATCGTGATGGAGGGCGACGCCGGCGAGCTGGTCAACAAGGCCGCGCTCACCGCCGGCAACCCCGAGGGCGACGCGCTGTTCGGCGTCGACAACACGCTGCTCAGCCGCGCGCTCGAGGCCGGCGTCTTCGACCCCTACGTCTCGCCCGCCGCCGCGTCCGTGCCCTCCGCGCTCAAGGTCGCGACGAAGGACGCCGTGACCCCGGTCGACTACGGCGACGTCTGCGTCAACCTCGACGACCGCTGGTTCGCCGCGCACAAGGTGACGCCGCCGACGACGCTCGCCGACCTCACCAAGCCCGAGTACAAGAACCTGCTCGTCGTCGAGAACGCGGCGACCTCGTCTCCGGGGCTCGCCTTCCTCCTCGCGACCATCGCGCGCTACGGCGAGAACGGCTACCTCGGCTACTGGGGGCAGCTGCGCGCCAACGGCGTCAAGGTCGTCAACGGCTGGACCGAGGCCTACGAGGACACGTTCTCCGGCGGCGGTGGCAAGGGGACGCGCCCGATCGTCGTGTCCTACGCGTCGAGCCCGCCCGCCGAGATCGTCTACGCCCCGGATCCCAAGCCCACCAAGCCCTCGACGTCGGTCATGACCGACGGTTGCTTCCGCCAGGTCGAGTACGCCGGCGTCCTGAAGGGGACGAAGAACCCGCTCGCGGCGCGCGCGGTCGTCGACTGGCTCCTCTCGCCGGCGGTGCAGGCCGACGTCCCGCTGTCCATGTTCGTGCTGCCGGCGGTGCCGGGGACGCCGCTGCCGAAGGTCTTCACCGACTTCGCCGCGACGCCGGCCGACCCGCTGACGCTCGACCCGGCGACGATCGACAAGAACCGCAGCGCCTGGATCGACGCCTGGGACCAGGTGACGTTGCGCTGACCGTCCTCGACCCGCCCCGCGCACCGTCCCGGCCGAGCGCCGCGGGGCGGGGAACCCGCCTCGCGCCGGTGCAGCCCCCGTCGGCGTGGTGGTTCGGGCTGCTGCCGGTCGCGTTCGTCGGGGTGTTCTTCGCGTGGCCGCTGCTCACCGTCCTGCACCGGGGGCTGTCACCGGAGGGCCTCGACGTCCTGGGCTCGGCGGCCACCTGGCGGGTCGTGCGGTTCACGACCGTGCAGGCGCTGCTGAGCACCGCGCTCACCGTCGCGCTCGGGCTCCCGGCGGCGTACGCCGTCCACCGGCTGGACTTCCGCGGCCGGCGGCTCGTGCTGTCGATGCTCACGGTGCCGTTCGTGCTGCCGACCGTCGTCGTCGGCGCGGCCTTCCGCGCGCTGCTGCCGGAGTCGTGGACCGGCACGCTCGCGGCGATCGTCGTCGCGCACGTGTTCTTCAACATCGCCGTCGTCGTTCGCGTCGTCGGCGGGTTCTGGACGCACCTCGACCACCGCTGGGAGGACGCGGCGCGCACGCTCGGCGCCGGCCCGCTGACGGTGTGGCGCACCGTGACCTGGCCGCTGCTGCGCCCCGCGGTGCTGGCCGCCTCGGCGCTCGTCTTCCTGTTCACGTTCACCTCGTTCGGCGTCGTGCTCGTGCTCGGCGGACCCACGACGACGACGATCGAGGTCGAGATCTACCGGCGTACCGTCCAGCTCTTCGACCTGCCCGGCGCGGCGACGCTGTGCGTGCTGCAGATCCTCGCGGTCCTCCTCGTGCTGGTCGTCGCGGGGCGCCTCCAGCGCCGGCTCAGCGTGCGGCAGCGGCTGGCCCGCGCGTCGGTAGCGCTGCGGCCGGTCCGTGCGGCCGCGGACCGCACCGTCCTGGCGGTGACGCTGGTGGAGGCGGTGCTCGTCGCGCTGCCGGTGCTCGCGCTCGTGGCGCAGTCGTTCCGCGTCGGCGACCACTGGGGTCTCGACTGGTGGCGCGCCCTCGGCGTCGAGGGCCCGACCACCCGCGACGTCGCGGCGTGGGACTCGATCCGCGTGTCGCTGTCGTACGCCGCCGCCGCGGTGCTCATCGCCGTGGTGGTCGGCGGTGCCGCGGCCTGCGCGATCGCGTACACCCGACGGGGCGGCGACCTGCTCGACACCGGCCTCATGCTGCCGCTCGGCACGAGCGCCGTGACCGTCGGCTTCGGCCTGCTCATCACGTTCGCGGTGCCGCCCGTCGACCTGCGCGGCAGCTGGATCATCGTGCCGATCGGGCAGGCGCTCGTGGCGATCCCGCTCGTGGTGCGCACGGTGCTGCCGGTGCTGCGCTCGCTCGACCCGCGCCTGCGCGAGGTCGCCGCGACGCTCGGCTCGTCGCCCGCGCGCACCTGGCGGTCGATCGACCTGCCGGTGCTCTCGCGGGCGCTCGGCGTGGGGGCGGGCTTCGCCGCGGCCGTGTCCCTGGGGGAGTTCGGCGCGACCTCCTTCCTGGCCCGCACCGACGCGCCGACCCTGCCCATCCAGATCGGCCGGCTGCTCTCGCGGCCGGGCGAGGTCAACTCCGGGCAGGCGGCCGCGCTGTCCGTCGTCCTCGTGGTCGTCACCGCGCTCGCGGTGCTCGCGACGGAGCGGCTGCGCCACCCCTCGGCCGGTGCGCTGTGAGCGCCGGACTTGCCGTCGCCGGCGTGTCGGTGACGCTCGGCGGCCACCCCGTGCTCGACGGCGTGGACCTGCGGGTCGGGTCGGAGGAGTCGGTGGCGCTGCTGGGGCCGAGCGGTGTCGGGAAGTCCACGCTGCTGCGCGTCGTCGCGGGTCTCGTGACCCCCGACGCCGGGAGCGTCATGTGGGACGGCGTCGACCTGGCCGGCGTCCCGGCGCACCGGCGCAACATCGGCCTGGTCTTCCAGGACGCCGTGCTCTTCCCGCACCGTGACGTGGCGGGCAACGTGGGCTACGGGCTCGAGGCGGCCGGCGTCGGCGCCGCGGAGCGACGGGCCGAGGTGGCGCGGCTGCTCGGCCTCGTCGACCTCGCCGGCTTCGAGGATCGCGCCGTCGACACGCTCTCCGGCGGCCAGGCGCAGCGCGTCGCGCTGGCCCGCGCGCTCGCGCCGCGACCGCGCCTGCTCCTGCTCGACGAGCCGTTCGGCGCGCTCGACCGGGACCTGCGCGAGCGGCTCGGCGCGGAGGTGCGCGACATGCTTCGGGCCCAAGGGATCCCGGCCGTGCACGTGACCCACGACGACCAGGAGGCGGCGCTCGTCGCGGACCGTGTCGTCACCCTCGTGCCCGGCCCGGACGGCGCCCGCGCCGCCGAGGGAGCCGGCGCCGGCGGGGCCGTCGCGTAGGGTCCGTTGCGTGATCCCGCGTCCCTCGACCGTCCGGGTCGTCGTCGCCGTGGCGGCCGTCGCGCTGCTCGGCGCCTGCGGCTCGGGCGGCTCGGCATCCAGTGTGTCGTCGACCGCCCCGGTGTCCTCGCCCGCCGCGACCTCTCCCTCGGCGTCCACGCCGGCGGCGTCCCCCACGTCCGAGCAGGTGCTCCCCGCCCCGCCCGCGGGCGGCACGGTCACGACCGAGCGGCCCCCGAGGACCGTGACGCCGCCGGCCGGCATCCCGGGCCTGCTCGCGTGGGACACCGCGGGCTACCCGGGACCGGGCACGCCCGGACCCGGCACGCTCGAGCACGACCACGTCGACGGGCCGGTGACCTACGCCGTGACCCCGCCCGTCGGCGGTCCGCACGCGCCGGTCTGGATGAACGCCGGCGTCTACACGGCGCCGGTCCCCAGCGAGCGCGCGGTGCACGACCTGGAGCACGGGGCGGTGTGGATCACCTACGACCCGCGGCTGCCGGCCGACGAGGTCGCGGCGCTCACCGCCTTCGTGGCAAAGCAGTCGCTCATCGCCGAGACGGGCGAGGGGACGCCGGCGGGGCAGTCGAACCGCTACGTCGTGATGAGCCCGTGGGCCGAGAGCGGCCTGCCGTCGCCGATCGTGATCAGCTCGTGGGGCTACCAGCTGCGCGTCACGAGCCCCACCGACCCGCGGCTCCAGCGCTTCGTGGACACGTTCCGCCACAGCGGGAGGTACAGCCCGGAGCAGGGCTCGCCGGTGGACGGCGTCCCGATCGGGACGGGAGGCCGGGCCGCGAGCAACGGCGGCACGGTCGCGAACCCCGAGGGCACCGTCTCCTAGGCCGCGGCACCCGCCTCGAGCGCGCGGCGCGGGTCGGTCATGCGGACACCTCCTCGAGCAGCTCGAGGTCGTCGGTGCCGAGCTCGAGCGTGGTCATCGGCAGCAGCTCGGCGAGCTGCCCGGGCGTGCGTGCGCTCGCGATCGGTGCCACGACTGCGGGCCGGGTGCGCAGCCAGGCGAGGGCGACGGCGGCCTGCCGTACGCCGTGCCGCTCGGCGACGGTGCCGAGCGCGTCGACGATCCGCTCGCCGCGCTCGCCGCGCTCGTCGACGAGCGCCGTGACACC
>JAJXTD010000162.1 GCA_021784035.1 Actinomycetes bacterium | reverse complement strand
GTGTTGTCGGCGTAGTCCGGGCTGACCGTCACGACCTTCTGGCCCTTGTAGCGGGCCTCGGTCATGAAGTGCGCGTCCGGCGTGCGCGTCGTCGGGATGTTCGAGCCCCACATGATGAGGTAGCTCGCGTTCCACCAGTCGGCCGACTCCGGCACGTCGGTCTGGTCGCCCCAGATCTGCGGCGACGCGATCGGCAGGTCGGCGTACCAGTCGTAGAACGACAGCATCGTCCCGCCGAGCAGCGACGTGTAGCGGGCGCCGGAGGCGTGCGAGGCCATGGACATCGCGGGGATCGGGGAGAAGCCGGCGACGCGGTCCGGCCCGAACTTCGCGATCGTGTGCACCTGGGCGGCGGCCACGATCTCGAGCGCCTCGTCCCACGTCGCGCGCACGAGACCGCCGCGGCCGCGCTGGGAGTGGTAGCGCCGGCGGGCGTCCTCGTCGTCGGCGATCGTCGCCCACGCCTTGACCGGGTCGCCGTCGTTCGCGGCCTTCGCGGCGCGGAACATCTCGAGCAGGACGCCGCGCACGTAGGGGTAGCGCACCCGCGTGGGCGAGTAGGTGTACCAGCTGAACGCCGCACCGCGCGGGCAGCCGCGGGGCTCGTACTCCGGGGAGTCCGGGCCGACCGACGGGTAGTCGGTCTGCTGCGTCTCCCAGGTGATGATCCCGTCCTTGACGTAGACCTTCCAGGAGCACGAGCCGGTGCAGTTCACGCCGTGCGTCGAGCGGACGATGCGGTCGTGCGACCAGCGGTCGCGGTAGAACACGTCGCCCTCGCGGCCGCCCACCTCGTGCACCGCGCGGTGGTCCGGCGACACGTCGGACCGGGTGAGGAACGAGCGGGCCGAGATCAGCCCGTCGACGATCGGGTCATCGATGCGAGGCGCGGGGTTCACGTCACTGCTCCCAGGGTCGGGGGGTGGCCGGCGGGGTGTCCGGCTCGGGTGCGGGCCGCAGGTCGGGGCGGTCGAGGTGCGCGACGCACAGGTCCTCCTTGACGAAGACGTCCAGCCGTCGCACCGTCACGCCGGAGTCGAGCTCCGAGAAGAAGCCTTGCAGCATCTCGCGGTGCAGGCGGCAGATCGCGCGATCCTGGCGGGCGAGATCGGCGAACGGGCAGTGCGCGAGGTAGAGCCGGTCGCCGAGCGGGTCGGTGCTCGTCTCGAAGCCGAGCACCTCGAGACCGTCGACGGCCATGCCGATGCTGTCCGCCGGGGTGACCTCGGTGCCGCCCGGCGCGACCTTCTCGCGCTGCGTCCGGGCCAGCCGGCGACCCGCGGCGACCCCGGGGGACACCCCGGCATCCTCGGCGGAGATGCCGGCCGCGAGCTCCGCGGCCAGGACGCGGTAGGGGTCGGCCGGCTCACCGTGCGGGAGCGCGCGGTAGAGCAGCCGGGGCCGTCCGGGGCGGGTGCGGGGCTCGGGCACGGCCTCGACCCGGCCCATCTCCTGCAGCAGGGCGAGGTGCGACCGCACCGTGTTCGCGTGCAGCCCGGTGCCGTCGGTGATCCGCGCGATGGTGAGCGGCTCGGCGGACCTGGCCAGCAGGTCGAGGACGCGGCGGCCCGAGGAGTCCGGGTCGGCGGACGGCTGGGTGGGGCGCAGCCGGCGCGCTGAGAGCGCCATGACACCTCCGCTGTTATTTACGCTCGCGCTGTGATGAATCCCTGGATCAGACCGTACCTCAGTCCCTGACCTGCATCTATGGCCATACTTTGTGGGCCACATCACGAGTAAATACTAACTGCTCGCCTGGACCCGGCGGATCAGGAGGGCTATTTTCGACCACGCATTAGTAAATACCAGCGGGGAGGCCGGGATGAGCCTGACGACCGACGAGACCGATAGCGCCGCCGCGGAGCTCGCGCTCGAGCAGCTCGCCGGGGAGCGACCGACCGCCGAGGAGCGGCCCGAGCCGGGCCGGTACCGGGTCCTGGTGGTCTCCACCCTCGGGTTCACGCTCCTGTTCGCGGTGTGGCTCCAGTTCGGGATCCTCGGCCTCCCGATCAAGAAGGAGTTCGGGCTCTCCGACACCGCGTTCTACTGGCTCACCGCGCTCCCCGTGCTCAACGGCGCCATCTGGCGGCTGTGGACCGGCGTCCTCGCCGACCGCTGGGGCGGCCGGGCCGTGATGACCGGGATGCTCGTGCTCGCCGCGATCCCCACCTACCTGCTCGCCGGCACGTACAACCCCACGATGCTGTTCGTCCTCGCGTTCCTCATCGGCTTCGCCGGCAACTCCTTCAGCTCCGGCATCGCGTGGAACAGCGCCTGGTTCCCGCGCTCGCAGCAGGGCTTCGCGCTCGGTGTCTTCGGCGCCGGCAACGTGGGCGCGTCGGTCACGAAGCTCATCGGGCCGGCGATCATCGCCGCGACCGCGGGGTCGGTCTACCTCGGCGGGTTCGTCACCGGCGGCTGGCGGGTCATGCCGGTCATCTACGCCGTGGCGCTGCTGGTGATGGCGGTCGTGACCTGGTTCGTGGCGCCTCGCCCCGACCGTCGGCCCGGTCGCACGACGCCGATGCGCGAGCACCTGCAGCCGCTGAAGCGGATACGCGTCTGGCGGTTCAGCCTCTACTACGTCGCCGTCTTCGGCGCCTACGTCGCCCTGTCGTCGGCGCTGCCGTTCTACTACGAGAAGAACTACGACGTCGCGCTCTGGCAGGCCGGCCTCCTCACCGCGCTGTTCATCTTCCCCGCGTCGCTGCTGCGGCCCGTCGGCGGCTGGCTGTCGGACAGGCTCGGGGCGCGCCGGATGATGTACTGGACGTTCGGGCTGATGCTCCTGGCCTCCGGCGTCCTCATGATGCCCAGCGGCTTCGTCACCATCGTCGTGAGCACGGACAAGGCGGCCGACGGCACCGCCGAGATCCTGCCCTGGGACCTCGGCATCCTCCCGTTCACCCTCGTCGTGATGCTGCTCGGCTGCGCGATGGGCATCGGCAAGGCCGCGGTCTACAAGCACATCCCCGAGTACTTCCCGCACGAGGTCGGCTCCGTCGGCGGCGTCGTCGGCATGCTCGGCGCCCTCGGCGGCTTCTTCCTGCTGCCGATCTTCGGCTACGCCGTCGCCATCACGGGGATTCCCACGGCGATGTTCGGCGTGCTCTTCTTGCTCACGGCCGTCTGCCTGATCTGGATGCACCTCACGATCCACCGCATGCTCCAGGGGCGCTCCCCCGAGCTCGCGGACAACTTCGAGCAGCCCCACCGCGACGCCGACGCCCTGCCGGCCCGCTGACCCACGATCTACGGAGAGGGATGACCATGTCCGCGACCGAGGCCGCCAGCCGGAGGGGCAGCGAGTGGCTGTCCGACTGGGATCCCGAGGACGAGCAGAAGTGGAACTCGCAGCTCGCCTGGCGCACGCTGTCGATCACCACGTTCGCCCTCACGCTGGCGTTCTGCACGTGGTTCCTCGCGAGCGCGATCGCCCCGAACCTGAGCAACCTCGGGTTCAAGCTCGACAAGAACCAGCTCTACTGGCTCGCCGCGATGCCCGGTCTCGCCGGCGGCACGCTGCGCCTGGTGTGGATGTGGCTCCCGCCGATCATGGGCACCCGCAAGCTCGTCACGCTGACGACGGTCCTGCTGCTGATCCCGCTCGTCGGGTGGGGCATGGCGGTGCAGAACCCGTCGACGAGCTACACGACGTTCATGATCCTCGCGGCGCTGTCCGGCATCGGCGGCGGCGCGTTCTCCGGCTTCATGCCGAGCACGTCGTACTTCTTCCCGCGCCGCAAGCAGGGCACCGCGCTCGGCCTGCAGGCGGGCATCGGCAACTTCGGTGTCTCCATCGTGCAGTTCGTGACCCCGTGGATCATCGGCTTCTCGCTGCTCGGGGTCCTCGGCACGTCGCAGACGTTCCACGACCCGGCGAAGAACACCAACCACCAGGTGTGGGAGCAGAACGCGGCGTTCATCTACGTGCCGTTCGTGGTCGTCGCGGCGATCCTCGCCTGGACGATGCTCAAGAGCGTCCCGGTGCGCGCCAACTTCCGGCAGCAGATGGACATCTTCAAGAACATCGACACCTGGTTCATGACCGCGCTCTACATCATGACCTTCGGCACGTTCGCCGGCCTCTCCGCCCAGTTCGGCCTGCTCATCAAGAACCTCTACGGCGCCGGCAACACGGCCATCGTGGCGACGGCGGCCGACGGCTCCACGTCCGTGCTGGTGCCGGGCTACACCGTCCCGCTCGCGCTGTCGTTCGCGTTCCTCGGCCCGCTCGTCGGCGCCGGGGCGCGGGTGGCCTTCTCGCCGCTCACCGACCGGTGGGGCGGCGCGCGGTGGACGCTCGTCTCGGGCATCGGGATCCTGCTGTCGCTGCTGTTCACCATGCTGCACGTGAACCCCGACCCCTCGGCCGGCGCCGACGCGCTGCAGTCCGACTTCACCCTCTTCCTCTGGGGCATGGTCTCGATCTTCTTCTTCACCGGCATCGGCAACGCCTCGACGTTCAAGCAGATGCCGATGATCTTCGAGCGCCGCCAGGCCGGTGGCGTCATCGGCTGGACGTCGGCGATCGCGGCCTACGGGCCGTTCTTCTTCGGGATCGGGCTCGCGGTCGCGAACATCACCGCGTTCTTCACCCTCGGCGTCGTGTTCGCGGCGGCGTGCATCGTGCTCACCTGGGTCCGCTACGCACGACCCGGCGCGCCGAAGCCGTCCTGACCACCCGACCCGGTCGGGTGCCCCGGTCCCCCCGCCGGGACACCCGACCGCACCGCCCGGAGGAGCGCATGGACGTCCGGACCCGCCCGGAACGAACGAGCGCCGCGGTGCTCGTCGCACCGGCGTGGGACGCCGCACGGGCCGCGGCCCACGCGTGCGGCGAGCCGCTCGGCAGCGAGCGGCTGGCGCTGCGCGACGCGCACCGGCGCACCCTCGCGCAGGACGTGCGGGCGGCCACGGACCTCCCGCCGTTCCTGTCCTCCGCGATGGACGGCTGGGCGGTGTGCGGCGGCGGGCCGTGGGTCGTCGACCGGTCCGTGCTCGCCGGGTCGGCGGCCGGTGCGCCGCTCCGCCCCGGCCACGCGGTCGGGATCGCCACGGGCGCACCGGTTCCCGACGGTGCCATCGCGGTCGTCCGCCGCGAGGACGGGACGCTGCACGACGGAGTCCTGACCGCCGACGCCGTGCCGGGCAGGCACCTGCGGCCGGCCGGCGAAGAGGCCGCCGAGGGGTCGCTGCTCATCGCGGCAGGAGCCGTGCTCGGACCGGCGCACCTGGGGCTCGCCGCCGCGGCGGGTTCCGACACCGTCGCCGTCGTACGCCGACCGACGGCGCGCGTCCTCGTCCTCGGCGACGAGCTGCTCGACCGCGGCGCGCCTGGGGGCGGTCGCGTCCGCGACGCGCTCGGCCCGCAGGTGCCGGCGTGGCTCGAGCGGCTCGGCGTCGACTGCGTGGACGTCCACCGGGTCGAGGACACGCTCGACGCGCACCTCGCGGCGCTCGACGCCGCCGACGACGTCGACCTCGTCGTCACCACCGGCGGCACGGCGGCCGGTCCCGCCGACCACGTGCACCGCGCCATCGCGGCCCGCTCCGGTGGCCTCGTCGTGGACTCGGTCGCGGTGCGGCCCGGTCACCCCATGCTGCTCGCGACCCTGCCCGGACGGCGCTGGCTGCTCGGCCTCCCGGGCAACCCCCAGGCGGCCGTCGCCGCGCTGCTCACCCTCGGCGGCCCGCTCGTCGCGGCACTGCTCGGCCGCCCGCTGCCCGTGCTCGGCGCGGCGTCCAGCCCGGTCGACCTGTCCGCGCCGCCGCACGCCACCCGGCTCGTGCTCGCGGCGCTCGGCCCGGACGGTGCCGAGCCGACGAGCCACCACGGGTCCGGCATGCTGCGCGGCCTGGCCGTCGCCGACGGCTACCTCGTGGTCCCGCCCGGCGGCAGCGCGGCGCGCGCGCCGCTGCGCTGGCTGCCGCTGCCGGCATGAGCGACCGGACGCACGGGGGACCGCGGGCGTCCCCGCGCCGGGAGCGCCTCGATGCCGGGGTGCGGAGCCTGCACCCCGGCTACTTCGCGCTCGTGATGGCCACCGGGATCATGTCGATCGGCATGAGCACCGCCGGCGTCGCCTGGCTGTCCACCGCGCTCCTGCTGCTCGCCGTGGCCTGTTACGTCGTCCTCGTGCTGCTCCTGGGCCTCCGCCTGGTCGCCTTCCGACCCGACCTGGTGCGGGACCTGGGCGATCCGGCGCGCGCCTTCGGGTTCTTCACGTTCGTGGCCGCGACCGACGTCGTCGGGGCCCGCCTCGTCGGTGACGGACACCTCCCCGTCGTAGTCGGGCTGCTGGCGGTGGCGTCCGTCGCCTGGCTGGTCCTCGGCTACCTGGTCCCCGCTCTGGTCGTGCGCACGACGAGCACGCGCCCCGCGCTGCGCGGCGCCAACGGGAGCTGGTTCATCTGGGTCGTCGCCAGCCAGTCGATCGCCGTGCTGGCCGCGACGCTCGAGCCGCAGGTCGACGTCGGCCGCCGCGAGCTGGCCATCGTCGCGGTGCTCTCCTGGTCGGTCGGGCTGTTCCTCTACGCCGCGGTCGGCGTCCTGGTCGCCGTCCGGCTGCTGCTCTTCGACGTCGAGCCGGTCGACGTGGCCCCGACGTACTGGGTGGCGATGGGTGCCACCGCGATCAGCGTCGTGGCCGGGTCGAAGATCGTCGAGATGGCGCGGGCGCCGATGGTGTCGGCGACCAGCGCGCTGATCGCCGGGCTCGCCGTGCTGTTCTGGGCCTTCGGCACCTGGCTGATCCCCGCCCTGCTCGCCGCCGGCTACTGGCGGCACGTGCGACACCGCGTCCCGCTCCGGTACGAGCCGTCGATGTGGAGCATCGTCTTCCCGCTCGGCATGTACGGCGTCGGGTCCGCCTACCTGGGCGAGGTCGACGACCTGCCGGCCGTCGCGGCCATCGGCCACGCCGAGATCTGGGTGGCCCTTGCCGTCTGGGCGGTCGTGTTCGGCGCGATGCTGCGCCATCTCCTCCGGGCGATGCGCGCCGCCGACGCTCCGGGGGCCTGAGCACGCGCCACCGGCGTACCCGGTCGAACGGCGGAAGTGCTTGTGCCTCAGACGATCCGGACGAGACGGCGGCCACGCAGCCGCGCGCGCTCGACCTCGTCGGTGCCGCCCCAGATCCCCACGATGGACGGGTCGCGCAACGCCGTGTCGAGGCACTGCCGCGCGATCGGGCACTCGGCGCAGTAGGCCAGTGCCTCGCGCCGCGCCGCGGCGTCGTGCGCG
>JAJXTD010000161.1 GCA_021784035.1 Actinomycetes bacterium | reverse complement strand
TCGGAATCCTGCACGGCTGCCTGGCCCACCACGAGCCCTACAACGAGACAACCGCCTGGTCACACCAGCAGGCGGGCACCCCGGCCGCCGCTTGACGCCTTAGACCCGTGGGATGTCTTGGAGGCGCCAGAATCACGCGATCTGGAGGACCCCGTCCCGCACGGCACGCACGACGGCCTCCATGCGCGAGTGCACCTGCAGCTTCTCGTGGATGTTGCGGATGTGGTTCTTCACCGTGTTCTCGCTGATGAACAACGACTCGGCGATCGCCCGGTTGCTGAGGCCCTGGGCCACCAGCGTGAGCACCTCCAGCTCGCGCCGGGACAGCGAGCCGGTGCCCTCGGCCGCACCCTCGGACCGGCGCACCAGCACCGCGAACTCGTCGAGCAGCCGCGAGGCCATCGCCGGCGAGAGCAGGGAGCTGCCCGACGCCACGGCACGCACGGCCCCGACGAGCTCCTCCGGCGTCGTGTCCTTGAGCAGGTAGCCACGGGCGCCGGCCCGCACCGCGCCCGCGAGAGCGGCGTCGTCGTCGGCGTCGGTGAGGACGACGACACGCACGTCGGGGCGGGTCGCGCGCAGCACTGCGCAGGCCTCCACACCGCCCCCGGGGACACCGAGGTCGAGCAGGACGACGTCGGCGCGCAGCCGGCCCACGAGCTCGAGCACCTCGGACCCGTGGTCGGTCTCACCGACCACGGCCAGGTCGGGCTCGGCCGCCAGCACGTCCGCGACCCCGCGGCGGAACAACGGTTGCCGGTCGGCCACGAGGACGCGCACGGGAGCGCTCGACCGCTGCGTCACGTCGGCATCATGGCACCGCGCGGACGACCGGAGGGGCGGCACCGGGAAACCCGGAACCGCCCCTCCGTGAGCCCCCGCCGGCGGATCCGGCGGACCCGTCCGCTAGGACGCCACCACCTGCTCCGCCGGTTCCTCGAGGCGCAGTCGCAGGAGGCCGTAGTCGTAGCCGCGCCGCTTGTAGACGACCGTCGGCTGCCCGGTGTCGATGTCGTGGAAGAGGAAGAAGTCGTGCCCGACGAGCTCGAGCGCGTGCAGCGCCTCCGACACGGACATCGGCATGCTCGGGTGCGTCTTGTCCCGGACGACGACGGGCCCCTCCTCGTAGACGACGTCGGCCTCGGTGTCGTCGGCCTCGGCCGCCTCCTCGGCCGCGGCGGCGGTCTCGCCGGCGACGCCGGTCACGAGGGCCCCGCCCCGGCGGTACTTGCTGTGTCGGCGCTCGCCGGCGCGGCGCAGCCGCTCCTCGAGCCGGCCGTAGGCCAGGTCGAGCGCGGAGTACTTGTCGGCCGCGGTGGCCTCGGCGCGGACGACGGGGCCGCGCCCGACGCAGGTGAGCTCGACCTCGAAGGCGCGCTCGGCCTGGCGAGGGTTGCTCTCCCGGCTGACCTCGACGTCGACGCGGCTGAGGATGACGCCGAACCTGTCGATGCGTCCGAGCTTGTCGACGACGTGCTCACGGAATCGCTGGGACAGCTCGAGGTGCCGACCCCGGACGACGATGTCGACCGGACCGTTCATGGTGGTCATGGCGGCGTCACCCATCTCTCTCACGACGTGCGCTGCCCTCGCGGGAGCGCGACCGTGCCGCGCGTCGCTCGTGCTGAGCGGCGCGGCCTTGCTCGAACCTGCCGTGCCTGTCGTGCGACACCCGTCCGGCCGACCTGGTCTTCGACCCCACAATCGCCTGCTGAGGGTCTCGCCGCGCCCGGTCGGGCATGTTGCGACTACTCCCCTTCTCCCGGGTCGACGAGCGCTGTGGCCCGTCGTCGGGGCAGGACTTACTCCTAAACCGCACCGTGATCGAACGACGAAGAGTCGTCTTACGTGGGCCGCTTCGCCTGCGGCTGGCATCGGCTTGTCCCCGGGGGGCTCCGGCGACCGGAACCCCTTCAGGGACGCAACCACGGACCCGGACGGGTGCCACAAGGACAACGTAACCCCGACCTCGCTCGCCGCGCTCGGTGCCGGCAGCACTCGGCGCAAGCTCTCAGCGCGACCGGGCGACGGCCCCGGGCGGGCGGGTGCGCGTGGCGGCGACGACGGCCGCGCCGATCGGCACGGCGCCGACCCGGCCCAGGGCGCGGGTCGCCTCGGCCAGCGTGGACCCGGTGGTCACGAGGTCGTCGACGAGCACGACGCCGGCGAGCCCGGCCGCGGCCGGGCTGGCGCGCATCGAGCCGCGCAGGTTGGCAGCGCGCGCCTCGCGCCCGAGCCCGACCTGGTCGTGCCGCCGCCGTCCCGGGCGCAGCACCGTCGCCACCCGCACGTCCACGCCCCGGTCGCGCAGCACCCGGGCGGCCACGCCCGCGAGCTCCCGGACGTGGTCCCCGTCGCGCGCGCGGACCGAGCCGGGGGACCCCGCGACGGGCACGAGGGTGACGCGCGCCGGGTCGTCGGCGTCGACCAGCAGCGCCGCGACTGCGACGGCGAGCGCCGAGCCGAGGGGGCCGCGCAGCGACCACCGGCCGTGGTCCTTGAACGCGACGAGCGCCTCGCGAAGCGGCCCCGCGTACACCGAGCGGGCGGCGACCCGCGGCAGGCCGTCCGGCCAGGGGCGCAGGTCGGCGTCGGCCGCCGGCCCGGCGACCGTCGCCGCGCAGCCACGGCACCACGGGCCGCCCGGACCCCGGCACCCGGCGCACCGGCGGGCGGCCGCGAGCCCCAGCACGGGCTCGGTGCGGAACGTCATGCGGCGAGCATCACGGGCCGGCGAGGTCCGGACCGGTGTCGTCCCCAGAAGGACGGGTCAGCCGGGGTAGACCGGGTACTGGGCGTCGCCGACCCGCGTCCAGGTGCTGCCGCTGTTCCGGAACAGCGACTTGCCCGCACCGACGAGCAGCGGCCGGCCGGGTGCGGCGGCCAGCGTGACCGAGCCCTCCGGCGCCCCGAGCCGCCGCAGGTGCGGTGACCCGACGTCGAGCTGCAGGACCTCGAGCGAGGAGGCGCCCGACGTCCCGAGGACGGCCAGGGTGTCGGCGTCGGCCCAGGCGAGGTCGATGGCGTCGGTGATGATGCTCTCGGTGCGTCGAGGTGCCGCGACCCGGACGGTGTCCCCGAACCGCTCGATCCGCGCGACCATCGGCTCCACCCGGGTGCCGCGCCGCACCAGCAGCGCCATCCGCGTGCCGTCGCGCGAGACGGCGGCGGACAGCAGGCTGCGATCGGTGACGTCCGCGGGGAGCTCCGCGATCGGCATGCGCGTCGCCTTGCCGTCGGACACCATGACCAGCCCGACGCCGCGGTCGACGACCCAGACGGCCCCGGAGCGGTCCCAGGACGGCCGGGACAGCTCGGTGCCGGTGTAGCGGCGGACCACCGCGCCCGCGTCGGCGAGCGGCGCCTCGAGCAGCGACCGGCCGTCGACGGAGATCCCCGCGACCGTCGCGGAGTTCAGGCTCACGGCCGGGAGGGTCAGGCCGGGCTTGGTCTTCGCCACCGGGGTCAGCGCCCCGCGCTCGGAGACCTGGAGGAGCCCGCGCTTGTCGACGGCGTAGCCGGTGGCCTGGTCCGGGAGGCCCCGCGGGTCGAGCAGCGGCCAGGAGCCGACCGGCTGCACCGGACCGACGCCCGGGACGGACAGCGGCTGGCCGTTGACCGTGATCCGGACACCGGAGATGTCCGGGAGCGGTCGCAGCGTCCAGACGAGCTGGGCGGAGAGCTTCTGCCTTGTCGTGTCGTCGGCGGTCAGCACCTGGGCAGTGAGGTCGACGTCGGCGACGCCGTCGACGACCGGCACGGAGTCCAGGGCGAGACGGGTCCCCTCGGGGAACGCCGTGCGCACGGCCGGCGCGATCCACGGGGTCGGTCCCTCGACGAGGCTGCGGACGAGCGACGTCGCGAGGCCCGAGCTCGACAGCGGCACGATCACCGGTGCCGGCACGAGCATCCCGAAGTCTCGGGTGAAGTAGTACAGGTCGAACGAGCGGAACCCGCGGTCGATGTCGGCCGGTCCGAGCACGAGCCCGTCGGGCGCCGAGGAGATCCGCCACTGCCCGCCGACGAGCTGCATCCCGTAGGTCGAGATGAGCTTGGTGCCGGGTCTGGCCACGGCGTACTCGCCGCTCGCGTCGATGGTCCCGGACAGCGCGCCCTCGGCGCTGACCACGTCGGCCCGGCGCGTCAGCGAGACACCGTTCGTGTCGGACACGAGGACGCCGGCCGTCGGGTCCCAGGCTGCGGACGCGCCGGCGGTGAGGTACTGGCGGGCGATCGTGTAGTGCGCGTCGGGGCTCGCCGTGGCCTCCTCGAAGCCGCGGACGACCTCCTCCGGCGTCATGCCGTCGTGCGGCGGCCGCGCGATGACGCGGATGAACTGGTCCTCGCCGGCAGGCGCGACCACGGGCCCCTGCTGGATGGCGCCGGATGTCGGAACCCCGGCGCAGCCGGCGAGCGCCAGAGCGAGGGCCGCGAGCACCGCGGCGCCCGACCGGCTCATCGGGTCGCCTCCTCGCGACGGGGCGAGCGGTACGGCGTCGCCAGGTTGGTCTGCACCCGCGGCCCGGCATCGGCGGGCTCGAGCGGCAGCGGGGACGCGATGAGCTGGCTGTCCGCGGTGCGCGGCAGCGTCATCCGGAAGTTGGCTCCGTCGCCGGGGGCCCCCCAGGCCTGCAGCCAGCCGCCGTGGAGGCGCACGTCCTCCAGCGCGATCGACAGGCCGAGCCCCGTGCCGCCGATCGACCGGGCGCGCGCCGGGTCGGCGCGCCAGAACCGGTTGAACACCAGCGAGGACTCACCCGGGCGCAGGCCGACGCCGTGGTCGCGGACGGACACCGCGGCGGCGTCGTCGTCGCACGCCACGGTGATGTCGATCGGGCGTCCCTCGCCGTGCTCGACGGCGTTGAGGACGAGGTTGCGCAGCACGCGGTCGATGCGCCGCGCGTCCGCCTCGACGATGCACACCTCGTCGGGGGCGATGACGCGCAGCTCGCAGCCCGTGCGCGCCGCGAGCGGTGCGGCGACCTCGACGACGCGGTCGACGAGCATGCGGAGGTCGACGGGCTCGGGGTCGAGGATGGCCGCGCCGGCGTCGAACCGGCTGATCTCGAGCAGGTCCGCGAGGAGCGCCTCGAACCGGTCCAGCTGGTTCTGCAGCAGCTCCGCGCTGCGCGCGGTGGCCGCGTCGAACCCGTCGCGCGACTCGTAGAGCAGGTCGGCCGCCATGCGCACTGTGGTCAACGGGGTGCGCAGCTCGTGCGATACGTCGGACACGAACCGCTGCTGCACGCGGGACAGCGACTCGAGCCGGGTGATCTGCACCTGAAGGTTGGCCGCCATCGCGTTGAACGACGTGGCGAGCAGCGCGAGGTCGTCCTCGCCCTTGACCTTCATCCGCTCGGCGAGGTGACCCGCGGAGAATCGCTCCGCCGTGCGGGCGGCCAGGCGCACGGGCGAGACGACCTGCCGGGTGACGACGTAGGCGATGCCGGCGAGGGTCACCACGAGCAGCACACCGACGAGCAGCACCGTCCGCTGCACGAGGTCGAGCGTGGTCTGCTCCTGCGTCAGGGGGAACAGGTAGTAGAGCTCGTAGGGGCCCACGCGCGGGACGGCGAGCGGAGCGCCGACCACGAGGCCGGGAGCGGACCGGCCGTCGAGGTAGCGGATCTCGGTGTAGGTCCAGGACTGGCGCTGGTCGTTCTCGACCGCGCTGCGCAGCGCTGCGGGCACGCTGGTCTCGGACACCAGGTTCGACCCGCGCTCCGGGGTGTCCCCGCTCTTCGGCGGGGACGCGAGGACCAGGAACTCGAACAGCGCCGGGCTGCCGGCCCGCTGCTTCAGCGTCGTCGTGACCGAGTCCACGAGGCCCGACGCCGACTGCGTCGTCGCGCCGGTGTCGGCCGCGTCGAGGACGCTCTGCACCTCCGTGGTGCCACTGCTCGCCTCGGCGACCGACGCACGCTCCTTGGCGTCGAGCAGGCCCGAGGTGATGCGGCCCACGAGGAGCACGCCGATGAGTCCCACGACGAGCAGGGACAGGGCCAGCGTGGTGACGACGACGCGCAGGGAGACCGACGTGCGCCACACACGGGGCGGTCGGCTCACGACGGCGACGCTCTGCCGCAGGTCCGACCAGCGACTCATGCGATCACGGCACCCGTGTCGTCACGGGGGGCCGGCCTTGTAGCCGACGCCGCGGACGGTCACGACGATCTGCGGGCGCTCCGGGTCGTGCTCGATCTTGGAGCGCAGCCGCTGCACGTGGACGTTGACCAGTCGGGTGTCGGCGGCGTGGCGATAGCCCCACACCTCCTGCAGCAGGACCTCGCGGGTGAACACCTGCCACGGCTTGCGCGCGAGCGCGGCGAGCAGGTCGAACTCGAGGGGGGTCAGCGAGATGTGCTCACCGTCGCGCTTGACCGCGTGCCCGGCGACGTCGATCTGCAGGTCGCCGATGGCAAGGGTCTCCGGCGACACCTGGTCCGTGCGGCGCAGCCGCGTCCGGACGCGGGCGACGAGCTCCTTGGGCTTGAACGGTTTGACGACGTAGTCGTCGGCGCCGCTCTCGAGACCGAGCACGACGTCGACGGTGTCCGTCTTCGCCGTGAGCATGACGATGGGGACGCCCGACTCGGCCCGGATCGAGCGGCAGACGTCGATGCCGTCGCGGCCGGGGAGCATGAGGTCGAGCAGCACGAGGTCGGGCTTGGACTCGCGGAACACGGCGAGGGCACGCGCGCCGTCGGCGCAGAACACCGGCTCGAACCCCTCGGTCCGCAGGACGATGCCCAGCATCTCGGCCAGCGCGGTGTCGTCGTCGACGACGAGAACCCGTCCCTTCACACCGCTCATGGTCGCACCCGTCTCGTCCGGGCGTAGCCGGACGCCCCAGCTCGCTGTCGTCATGATGGCCGCTCCTCCCCTCGGCGAGTACCCGCAACGCGCCCGAGAGCCGTCCGACCTTTCCGACGTACGACGTCGGGCCGGCGTTCCCCCCGACGGCGCAGCGGGTCGCGGCTCCGGCCGTGCCGACACCGTGGCACGATCGGGCGAGGCGGTGGACCGGCGCGGCGCAGGGGCCGCGCACGGCGGGGAAGGGAACCGGCAGGGCGTATGAGCGACGACGACACGCAGGGGCCCGAGGACCGGCCGGCCGGCGACTCCGCCGGCCCCGCCGCCGTGCCACCTCCCCCGGGCCTGCCGGTGGCGCCGTCCTGGAGCCCCCCGACCGCGCCGGGCGGCCCGGCCCCGCCGTCCGCCGCCCCGCCCTACGGCGCCACGGCTCCCGTGCCTCCCGCGCCGGCCGCTCCGGCGTACGGCCC
>JAJXTD010000160.1 GCA_021784035.1 Actinomycetes bacterium | reverse complement strand
CCGAACCGCCAGTGCAGCTCGGGCATGTTGTCGAAGTTCATGCCGTAGATGCCCGCGATGGCGGTGGGGACGAGAGCGATGGCCGCCCAGGCCGAGATCTTGCGCATGTCCTCGTTCTGCCGCACGGCGATCTCGTTCTGCCGCACGGCGATCTGGGCCTGGTGCGCCGCCGCGCGGGACAGGTCCGCCTGCAGCACGTCGGACAGCAGTCGGTCGTGGCCCTCGATGAGGTCCGACGCGCGCAGGACGTGGTCGTACACGTCGCGGAAGTACGGCACGGCCACGTCGCTCACGCCCGGCACCGAGCCCTCGGCGAGCAGCTGCAGGGCGGGACTCAGCGGTAGCACGGCGCGCCGGAACTCGGCCACCTCCCGCTTGAGCTTGTAGATGCGCTCGGAGTGGTCGTCGACGTCGCTGCTGAACACCGCAGACTCGATCTCGTCCACGTCGTCGTCGATGTGGGTGATCGTCTCCTCGTAGCCGTCCACGACGAGGTCGGCGGCCCGGTACAGCACGGCAGTGGTCCCCATGCGGAGGATCTCGGGCGCGTCGTCGTCCAGCTCGGACCGCACCCGCTGCAGCACGTCGCTGTCGCCGTGGCGGACCGTGACCACGAAGTTCGGCCCGACGAACATCGCGATCTCGGACACGTCGACGACCTCCTCGTGCCCGATGTAGCGGACCGGCTTGAGCACGAGGAACAGCACGTCGCCGTAGGTCTCGAGCTTGGGCCGCTGGTGCGCCTTGACCGCGTCCTCCACGGCGAGCGCGGGGAGGGCGAAGTCCCGGGCGACGACGGCGACCTCCTCCGGCGTCGGCTGCTGGAGCCCGATCCACACGAAGCCGTCGGTGGTGCGGGCCACCTCGCGGGCCTCGTCGAGCGGGAGCCGGCCGGGCCGGCGCCGCCCCGCCTCGTAGACGGCGCAGTCGCCGATCACGTCGTCGAGAGTGCGCGGCACCGGGGCGCTCGCCGGCGCGGTCGGCGGCGGGTCGTGCGGGGCCGGACGCGTGCGCCCGGGCAGCCGGGGCAGGAGACCGCGGGCGATGTCGGTCACGCGTGCCCGCTCGTGGTCGTCCTGCGACACCGTGCCCACCTCCTCGAGCCTGCCGGACCGGCTCTGCCTCGACGGTCCGCCGTGGTGGTCCCTCGCCAGGCTACGCCGCGTCCGGATGGCGACGACGCACGTTCCGCCGTGTCCGCCCGGGGTCACGATCGCGCACGATCACGGTCGTGCGCGACGACGGGATGTCAGGATCGGGACGTGGCCAGGGTGCAGAACGTCGATCGGCGGGCCGCCGTGGCCGCGCTGTCCGACGCGATCGACCGCCGGGACGTCGAGGCCGCTGTCGCCTGCCTGAGCCCGGACGTCGTCGTCGAGATCCCCCGCTGGGGCGGACCCTGGCGCGGCCGCGAGGGCGCGGCCGCCGGTCTGACCGAGCTGTTCGCGCTGTGTGAGCAGACCCGCTGCGCGGTCCGGGAGTCCCAGGTCGGCACCGGCCAGGTCAACGACCAGGTGATCCTCGCGGCCAAGTCGTCGCGCGCGGCGACGAGCGCGTGGATGGTCGCCACCGCGACGAGCACCGCCGAGGTCCGCGACGGCCTCGTCACGCACCTGTCGGTCGACGTCGACGCCGCCGCGTTCGCGAGCCAGTGGCGCGGTGCCGGTCTCGCGGCCGCGTCCGTGCGCTCGGAGGTCGCGCTCATCGGCTTCGACCCCGACGCGCGGATCGTCACCGACGTCCGCACGGTCGAGCCCGCCCCTCACCGGGCGACGCCGGAACAGGGGCGACGCCGGTGGCCGCTGTGGACCGCCGCCGCGGCGGTCGTCCTGGTGGCTCTCGGCGTCGCGGCGTGGGCCGAGCTGGGTCAGCGCCCGGCCGACCCGGCGGCGGCCGTCTCCACGACCCCGCCCAGCCCGTCGCCCACCAGTGCGTCGCCCACGCCGACGCCCACCCCGACTCCGACCCCGTCGGCCATCCTCGGACCGTCGGCCGTTCCGGTCGCGGGCGGCGGGGTCTCCGCGCAGCTCTCCGGCACCGTGCTGTTCGACCGCGACAGCTCGGTGCTCAAGCCGGCCGCCCGGACCCTCGTCGTCGAACTCGCGCGCACGCTGCGCAACACGCGCACCGGCACCCTCACCGTGCTCGGCTTCACCGACAACCTCGGCAGCACGCAGCAGGGCATCACGCTGTCGCGCGCCCGCGCCGAGGCGGTCGCCGCGGTGTTCCGCACCGAGCTCGCGGGAACCGGCATCGCGATCACCGCCGTGGGCCGCGGCGAGGCGAATCCCGTGGCGCCCAACGACACCGAGGCGAACCGCGCCAAGAACCGCCGGGTCGAGATCGTCTACCGCCCCTGACGCCGCAGCGCCCGGCCGCGGGCGAACGGCCGGCCCGCGCGCACCGCGGCGGCGACGAAGGGTCGCGTCGGCAGCGACGAGACGAGCCGCGCCTCCTCGCGCGGCGACGTGGCCTCGTCGAGGAAGCGCAGCACGAGATCGGCGGGGGTGCGGGCGAACAGCAGGTCGAGGGAGTCCACGAGCGTCGCCGGGTCGTGCGTCGCCAGCTCGAGGAAGACTGCGTCCATGGCGTGGTGCCGTGCGCTGCGCCGCAGGCCGCTCGGCGGCTCACCGCGCCGCAGCTGCTCGGCGATGCGCGCGGCATCCCGGCGCATGCGCGCATAGCCGTAGCCGGTGCTCGCGCGCACGAGCCCCGCCGCCGCGCCGATGGCGAGACCGCGTGCCGAGCGCGGCCGGCGTAGCCGCGGGGCCAGCGGGAGCACGCCCGACTCACGCCGCACGACGCGGTGGCGACCCGCGCCGAGGACGCGGTCGAGGTGTGCGGCGATGTCCGGACGCGTCGAGGTCGGCTCGGCAGAGATCGTGGTGAGCTCCACGAGCGCCCGGTCCCTGGCCCACGGCAGCGTGTACGCGAACGTGGCGCCGCCGACCTGTGGCACGCGGAAGTCCATGAGCCGCACCGCATCCCGGTCGAAGACAGGACCGTCCGTCTCGATCTCGCACCCGGCGAACGACATCCACGCGCGCGGCTCCCGGACACCGGCGTCGAGCAGCCCCACGGAGTCGAGGACGAGATCGGCGCGTACGTCGCCGGAGCTGGTGGCCACCACGACCGAGTCGCCGTCCTCGTGCACGGCAGTCGCGGTGGCGGTGAGACGCTCGCCGCGCACGGTCCGGAGCGCGGCGTCCGTCGCGTCCCGCAGGTCCGGTCCGCGGACCGCGACGTAGCGATGACGGGTCAGCCCGAGCACCCGCTCGCCGCGGTCGGTGGCCACGACCAGGCGACGCCACGACGCCGAGATGACCGCGTCGTCGGCGGCGTCCTCGATCGCGAGCCACGACGCCCACACCCGCTCCGCGATCGGCACCGACCCGTCGTCCACCAGCAGCAGCGGACCGGCGACGCCGCGGGCCGCGAGCGCGCGCACGACCGCGGAGCCACTCGCCCCGGCCCCGAGCACGACCGTCGCGACGTCAGCACGGGGCCGCGCGGACGACCACCCGGAGTGGCGCGATCGCGGTGCGCCACGGCGTAGGCCGAACCCGGTGCGAGGCACAGCGGTCAGTCGTCGGCCGGCGGACCGGTCCGGATCGCGCGCGACGACCGCCGTCACTTCGTGCGGTCGAAGGCCTTGCGCACGTCGTCGGACACCTCGGCGAACGTGACGCTCAGCGCGTCGGTCAAGGTCTGCCCGACCCGCACCACGTCGGTCTTCACCGCGTCGTCCTTGGACGCCTCGCCCAGGGCGTCGAAGGCATCCTGCAGCGCGGCGCCGAGCTTCGCGACGGCCGACTCGACCGCGGCCTCGGTCTCGGCTCCGGTCTCCTCGCGCTGCTGCTCGTAGTGCAGCTTGAGCCTGAGGGCGAGACCGCTGAGTGCCTCTCCTGCTTCGTCCCATGCCGTGCGTACGTCAGTCATACGACTGTGGTAGCACCGGGACGACACGGTTGTCCTGCGGGCCGAGGACGCACGCAGGCGAGAAGGTGAGCGAACGGGGCACCGGGAGCGCGTTCTTCGCCTCCGTTCTCATGATCATCGGTGGCGCGATGGCCCTGCTCATGGGCGTCGCGGGGATCGTCAGGGACACCTTCTACGTGATCCTGGCGAACTGCTCGATCACGTATAGCTCCGCGACCCGGGGCTGGGTCCTCGTCGGCTACGGCGTGGTCCTGCCCGCCGCCGGGATCGCCCGCTCCGCGGTCACGTCGTACTCCGCGGTCTGCCCCCCGGGCCGCTGCCGCACGAGCCCCGTGGCTCGCCGGTCCCGCTCGCCCCACGTCGCGCCGGACGGGTCCTCCCGCCCGAGGCGGGGTCGGGCTGTGCCGTCGGCGGTCGTGGTGCCAGGCTTACCGAGTGGATCCGCGACGACCGGGTGACGACGCCAACCCGAGCATCCAGCAGCTGCTCTACCCCGGGCTGCAGTGCTTCGGCTGCGGCCAGGCCAACCCGAAGGGACTGCAGCTGCGCAGCTACCCGGCGGAGGGCGCGGTGACGGCGTCGTTCCTGCCGTGGCCCGAGCACGACAACGGGCTCGGCTTCCTCAACGGCGGCATCATCTCGACGATCCTGGACTGCCACAGCGCGGCGGCCGTGATGTGGGAGGCGGACCGGCACGGGTGGACCGCGTTCGCCGGCGCACCGCTCCCCTACGTGACCGCGGGGCTCGACGTGCGGTTCCTGCGACCGAGCCCGCTGCAGGAGGCCGTCGAGCTGGTCGCGCACGTGGCCGACGCCAGCGATGCGGAGATCCGCTGCGAGGTCGAGCTCGTCTGGGAGGGCAAGACCCGCGCCACGGCGACGGCCGTCTGGAAGCGCTGGCGGCCCCGCTGACCCCGCGCACGGACGACCTCGGGCACGCGGTGGACCTCCCGCGCCCGGTGCGGCGCGTCGTCTCGCTCGTCCCGTCGCTGACCGAGGCCATCGCTGCCACGGCGCCCGGTGTCCTCGTCGCGGCGACGGACTGGTGCACGTACCCGCCCGACCTGTCCGTGCCGCGCGTGCGCGGCACGAAGAACCCGGACTGGAAGGCGATCGTCGCGCTGGCACCCGACCTCGTCGTCGCGAACATGGAGGAGAACCGGGAGATCGACGTACGCCGGATGCGCGACGCCGGCATCGCGGTGTGGGTCACGCGGATCGAGACCGTCGACGAGGCGTTCGCGTCGATGTCCCGGCTGTTCGCCGAGGGCCTCGATGTCGAGGAGCCGGAGTGGCTGACGGAGGCTCAGCGGGCGTGGGCGGAGCCGGCGCCGTCGCTGGGAGTCCGTGTCGCCGTGCCGGTCTGGCGGGACCCGTGGTTCGTCGTCGGGAGCTCGACGTTCGCCGGCGACGTGCTGCACCGGCTCGGCCTGGTCAACGTCTTCGCCGGCTCGGCCGAGCGCTACCCCAAGGTCGACGTGAGCCGCCTGGCGTCGGCCGACGTCGACCTCGTCCTGCTCCCCGACGAGCCGTACGCCTTCACGCCGGCCGACGGGCCGGAGGCGGTGCCGGTGCGCACCGCGCTCATCAGCGGCCGGGCCCTCACGTGGTACGGGCCCTCGCTGCGCACCGCGCGCGACGAGCTGCTCCGCCCGATCCGCGCCGCGCTGGCGGCGTAGGACTCCCGGCAGTCCCCTACGGTGCGCCGTCACCCCGATGAGCAGCGTGTGCACGAGAGCGGGTGACGACGCGATCCGAGCAGGGAGTGGTCCGTCGGTGACCGGATGCGACGCGGATCCGCAACCACGTCTCCGCGCGGCGCCGGAGCGGGCACACTGGGTGACGCGGCACGCAGGTCTCCGGGCATCTGCCGCTGCCGCCTCGACGCGCTCGCGAGGGAGCTGGCTGTCATGACCGTTCGTCCCGCTGTTCCCGAGGACGACCTGGACACCATCCACGCCGCCGACCCGACCTGGGTGGGCAGCGAGTGGTTCTGGGCGTTCGCCGAGGCGCTGCTGCTCGACCATCCGGCATTCACCTGGTGCTACGACGACGGTGGGGTCGCCGTCGGACACGCCGCGCTGGACTGCCAGGCACGGCGATCCCCCACGCAAGCGGCGGCCTACCTGTGGGTCGCCCCGTCGGCCCGGCGGCGCGGAGCCGGCACCGCCCTTGGCCGACGAGTCCTGGACGTCGCTCGCGAGCACGGGTTCAGCACAGTCCTCGTGCCGGTGCCCGAGGCGGACCCGGACGGACGGTCCGTCACGGAGCACTGGGGCGGTCGTGTCGACGGTCACCACTTCGAGCAGACCCTCGACCTGGGCGGCCTCACCGATCCACGGGTGAGCGACCTGACCGCGCGTGCGATCGGATCCGGCGTCACCTTCCACGAGGTGTCCGGCGACGATGGGATGCGGGCCGTCTACCCGTTCGTGCGCGATCGGTACGACGAGGCACCGGACACCGGCGAGGCATCCGAGCCGCTGACCCTCGAGGTGCTCCAGGCGATGGCGACTCCGGAGAACATGCTCGTCGCGTGTGTCGGCGACCGGACCGTCGGCGTCACGTGCGTCACGCACCGCACCGACGACCCACCCACCGTCAACACGGTCTTCACCGGCGTCCACCCCGAGTCACGTGGCCTGGGGATCGCGACCGCGCTCAAGGCCGAACAGGCTCGCCGGCTTCGCGATCGCGGCTACCGGACCCTGGTCACCCAGAACATGGAGGGGAACGAGCCGATCCTCGCCGCCAACGTGCGCATGGGGTTCCGGCGCGGACCCGGCTGGTTCGACTACATCGTCCCCACCCGGCCGTAGGTCGGGTCGAGGAAGCCGTCCGCGATCGCGGTGGCGACGCGTGCCTTCCCGTCAGTCGACGGGAGCGGGGACGGAGCTCGGGGAGGACGCCAACGCGTACGCGAGCACGGCCGCAATCGCAGCCACGAGAAGGACGGACGGCCACGCGCCGATGACGAGACCGAGCGGGTGGGACAGCACGAAGAGCCCGACGACGGCGACGAGCGTCACGACGGCCCGCAGCACACCGGCGGTACGCGCCATCCACCACGTGCACAGCGCCCCGCCGACCACGAGCACCACACCGCCGAGCGGCCGGTTCCCGGTGAGCGACGCGACAGCGAACCCGACGACGAGGGTCAGTGCCGCGACGACGGCGATCCGGGTGCGCATGCGCAGCACCCTAGCCAGCACCTGACACGGGCAGACGAACCCCTCGTCAGTGGGGTCCCACATCCTCGAAGGCTCAGGTCGTCACGGGGACCGCGAGTTGCACCTCGGACCGACGGGTTCGTGCGGCTCAACAGGCAGGTTCGACGTGCAACTCGAGAGCGA
>JAJXTD010000159.1 GCA_021784035.1 Actinomycetes bacterium | reverse complement strand
GACGAGCACGCGCACGCCGGGGACGTCGGACGCCGCGATGGTGCGGTACTCCGCGTGGTCGGTCTGCACGACGACGGCGTCGGCGGGCTCCCCGAGGTGGTGCGGTGTGAAGCCGTACGCCGCGAGCTCCTCGTCGGTGTAGAGCGGGTCGTGGACGCGCACCGTGGCGCCGCGGGACTCGAGGGCGGCGACCGTCGGGAAGACGCCGGAGAACGCCGTCTCCTTCACCCCTCCGCGGTACGCCGCGCCGAGGACGGCGACCGTCGCGCCGGTGAGGTCGCCGTAGGCGCCCTCGAGGACGGCCGCGGCGTACTCCGGCATCGCGGCGTTGGCCTCGCGGGCGGCGCGGACGACGGTGGCGTCGGGGTCGTTCCACAGGTACATCCGCGGGTAGATCGGGATGCAGTGGCCGCCGACGGCGATGCCGGGGCGGTGGATGTGGCTGAACGGCTGGCTGTTCGACGCCTCGATGACCTCGAACACGTCGATGCCGTGGTCGGCGGCGAAGCGGGCGAACTGGTTCGCCAGGCCGATGTTGACGTCGCGGTACGTGGTCTCGGCGAGCTTGGCCAGCTCCGACGCCTCGCTCGTGCCGAGGTCCCAGACGCCGTTGGGACGGGTCAGGTCGGGACGCTCGTCGAAGTCGAGCACGGCCTCGTAGAACGCGACGCCGCGCTTGCCGCTCTCCGCGTCGACACCGCCGACGAGCTTCGGGTAGCGGCGCAGGTCCGCGAAGACCCGGCCGGTGAACACCCGCTCCGGGCTGAACACGAGCGCGAAGTCCGTGCCGACGCGCAGGCCGGAGAGCTCCTCGAGCATCGGCGCGAACCGGGTGCGCGTGGTGCCGACAGGGAGGGTCGTCTCGTAGGAGACGAGCGTCCCGGGCTTCAGGCCGCGGCCGATGTCGCGGGTCGCTGAGTCCATCCAGCCGAAGTCGGGCACGCCGTCGGCGTCGACGAACAGCGGCACGACGACGACGACGGCGTCGCTCTCGGCCACGGCGGCGGTGGTGTCCGTCGTGGCGCGCAGGTTCCCGGACCCGACCGCCGCGCGCATCCGCTCGCCGAGGAACGCCTCGCCCGGGAACGGCTCGACCCCGGCGTTGACCTGCTCGACCGTGGTCGCGTTGACGTCCGCCCCGATCACCTCGTGGCCCTTGGAGGCGAACTGGACGGCGAGAGGCAGACCGATCTTGCCCAGGGCGACGACGGTGATCTTCACGGCAGGCCTTTGCAGCGGGACGACGGCGGAGCCCCCAGGATAACGGCGCGCGGGGCAGGTCCCGTGCGCCCGCCGACCGGTGATCCCGCTCACGCGCGGGCGTGGCATACCGTGGGAGCCTGCCGCCCCCGACCGAGGAGTCCCGCTCGTGAGCACGTCCCTGACCGTCCTGGTACCGACCCGGTCGCGCGCCGAGTTCCTCGGTCCGACGGTCGCCTCGGTGCTCGCGGCCGCCGAGGAGGGCGCGCGCACGACCGGGACCCGCACGGAGGTGCTCGTGGTCGACGACGCCTCGCCGGACGGGGGCGCGACGCGGGCGGTCGCGGAGCGCCACGGCGTCCGCTACCACCGCATCGAGACCCACGACGGCCGACGCGACCCCGGGCTGGCCATCGCCACGGGCGTCCAGCTCGTGGAGACCGAGCACCACCTGATCTTCGGCGACGACGACGCCATGCTGCCGTCGCACATCACCGCGGCGATCGGGCACGTCCTCGACGGCGCGGACGTCGTGGCGACGTCGTACTGGGTGACCGACGCGGAGCTCGTTCCGGTCCGGGAGGTCGTCCTTCCGCCAGCAACCCTGGGGGATCTGGCCCGCGGCTACTCCCTCGTCAACGACGGCGCCGTCGTGCGCACCGAGCTCGTGCGCGGCCTCGTGTGGGACCCGTCGCTCACCGGGATGATGCTGCTCCCGCACTGGGTGGCCCTGGCGCTGGACGAGCGGGCCTTCGCCGTGAGCCGGACCCCGACCTGGTTCTACCGCCGGCACGGGTCGAACATCAGCGCGGAGGTGGCCGAGGAGGACTCCGACCGCCGGCGCCGGCTCGTCGCGGAGCTGCAGGCGACGGTCGTCGAGCGGCTCGGCTACCTGCCCGCCGGGCCGCACCACGACGCGCGCGAGGCGCGCATCGCACGCCGGCAGGCGAAGGACGCCGCCAAGGCGGCCGCGGAGCTGGCCCCGCCACGGCAGGAGCCGCTGGCGCGGCGGATCCGTCGACGCGCGGCCAGGGCCATCGCGCCCTGACCGACGGGCGCAGCCGTGGCTGAACCTAGAACGTGACGACGACGCCCTCGCGCGCGGACCGGAGCGCACCCTCGGCGACCGCCACGGTCGCCAGGCCCTGGCGCATCGTGACGATGCGCGCGGTGGCGCCCTCGACGCCGAGCACCGCGTCGCGGAAGTTCTCGTGCTCGGTGCGCAGCGGCTCCGGCTTGGCGATCGCGTAGCGCACGACGTCGCCCTCGGACACCCCGCGGAACTTCGCGATCGCGTCCCACTCGGTGTCGATCGTGCCGTTGGCGTAGAACGTGAGGTCGGCGGTGAGCGTGTCGGCGACGAAGGTGCCCTTCTCGCCGGTGACGACGGTGAGCCGCTCCTTCATGGGCGACAGCCAGTTCACCAGGTGGCTGGTGACGGTGCCGTCGGCGAGCTGGCCCGTGATGGACACGAGGTCCTCGTGCGGGCGGCCGCTCTTGTGCGCGGTGCGGGCCATGACGGAGGTGAACGGCTGCTGGGTGACCCACGAGGTGAGATCGATGTCGTGCGTCGCGAGGTCCTTGACGACGCCGACGTCGGCGATGCGCGCCGGGAACGGCCCCTGGCGGCGGGTGGCCACCTGGTAGACCGCGCCGAGGTCGCCGTTCTCGAGCCGGGCGCGCAGCGACTGCAGTGCCGGGTTGTAGCGCTCGATGTGCCCGACCGCGCCGACGAGACCCCGCTGCTCGAACGTGTCGGCGAGGCGGGTGGCCGACTCGACGTCGGGCGCGAGCGGCTTCTCGACCATCGCGTGGACGCCGGCCTCGGCCAGCGCGAGACCCGCGGCCTCGTGGTACGCCGTCGGCACGGCGACCATGCAGTAGTCGATGCCGAGGGCGATGAGCTCCTCGACGCTGCCGACGACGGGGCGGTTGCCGGCCACGCCGTGGACGTCGCCGGCCGGGTCCGCGACGGCGACGAGCTCCACGCCGTCGAGCGAGCCGAGGACGCGGGCGTGGTGCCGGCCCATCATCCCGAGACCGATGAGCCCGGCGCGCAGCGTCATCAGGCGCCCGCCGCCGCGACGGAGTTGACGACGTCGACGATCGTCTCGAGGTCGGCCTGCGACAGCGCGGGGTGCACCGGCAGCGAGAGCGCCTGCTGCGCGGCGACCTCGGTCTGCGGCAGGTCGAGGCCCGGAGCGAAGTGGGTCAGCGACGGCAGGCGGTGGTTCGGGATCGGGTAGTAGACCCCGCTGCCGACGCCGCGGTTCGCCAGCTCGGCGGCGAACGCGTCGCGGTCCTGGTCGACGACGCGGATCGTGTACTGGTGCCACACGTGCGTGGCCTCGGGCGCGACCGGCGGCACGACGACCCCGCGCAGGTTCGCCGAGAGGAACGCGGCGTTGTCCTGGCGCTGCTTGGTCCAGCCGGCCAGCTTGGTCAGCTGGGCGCGGCCGATCGCGGCGTGGACGTCGGTCATCCGGGCGTTGAACCCCACGACCTCGTTCTCGTAGCGCCGCTCCATGCCCTGGTTGCGGTACAGCTTCACCCGGCGCGCGAGCCCGTCGCTCGCGCACGAGACCATGCCGCCCTCGCCCGACGTCATGTTCTTGGTCGGGTAGAGCGAGAACATCGCGAACTCGCCGAACGTGCCGACGCGCTGACCGTTCCACTCCGCGGCGTGGGCCTGCGCGGCGTCCTCGTAGATGGCGAGGCCGTGCTTGGCGGCGACCGCGGTGAGCGCGGTCATGTCCGCCGGGTGGCCGTAGAGGTGCACCGGCTGGATGCCCTTGGTGCGCGGCGTGATCGCGGCCTCGACCGCTGCCGGGTCGAGGCAGAAGTAGTCCGGCTCGATGTCGACGAACACCGGCGTGGCACCGGTGAGCGCGACGGAGTTCGCCGTCGCGGCGAACGTGAACGAGGGGACGATGACCTCGTCGCCGGGGCCCACGCCCGCGGCCAGCAGGCCGAGGTGGGAGCCGGCCGTGCCGGAGTTGACCGCCACGCAGGTCCAGCCGCCGGCGACCTGCTCGCCGAACTCCTGCTCGAACGCGGCGACCTCGGGGCCGCCGGCGATCATGCCGGAGCGCAGGACGCGGTCGACCGCCTCGCGCTCCTCGTCACCGATGAGCGGCTTCGCTGCGGGGATCATGCCGGGGCCTCCGTGAGGGTGTCGTCGTTCTCGACGTAACGTGCACCGGTCTCGGGGCAGACCCACTGCCCCTCACCGGCGGGTTCGAGCGGTACGCCGGCCCTGCCGACCCACCGGATGCGCCGTGCCGGGACGCCGGCGACGAGCGCGAAGTCGGGGACGTCCTTGACGACGACCGAGCCCGCGGCGACGAGCGCCCAGCGGCCGATCGTCACCGGCGCGACGCAGGTGGCGCGGGCGCCGACGGAGGCGCCCTCGCGGATGGTCACGCCGACGGGCTCCCAGTCGTGCCCGGACTTCAGCGAGCCGTCGGGGTTCACCGCCCGCGGGTAGTGGTCGTTCGTCAGGACCACGGCCGGACCGACGAAGACGCCGGCCTCGAGCACGGCGGGCTCGTAGACCAGCGCGTAGTTCTGGATCTTGCAGTTGTCTCCGAGGGTGACGCCGGTGCCGATGTAGGCACCGCGGCCCACGATGCAGTTGCGGCCGAGCACGGCGTTCTCGCGGACCTGGGCGAGGTGCCAGACGCTGGATCCCTCGCCGATCTCGGCCCGGTCGTCCACGTCCGCGGAGTCGACGATGCGCACACCGGGGCGCGTGGGGGCTGCGGAGGTCATGAGGCGGGAGGCTCCTTCTCGGTCGCCCCAGGGTACCGGTTGGTCGGGGGCTCCCCCGGCCAACGGCGGGTGGTCGGGACCGGTGTGAGCGGCTTCACGCCGGAGCGGTCGAGCGGGTCCCGGCCGGGGCGGCGACGCCGAGCCAGGGAGCGAGGACGGCGGCCGCGTGCCGGCCGTCGTGCCAGGCGTCGGCGTACGCCGGTCCGCGTGCGGCGGCGGCCCGCGCCTCGTCGCGCCGCTCCACGAGCCCGCGCAGGACGGACTCGAACGAGTCCGGGTCCACCTCGACGATCGGCGGGTCCTCGGGCAGCCGGGCCCGGTTCTGCGCGGTCACGTGGGCGAGGACGACGCGGCCGGCAGCCATCGCCTGCACGGCCATCGCGCCGTAGGCGCCGAGCACGACCTGGTCGAGGACGATGTCGACGCCGGCGATGTGCGCGGGCATCTCGTCGGGCGCGATCCCCTCGACCCGGACGTACTCGATGAGCCCCTCGTCGTGCAGGGCCAGCAGCACGGGCTCGACGAGGGGGGTGCCCTTGAGCCGCGGGCTGGTCGGGATGTGCAGCACCCGCGGGCGGTCGCGCTCCATGACCGGCGCGTCGGTGCGCCACCGGTCCGGGTGGATCACGACGGGCAGCCAGTGGGCGTAGGGCAGGTCGTCGAGCAGGTCGGGCGTCGTGGCGAAGACCGCACCGCCGGCCGCGTGGTGGGCGGCGTAGATCCGCTGGTGCCGCGCGACGCGCTCCTCGAGCGTGGCCGCCACGTCCCAGTCGTCGGCGTCGCGAAACGGCGACCACCGGTGGTTCGCGGCGTGGCGGCTCGGCAGCCGGGCGTCCGACCCGTGCGCGACGAGGCCGAGGACGAGTCCGCGGCGCTTCATCCGCCGCGCCTCCCCGCTGACGTCGTTGCCGTAGCGGGTGCCCAGCACCGGCTTGAGCGCCTCGGACAGCACGTGGGTGTAGCCGCCGAGGACGTCGCGGCTCTGCTGGCGCTGCCACCAGGGGTTGACCCAGACCGCGGGGTCGACGACCCAGTCCGCGGGGAACGCGAGGTGGGACCGGCCGAGCATGAACGAGGTCGCGGAGACGTCGGCGAGGTTCGCCTCGACCGCGCGCGCCCACTCGTAGCCCTGCCCGGCGAAGTTCGCCGGGCCGATGAGCAGGCGGACGCGGGTGGCGGCGGGCGTGGGCGCGACCGGCATCGGGTCGGGCCGGTGCAGCCAGCGCGCCGCGATCCTCGCCCGGCGACGTGCCCCCCGGGCCGCCGCGCGCACGGACGGCGGGAGGTGTTCGCGCATGGCGTTAGCCTAACGACGCCCGAGATCGAGCCCGACCGACCGCGCGGACCGCGCCACCCGAGGAGGACGACGCATGCCGGAACCGGCGTACCGTCCGCACCTCCTGTACGTGGCCTGGGGCTTCCCGCCGTGCCGGGGCTCGGGGGTCTACCGCGCCCTCGCGACGGCGAACGCGTTCGCGGCCGACGGCTGGGACGTCACGGTCCTCACGGTCGAGCGCGACGTGTTCGAGCGGTTCACCGGGGCGGACCCGTCGCTCGAGGACCTCGTCGACCCGAGCATCGAGGTCGTCCGCGTGCCGTTCTCCTGGCCGATCCTCGAGACGGACCTGCGCCGGTGGTCGCGCACCCGGATCTACGCCCACCCGCTGTGGCGGCGGATGCGGCTCGCGGCGGACCGGCGGCACTTCCCCGAGGTGTCCTACGGCCCGTGGCGACCCGTCATCGAGGCCGCCGCCGAGCGCATCCACGCGCAGCGGCCGGTCGACCTGACCCTCGGCACCGCGAACCCCAACGTCGCCTTCACCGCCGGAGCGCACCTGCACGCGAAGCACGGCGTCCCCTACGTCATGGACTACCGCGACGCCTGGTCGCTCGACGTCTTCGACGGCCACCGCGTCCACGACGCCGCGAGCGAGGTCGGGAAGTGGGAGAAGCGTCTCGTCGACTCGGCGCGCGAGATCTGGTTCGTCAACGAGCCGATCGCCGCGTGGCACCGGCGCGTGTATCCCGAGGCGGCCGACCGGATCCACGTGGTCGCGAACGGCTGGGACAAGGACCTCGCGCCGAACCACGCGCCGGAGGTGCCGCCCGCCGACCGGCCGCTGACCCTCGGCTACATCGGCACGATCTCGCTCAAGGTCCCCGTGACCGAGTTCCTGGAGGGCTGGCGCCGGGCCCGCGAGCGCACGCCCGAGCTCGCCGACGCCCGGGTGTCGATCCGCGGCTACCTCGGGTTCTACAAGAACCCGCACCCGCACCTCGTCGACCTGGTGGCCGAGGCGGCGCCGTACGGCGTGGCCTACGACGGCCCGGTCCCGAA
>JAJXTD010000158.1 GCA_021784035.1 Actinomycetes bacterium | reverse complement strand
AGTACTGGCAGGTCGTGACCGAGCAGACGTCCCACGACCGTGACTTGCCGTAGACGACGGCGAGGCGCGTCGCGTAGGTGCGCGCGGCGACGGCCTGGGCCTGCAGCGTCGCGGGCGCGGACGAGGGACCGATCTCGGCGGCGACGACCGACGCGAGGTAGGCCTGCGGGTCGACGAGGGACACGGTGGTCCACGCCGTGGACCTGGGAGCGGACGTCGTCTGGACGACGGTCGTCGGCTCGGTCCGCGTGGTGCCGTTCGCGAGCTCGATGCGCACGCCCGGGCCGGAGCCGGTGGACGTGAAGCCGCTCGCGAGCGGGAGAGTGGCTCCGACGGCGGTCCAGGTCGCACCGCTGGTGGCGGTGCCGTACTGCAGCTGGAGCCCGGACGTCGGGACGGCCGGCACCACGGGCACCAGGCGCCAGCGGGCGGCGGCAGCCGGGGTGGCGGGAAGGGGCTTCGCGCCCCCGGAGACCCACAGCGCAAGGCCCTGCGTCGCGGTCACGGTGAGGGAGGGTGACGTGTTGCCCTCGAGCTTGACCCGCAGCACGGGGCGCGAGGCACCCGTCGGCGTACCCGGCCACAGGGACGGCCACTGCGCGGCCGCGGGAGTCGTCAGGGTGGTGCCGGGGTAGTACGCCGCGAGGATCTGCGTGGCCGTGAAGCCGGAGCGCCCGGCGTACTGCGCACCGACCTGCGACATCCCGATCCGGTGGCCCCAGGCCCGGCCGGTGACCTGGTAGACGCCCTCGGCGGGGACGGGGCTGGCGACGAACCCGGTGGGCAGCGGGGGGAGGGTCGAGTCGGCGGCGGCGATGCCGGTGACCACCGGGACGACGCCGAGCGCCAGGGCTCCGCACACGAGACCCACCGCGGTCCGGCGGCCCGGCAGGCCGGGAGTTCGTCGCTGGGGCGCGCTGTGTCTGCCAAGCCTCATGCCTTAGCCCTCGGCACGGGCCGCCCGGACCTTGCGCCCGAATCCGAATCTCTCGGCTGGGACGGGTCGATCTCACCGATTTCCGGACAGTGGACCGGCGTGTCGCGGTTCCCGGGCGGGGTCGCCGGACCCGATGCCGTGCGGTTCCGGGACGGCATCGCCACGGCCGACGCCGGGGCACGGGGCGACCCTCACGGCTGCGCGAGCTCGCGACCCCCGCGCAGTGCGGCGAGGACCGCGGCCAGCACGGCGAGGGCGCACAGCGTCACCATCACGGCAGTGAACCCGTGGCTCACCGCCACCGTCGCGGTGCCGTCGAGCACCGCATGCTGCGAGCTGACGGTGAACACGAGGCCGGCGACCGCGACACCCAGGGCCGTCCCCATGCCACGAGTCATGTTCAGCACGCCGCTGGCCAGTCCGGCCTGGTGGTGCGGGGCGGCAGCCATGATCGCCGCGTTGTTGGACGGGGTGAACGCCCCGAGCCCGGCCCCGACCACGGCCAACCCGGCCGCGATCACCCCGGGGGAGCCGTGCAGCACCGCGAGCACGCCGAGGGCCACGGCCGCCACGACCATGCCGGCCACCGTCGGCGTGCGGGCCCCGATTCGGTCGGCCACGATCCCTGCGGCCGGTGCCGCGACACCGAGCGCCACCGGGAGGGCCGTGAGGACGAGACCAGCCTGGGCCGGACCCGCCAGCCCGGTGCCTTCGAGCAGGTACGGCACGACGAACAGCACGCCGAACAGGACGAGGTAGGACAGCAGACCGCTCACGATGCCGGCGGTGAATGCCGCCCGACGGAACAGCCCGGGGTCGATGAGCGGTGCCGGCGCGCGCAGCTGCCAGCGCGCGAACAGGCCGAACAGCACGGTGCCGGCGACCAGCGCCGAGACGACTGCAGCGACCGGGAGCGGGTAGCGCGCGGCCATGGACAGGCCGAGCATCGTGAGCGCGGAGGCGGGCAGGAAGAGGGCGAGACCCAGCCGGTCCACCCGTACCCGCGCGGCGAGGTGCCGTGACCGCGGCAGGAGGAACCAGCCCAGGACGAAGCCGACGACGCCGACCGGGACGTTCACCCAGAAGATGAGGGTCCAGCCACCGAGCGCGACGAGGAAGCCGCCGACCGCGGGACCGAGCGCAAGCCCGAGGGCCTGTGCCGCGCCCTGCACGCCGATGCCGCGACCCAGCATGTGCCGGGGCACGGCGGTGCTGATGAGGGCGACGGAGTTGGCCTGGAGCAGCGCCGCGCCGCCGCCCTGGACCACACGGGCGACGACGAGGAACTGCAGGCTCGGCGCCAGCGCGCAGGCCATCGAGGCGAGGGTGAACAGCGCGAAGCCATACGTGTACAGGGCTTTGCGGCCGACCATGTCGGCCACGCGGCCGATCACCGTCACGAGCCCGACGAGGGTCAGCAGGTAGGACAGAGCGACCCACTCCACCTGCGAGACCGTCACCCCGAAGTCCCGCTGCATCGAGGGCAGGGCGAGCGTCACGATGCTGGCGTCGAGCTGACCCATGAACGCGCCGATGCACACCGTGCCCACCACGAGCCACGGTGCGTGCCGGTGGTCACGCACCCGTCGTGGTCGAGGCGTCTCGACCAGGAGCCGGGCGAGTGCGCGCGACGCCGCCGACCCGCCCGCCGTCGGGCGGGCCGGTTCGTCCGTGCCGGATCCGGTGGGCACGTGGCCGTCCTCCCTCCCGATCGCGGTCGGGCTCGCCGAGCTGTCGCGGTCCGACCCTATCGCCGAATACGTCGGACTCCGATACATTCTCTCCCGGGCGGGGACGAGAGGCGCTGGTGTGTCTGACGCGCGGGTGGATGCCCGGACGCTGACCGACGTGGTGGGGCGGCTGCGCCGGGTCCTGCGGCGGAGCATCCGCTCGGACTACCCGTGGGAGCGGCTGCCGATGGCGCGGGTCGAGCTGCTGCACGTCCTCACCGAGGTGGGACCCGCACGTGTGGGGGAGCTCGCCCGCGCACAGCGCTTGGCCCCCAACACCGTGAGCGAGCTCGTCCAGCAGCTCATCGACGACGGCTTCGCATCCCGGGCTCCCGACCCGCGCGACGGTCGCGCCAGCGTGATCGCCGTGACGCCGCGGGGGATCGGCGAGCTGGCCCAGTGGACCGAGGCGAACGAGAGCCGCATCGACGTCGCGCTGACGTCGCTCTCGGCCGCGGACCGGAGCGCGATCCGGCACGCCGTGCCCGCCCTCGAGCGGCTGGTGGAACGGCTCGAGCGCGACGACGCGGAGCCGAGGAGCTGATCAGCCCGCCTGGGGAACGGGCTGGACCCCACCGTCGCGCCGTGGAGTGCGTCTGGGCGGCGATCCCGGTGCACCGCCGTCTCGCCGACGCATCGCGCGCCGGCGCCGAGTCGGGAGATCTTCCCGGCGGTCTCGGGAGTGGGTGCTCTGGGCGGCGGGAGCGCCGCAGGACGAACCTCGCCGGGTCAGTCGGCACTCTCACGGAAGGTGGCACGAGATGCACAAACGGCGAGCAGCGATCGCGGCGGTGGCGATCGCGATCGGTACCGCGATCGCCTCGGCCGGCCCGGCCGTCGCGGGCACGGGCCAGGCGTACCCAGGACCCGGATTCACCAGCAGCCACAGCTCCTGCGTGGGCGCCGGGTTGGACTTCTCGGCGCACTACGGCGTCAACGGGGGAAGCTACCCGACCATCACGCACGGTGCCGTCGGCCCGTGGGTGTCGGCGGACGCGACCGGTGACGCGCCCGGGACGGTCGGCGCGGTCAACTCGGCCGTCGCCAAGGTGCACGGAGCGATCGACAGGTGCTTCCCGTGACGTCGGCCGTGCAGCGGCGGCTGTGGCAGGTGGCGGGCGCGCTGCTCCTCGCCCATGTTGTCCTGGTCCTCGGTGGGGTCGCCCTCGAGAGCCAGCTCGTGCTGGGAGACCCGCAGCAGTCGGCGGTGGACGCGCTGGTCTCCAGCTCGCTGAGCCAGAACTACGCCGGCGGCTTCGTCGAGTACGTCGGGTTCCTCGTCCTGCTCTGCGGAGGGATGCTGCTGACCCGCCTCGTGCGCGGCGACACGGAGGTGTCGACGTGGCTCGCGTCGTGCGCCGAAGGCGGCCTCGTCGCCTATGTCGCCATCACGGTCGTCGGGGGCTTCGCCGCCGGCGCGGCTGCGCTCTACGACGGCCACCACGGCGCACCGCTCGCCGTCGCCGTCGCCGTCAACGACATCCGCGGCTTCGCGTTCGTCCTGTCCGGCGGCCTCGTCACGGTGATCGCCCTGGGACTGGCCGGAGCCGTCCGGCTGACCGGCGCGCTCCCTCGATGGGTCGCCCTGAGCGGCTACGCCGTGGGAGTGGTGTCGCTCGCCGCGATCCCGGGTGCTGGAGTCGGTCTGCAGAACGTGTCCACGCTGCTCTGGCTGGTGTGGGTGCTCGCGGTCGGCGTGGCCGCCCTGCGGCGCGGTCGCGCACGGGACGAGCGGCCGGCCCATCGGACGACGCTGCCGGTGTGATCCCCTTCCCGCATCCCGGTTGTCGAGGGCACGATGCGTCCGTGCATCCGGCCGGGCACCCGAGGGTGACGGCCGCGGCGGTGGCCGCGGCCGTCACCGGGTCGCTGCTCGGCGTGGCCGTGTCGACGTGGGCCACCGCGCCGACCGGTGGGACCGCGGCGTCGGTGCTGAGCGACGTGGTCGTCCTGGCCTTCGCGCTGGTCGGCGCGATCGTCGTCGCCGTACGACCGGACAATCGGATCGGCTGGATCATGCTCGCCGGCGGCGCGTTCTGGTCGCTCGGCAACGCCGGGGCCGACCTCGCCCACCGGGGGCTCGTCACCGAGCCGGGAAGCGTGCCGGGTGTGTCCGCGGCCGTAATCGCGGGCTCCGTGGTGCGCGGGCTGGGCTGGTACCTCGTCACGGTGGCGCTGCCGGTCTACTTCCCTGACGGCCGGCTCGCGTCGCCGCGATGGAGATGGCTGGGCCGGCTGGTCGTCGTCGTGCTGGTCGCTGCATCGGTGCAGCCGGTCCTCGACCCGCAGGCGGACAACAACGACGTCGGGAGCTGGCAGAACCCGCTGGGCGTGCACGGACCGTGGTTGGCCCTCGACGGCCTGGGCTTCCTGCTCAGCCTGCCGCTGAGCCTGGTCGTGATCGTCGGCGCAGTCGCGCAGCTGGTGAGCCGGTGGCGCTGGGGGGACGCGTTCCGCCGCCAGCAGCTGAGCCTCTTCGCGGCCGCTGCTCTCCTCCCGGTCGTCGTCGCGCCCATCGCCTTCGCCACCGGCGTGGGGTGGGCGTTCAGCGTCGCCGCCCTCCCGCTCCCGTTCACCGTCGGCTTCGCCGTACTGGCCCGCGGGCTGTACGACCTGCGCACCGCGGCGAACCGCACGCTGCTGTGGGTCACCCTGTCCGCCGCCGTCGCGGGTGCCTACGCCCTCGTCATCGCCGGGGTCGGTGCGGTGCTGGACATCCGCGGTGCGATCTGGCTGCCGTGGGCGGCGGCCGCGGTGGTGGCGCTCACGTTCGCACCCCTGCGCGACACCCTGCAGCGGGGCGTCAACCGGATCACCTACGGCCGGTGGGACGAGCCGTACGACGTCCTCGCCGCACTCGGTCAGCGACTCGAGGCCACGGTCGACGCGGACCGGTTGCTCGACGACGTCGTCCTCGAGCTACGGGCACTCGGCCTCGACGGCGTCGCCCTCGTCGACGCCGAGGGTCGCGTCGTCGCGGGTGCGGACGGCGATCCGACCACGCCGTCGAGCACCGAGATCCCCGTGTCCGCATATGGCGAGCGGGTCGGCTCGCTGCGCTACCACGAACCGGTCGGCGGGCTGCGCACCCGGGACCGCAGACTGCTCGACGACCTGACGGCCCACCTCGGTGGCGTGCTGCACGCCCAGCGACTGACCTCCGACCTCCGCCGTGCTCGGGAGTCGCTCGTCCTCGCGCGCGAGGAGGAGCGCCGTCGGCTGCGCCGTGACCTCCATGACGGCCTGGGACCGGCCCTCGCCGGTCACCTGCTCCGGCTGGATGTCGTGGCCGCGACCCTGGAGCCGGGCACCGCGGCGCACCGCGACGTCGACCTCCTGCGCCGGGACCTGCGGGCGACCGTGCTCGAGGTCCGGCGGGTCGTGGAAGGCCTGCGACCACCGGCCCTGGACGAGCTCGGCCTCGTCGGCGCCCTGCGGCAGGTGCTGGGTCGGCTGGGTAGCGGGCTCGACGTGTCGCTCACCAGCACGGACCTCCCCGCGTTGTCGGCGGCGGTCGAGGTCGCGGTGTTCCGCATCGTCACCGAGGCGGTGGCCAACGTGTCGCGTCACGCAGATGCGCAGCACTGCTGGATCACGTTGGAGCGCACCGGATCCTGCCTGCGGGCAACGGTCCGGGACGACGGGCGCGGGGGTGCCTCCGCGTCGGTCGCGGGACACGGCCTGCAGACGATGCGCGAGCGGGCCGAGGAGCTTCGCGGTCGGCTGCGGGTGACTTCCAGCGACAGGGGAACCACGGTCGTCGCGGAGCTGCCGCTGCCGGCACAGCCGCGGCAGCGCCCTCGGGTCACGCCGGTGTCCGAGGTGGCCTCGTGACTCTGAGCATCATGGTCGTCGACGACCACCCCGTCTTCCGCGACGGGCTAACTGCGCTCCTCTCGTCCACTCCCGACATGCGGGTGTGCGCGCTTGCCGGAGACGGGCCGGAGGCACTGCAGGCGGCGGAGGCCGACCGGCCGGACGTGGTCCTCATGGACCTGAACCTGCCGTCGATGTCCGGAGTCGAGTGCACGGCCCGGCTCAGCGCGCTCAGCGACCCTCCGGTCATCCTCGTCGTCACCATGGTCGATGGCGATGAAACGGTCGTGGCGGCCCTGCGGGCCGGTGCGCGCGGCTACGTCCTCAAGGGGTCGAGCGGTGAGGAGATCGTGGCGGCGATCCGCACGGTGGCCGCTGGCGGTACCGTCCTCGGCTCGGGCGTCGCGCGGCACGTGCTGGTCGGGGGAGGCTCGTCGGTGGGGAGCCCCTACTCGCTCACGGGTCGTGAACGCGAGGTCCTGGAGTTCCTGGCGACGGGTGCGAGCAACGCCCAGATCGCCAGGGCCCTCGGCCTGTCGGTGAAGACCGTGCAGAACAACGTCAGCCGCATCCTCGACAAGCTCCAGGTCGCCGACCGCACCCAGGCCGCGCTCCGGGGGCGGTCGATCACCGCACCCCGCACCGGCGCAGGTCACCCGATCGACTGAGGCCTACGGCGCTGACGTTTCCCCGCGTGGCGGCGCGCGTCGCATGGTGAACATGGCGCGATCGGCAGGGTGGCCGAGATGGATCACGGATCCGGTTCTGCGACGGGTGGTGCGCCCTGGCCCTCGCGGGGCTCAGGGCCGGGTTCGTGGTGGGGTGAAGGTCCAGCAGCCGGTGGT
>JAJXTD010000157.1 GCA_021784035.1 Actinomycetes bacterium | reverse complement strand
ACCGCGGTCTTGAGCGCGGACTTGACCGACTTGTTGCGCAGGCGGGCAGCCTCGTTGGTGCGGTTGCGCTTGATCTGCGACTTGATGTTCGCCACGGGTGTGCCTATCGCCTTCGGTTGTCGGTGCTGCGGACTGGTGGAACGGGGTCGGGCACGCGTGCAGACAGCATGCCGCGCGACACGCCAGGGTACCCGGATCGGCGCTCGGCGGCCAAATCCGGAGGATCCGGACCGGAGGGCGCCGGGGGCCGCCAGCACGCCGCGCGGAGAGCAGAGAAACCCGCGCGGCGCGACGGCGGCCCCCGCTGCGGCTGATCGAGCCCAGGTGGGCGCCGCCGACCTGGGCGGAGGACGGAGAACCCGGCCGGTACGGCGTCGGGCCCGTCGCTCCACCGTCCGGGCGTGCACGGGACGGGCCCGGGTTCGTGGGACGATGGGGGACCGCGCCCGGGCCGTGGCCCGCGCGGACCACGCCCGCGAGCCCGCCCGCCCGACCTGCGAGGACGACCAGACCACCGTGGCCAACGCCAGCGCTCCCGTCCCGGGTTCGACCGACCCCTCGGTCATCCGGAACTTCTGCATCATCGCCCACATCGACCACGGCAAGTCGACGCTGGCCGACCGCATGCTGCAGCTCACCGGCGTCGTCGACGGCCGGGCGATGCGGGCGCAGTACCTCGACCGGATGGACATCGAGCGCGAGCGCGGCATCACGATCAAGAGCCAGGCGGTCCGGCTGCCCTACACGGCGTCCGACGGCGTGACATACGTCCTCAACCTCATCGACACCCCCGGCCACGTCGACTTCACCTACGAGGTGTCGCGCAGCCTCGCCGCCTGCGAGGGCGCGATCCTGCTCGTCGACGCCGCTCAGGGCATCGAGGCGCAGACGCTGGCCAACCTCTACCTCGCGCTCGAGAACGACCTGCAGATCATCCCGGTGCTCAACAAGATCGACCTGCCGGCCGCCCAGCCGGAGAAGTACGCCGCGGAGCTCGCCCGGATCATCGGCTGCGACCCGGACGACGTGCTGCGGGTGAGCGCCAAGACCGGGCACGGCGTTGGGGAGCTGCTCGAGGAGGTCGTCCGGCTCGTGCCGGCACCCGTCGGCGACCCGAACGCGCCGGCACGCGCGATGATCTTCGACTCCGTCTACGACACCTACCGCGGCGTGGTCACCTACGTCCGCGTGATCGACGGCCACCTGTCGACGCGCGAGCGCATCCAGATGATGAGCACCGGCGTCGTCCACGAGATGCTCGAGGTGGGCGTCATCTCGCCCGACCCGATCTCGTCCGCGGGGATCGGCGTGGGCGAGGTGGGCTACCTCATCACGGGTGTGAAGGACGTCCGCCAGTCGCGCGTCGGCGACACCGTCACCTCGGCGCGGCACGGCGCGACGCAGGCGCTGGGCGGTTACCGGGACCCGAAGCCGATGGTGTTCTCCGGCCTCTACCCGCTCGACGGCTCGGACTACCCCGAGCTGCGCGACGCCCTCGACAAGCTCCAGCTCAACGACGCCGCGCTCGTCTACGAGCCGGAGACGTCGGTGGCGCTCGGGTTCGGGTTCCGCTGCGGCTTCCTCGGCCTGCTGCACCTCGAGATCGTCCGCGAGCGGCTCGAGCGCGAGTTCGGGCTCGACCTCATCTCGACCGCGCCGAACGTGGTCTACCGCGTCGTCATGGACGACGGCAGCGAGTCGGTCGTGACGAACCCCAGCGAGTTCCCCTCGGGCAAGATCGCCGAGGTCTACGAGCCGATGGTGCGCTCCACGATCCTGGCCCCGAGCGAGTACATCGGCGCGATCATGGAGCTGTGCCAGACGCGCCGCGGCACGCTGCTCGGCATGGACTACCTGTCCGAGGACCGCGTCGAGCTGCGCTACACCCTGCCGCTGGCCGAGATCGTGTTCGACTTCTTCGACGCGCTCAAGTCCAAGACCCGGGGCTACGCCTCGCTCGACTACGAGCCCACGGGCGAGCAGGCGTCGGACCTCGTGAAGGTGGACATCCTCCTGCACGGCGAGCCCGTCGACGCGTTCTCCTCGATCGTCCACCGGGACAAGGCGTACGCCTACGGGGTCTCGATGGCGAGCAAGCTCAAGGAGCTCATCCCGCGCCAGCAGTTCGAGGTGCCGATCCAGGCCGCCATCGGCGCGCGCGTCATCGCCCGCGAGACCATCCGCGCGATCCGCAAGGACGTCCTTGCGAAGTGCTACGGCGGCGACATCACCCGCAAGCGCAAGCTGCTCGAGAAGCAGAAGGAGGGCAAGAAGCGGATGAAGATGGTCGGCCGCGTCGAGGTCCCCCAGGAGGCGTTCATCGCCGCGCTCTCGACCGACGACACCGCGGCGAAGCCCAAGTCCTGACCGGGGCCCTACGCCGCCGTCCTCATCCCGCTCACATCTCCTGCCCGGATCGCGGGACTCCCGGCTGCGGCCGCGACAGACTGGGTCCGACGCCGGTGCGGGGGAGGCACCTCGCTCGGTGCGCCGACCGGATGTGCCCGCAGGGCCCGGAGACGAGGAGTTCGCTGTGTCCGACGCAGTCCAGGAGTCCGTGCCGAGCGCCGGACGCACGACCACCGGGCCCGAGCCGCTGCCCCCCGTGGAGCCCTCGCTGGGCGCCCAGTTCTACGCCCGCGTCGCCCTCGACCCGGCCCGGGAGGCCTTCCGCGCCCCGACGTCCGGCGGCGGGTGGGAGTCGTGGAGCTGGGGCCGCAGCGCGGAGCGGGTCACCGAGCTGGCCGCGGGTTTCCTCGCTCTCGGCATGCAGCCGGAGGATCGCGTCTCGATCGCGATGAACACCCGGCTCGACTGGATCTTCGCCGACCTCGCGGTGATGTGCGCCGGGGGGGCGACCACCACGGTCTACCCGTCGACCAACGCCGAGGACGTCGCCTACATCGTGCACGACTCCGGCTCGCGCTACGTCGTCGTGGAGGACGCCGCGCAGCTCGCGAAGGTCACCGCCGACCGCCGCGCGCTCCCCGACGTCGACAAGGTGATCATCCTCGACACCTCGCAGGCCGACCTCTCCACGCGCACCGACGAGTGGGTCATCACCCTCGAGGACCTGGCCGGTCGCGGTCGCGCCCTGCTCGCGGAGAGCCCGGAGGCGGTGCACGAGGCCACCCACGCCGTGACGCCGGACCGGCTCGCGACCCTCATCTACACCTCGGGCACGACCGGCCGGCCCAAGGGCGTCGAGCTCACCCACGGCAACTGGACCTACGAGGGTGCCGCGGTCGGCCCGCTGGACCTGATCCGGCGCGACGACCTGCACTTCCTCTGGCTGCCGCTGTCGCACTCGTTCGGCAAGCTCCTGCTCGCGGCGCAGATGCAGATCGGCTTCGCCACCGCGGTCGACGGCCGCGTCGACAAGATCGTCGACAACCTCGCCGCCGTCCGGCCGACCGTCATGGCCGGCGCCCCACGCATCTACGAGAAGGTCTACGCGCGCGTCGTCTCGATGAACTCCGCCGAGGGCGGCGCCAAGGCGAAGATCTTCGACTGGGCGATCGGCGTGGGGAAGCAGGTCGTCGCGCTGCGCGCCGACGGGAAGCCGGTGCCGGCCCTCCTCGGGGTCCAGCACCGGCTGGCCGACCGCCTCGTCTACTCCAAGATCAAGGACCGCATGGGCGGGCGGATCCGGCACTTCGTCTCGGGCTCCGCCGCTCTGTCGCAGGACGTCGGATCCTGGTTCGAGGCGTGCGGCCTCCCGATCCTCGAGGGCTACGGACTCACCGAGACCTCGGCCGGCTCGATCGTGAACCGCCCCGGCCGCAACCGGGTCGGTACGGTGGGCCTGCCGTTCCCCGGCACCGAGGTCCGCATCGCCGACGACGGCGAGATCCTCGTCCGCGGGGGCGGCGTCATGCGCGGCTACCACAACCTGCCCGAGCAGACGGCCGAGGTGCTCGTCGGCGACGGCTGGCTGGCCACCGGCGACATCGGCGAGATCGACGACGACGGCGCCGTGCGGATCACCGACCGCAAGAAGGACCTCATCAAGACGTCGGGCGGGAAGTACATCGCGCCGAGCCTGATCGAGGCGAAGTTCAAGGCGCTGTGCCCGATCCTCGGCAACGTGATCGTGCACGCGAACAACCGCAACTACGCCACGGCGCTCGTCACGCTCGACCCGGACGTCATGGCCGGGTTCGCCGAGGCCGAGGGCATCACGGGCGGGACCGACACCTGGTCGACCGACCCGAAGGTCCTGCAGACGGTGCGCGACTCCATGGCGCAGCTCAACGCGGGTCTCAACCGCTGGGAGACGATCAAGGACGTGCGCATCCTGGACCACGACCTCTCGGTCGACGAGGGCGAGCTGACGCCGAGCCTGAAGATCAAGCGCAAGGTGGTCGAGACCCGCTACGCCGACCTCCTGCAGAGCATGTACCCGAACGGCTGAGCGGCACGACGTAGCCTCGGGTCCGTGCCGTCCCAGCCGCCCGAGGGCGAACCCGCGCCGTCCGACGGCTCGCTGCCGACCGACGCGCTCGCGTCGTTCGGCACGCGTCCGTTCGCGTTCTACGTCCACGTGCCGTTCTGCTCGACGCGATGCGGCTACTGCGACTTCAACACCTACACCTCCGACGAGCTCGGCCCCGGCGCGAGCCGGGCGTCGTACGCCGACCAGGTCGTCGCCGAGGTGCGCCTCGCGCGACGCGTGCTCGGCGACCGCGACGTGCCGGTGTCGTCGGTCTTCGTCGGCGGCGGTACGCCGACGCTGCTGCCGGCCGGGGACCTCGGCCGGATCCTCGCCGCGGTCCGCGCCGAGTTCGGGCTCACGGCCGACGCCGAGGTGACCACCGAGGCGAACCCCGACTCCGTGACTGCCGAGTCGCTCGCGGCGCTGCGCGCGGACGGCTTCACCCGGGTCTCGTTCGGGATGCAGAGCAGCGCGCCGCACGTGCTCGCGGTGCTGGAGCGCACCCACACGCCCGGCCGGGCGGTCGCCGCCGTGGCCGAGGCGCGCGCGGCCGGCTTCCCCCACGTCAACGTCGACCTCATCTACGCCGCTCCGGGGGAGACCGAGGCCGACTTCGCGGCCTCGCTCGCGGCGGCCGTCGGCAGCGGTGCCGACCACGTGTCGGCGTACGCGCTCATCGTCGAGGACGGCACGCGGCTCGCCGCCCGGATCCGCCGCGGCGAGCTCCCCGACGTCGACGACGACGTCGCCGCCGACCGCTACCTGCAGGCCGACGCGGCGCTGGGCGCCGCGGGGCTCGCGTGGTACGAGGTGAGCAACTGGGCGCGGCCCGGTGGCGAGTGCCGGCACAACCTCGCCTACTGGCGCGGCGACGACTGGTGGGGCGCGGGCCCGGGCGCCCACTCGCACGTCGGCGGGGTGCGCTGGTGGAACGTGCGGCACCCGGCCGCGTACGCCGCGCGGATCGCCGCGGGCGAGAGCCCGGCCCAGGCCCGGGAGGTGCTCACCGCGGAGGACCGACGCGTCGAGGACGTGCTGCTGCGGGTGCGGCTGCGCGAGGGGCTGCCGCTGGGGCGGCTGACCCCCGCCGGGCTCGCGGTCGCGGAGCGGGCCGTCGCCGACGGCCTGGCCGAGGGTCCGGCGTACGCCGCGGGACGGCTCGTCCTCACGCTCCGCGGCCGGCTGCTCGCCGACGCCCTCGTGCGCGACCTCGTCGACTGACGCGCGGCTCCGCCGTCGAAAGCACTGAGGGTGGCCCTGGTTGCCTCTTGCGCAACCAGGGCCACCCTCAGTGACATCAGGTCAGGAAGCGGATCGTGAGCGGGTAGCGGTAGAGGACGCCCTCGTAGGACTTCACCGCGGCGATGACGGCGAACACGACGCCGTAGACGGCGACGGCGGGCAGGAGGACGAGCCCGATCCCCACGAGGATCAGGAACGCGCTCGCGACACCGGCGATGAGCACGGTGAGCTGGAAGTTGAGCGCCTCCTTCGCCTGGTCCTGGACGAAGGCCGACCGCGGCCCGAGGACGGCCAGGATGATGATCGGCGCGATCACCGTGAAGGCCAGCTCGGACAGGTGGCCGAGCATCGCCCAGAGCCGCTCGTCGGCGGGCGCCATCGGGGCGGGCACGGCCGGCGGGTAACCGTAGGAGACCGGCGGAGGACCCGGCGTCGTCGGGTAGCTCGGCATCGGCATCGGCATCGGCGGCGGGTCGGCGGGCGGCGGCGGGTCGGGGGGCGGCGGCGGACCGGCGGGCGGGGGTGTCGTGGGCGGGGGCGGACCGGCCGCGGAACCGGTGGCGAAGTCCGGCTCGCTCTGGCCCGGGGGTGTGGTCTCGTCGGGCACCGTGTCGCACCTCCTCGGTCCTCCGTGCAGGTCCGGCCACGCTAGCGGGGGCCGACCGGGAACGCGACGGGGCGGGCACCACGCAGTGCCCGCCCCGTCCGAACTGATGGCTCAGTCCGCGATCGGCTCGCGGTTGAGCTGACGGTAGACGTGCGCGGTGAACAGCGCGCCGAACGGGAGCAGCACGAGCGAGAGCAGGCCGAAGACGAAGCCGCTGAGGATGCCCACGACGATGTTGACCAGGGCGGCCAGCAGCACCGGGACGAAGTTCGCGACGACGGCCCGGTAGCTGTTGCCGAACGCCTCACCCACGCCCTGCCCCTTGTCCAGCGCGTAGAGCGGTGCGAACTGGAACAGGAAGATCACGACGAGGCCGGGCAGGAAGCACAGCACGAGGCCGACGAAGATCGCGATGCCGTACACGATCGCGACGACGATGTAGGGACCGAGATTCTCGCCCGTCGTGAGCTGGTCGAAGCTCGGGGTGACGCCCTGGGTGCGCCGGAGCGCGGCGCGGTAGACGCCGATCGAGGCGAGCCAGATGAGCGCGCCGAACACCACGCCGAGCACCAGCGAGACGCCGAGGTTGGCGAAGATGCCGGTCGTGCAGCTGCTGCTCAGCGAGCCGCCCTGGGACACGCAGTCCGCGGTGTTCTTCGTCAGGGCGGTGTTGAGCAGCGACTGGATCGCGCGGAGCACGAACACCACGGCGGCGAGCCCGATGAGGATGCCCGCGTGCTGCTGGAACTTCGCGATCGCCCAGCTGAACGACGCACCGACGTCGACGGCGCTGGAGCCGCCGGTGGCCAGCGGAGCCGGGCCCGGCGGCGGGGGCGGCGGGGTCCCGCCGACGGGCGGTGGAGGCGGCGGGGGCGGACCAGGGGGCGGCGGCGTGCCGCCGGACGGAGGCGGCGGCGGGGGCGGCGGTGCGGCGCCGCCGGCGGGGACCTGCGGCTCCTCGGGCGGTGGGGCGTCGAACGACATGGCTGTTCCTCCTCGGAACGAGCGCCGCGCGACCGTGACCTGGGCGGCGACCGCGAACCACGCTAGCGAGCACGGACGGGCAGGTGGGGGAGGTTGCCGCCCCAGT
>JAJXTD010000156.1 GCA_021784035.1 Actinomycetes bacterium | reverse complement strand
CACGCGGCCGCCGCGGAGCTGCAGTTCGAGGTCGCTGCGCGGCTGCGCGACGAGGTCTCCGACCTGAAGAAGGAGCTCCGTCAGATGCAGGCCGCCGGCCACGGCTGACCCCGAGAGCTAACTTCGACTCACCATCTCGTAGCAGCACCCCCGCCGACCAGCCCCCATCCGCATGAAGGTGCCCCGAAGCGCGATAGACGCACTTCTGGCGCCCCAATCCGGTCTCGTCCGATAGATGGAGGGCGCGCTGGGTGCGCCTATCGCGTCCTGGGGCACCTTCATGGCGAAGGCTGGATCCATATCGGTTTCTCAGCACGGTGAGCCTTCTTCGGCTGCGCCCCGCGCCGCGATACTGCCGGGGGAGATCGAGGACGCGCGTTCGAGTGCACGAGGAGGGGCCACGGTGGGGATGCGTGGGGCCACGCACGGCCGTGCCGTCATCGGCCGCCGCCGGGGGAGCGGCCGATGATGCGCGCGGCCCTGGTGGGCACGGGCACGGTCGTCGGCGTGGGCGTCGTCCTCGGGCTCAACCCGACGGGCACGACGAGTGCCGCGCTGGGCATCCCCCTCGTGTCCTCGGGCCTGAGGGGGCCGGGTGGGTCGGCCGGGCAGAACTTCGGACCCGTGGCGCCCGCCGGCGCACCGTCCGCGTCAGCCTCACCTACGCCGCACTCGTCCGCTACGCCGTCGCCCGAGCAGCACGCGTCCCGGACCACCCCGTCGCGGAGCGCTGCCCCGGCCCCGACCCGCGCTCGGACGAGCACGAGCACGCGATCGACCGCGGGAGCCGCGCCGACGCACAGTGCCGCCCCGAAGCCATCCGCGCCCCCCACCGCGACACCCCAGGCGAAGCCCAGCCCCACCCCCAGTGCCACGTCGGCGTCCGCCGTGGGCGCGGCCGTCGACGTGGGGTACGGGATCGTGCAGGTGCAGGCGACCGTGTCGGGCGGGCGCCTCGTGGACATCCAGGCGGTCCAACTGCCCTATGACAACCCATACAGCCTCAATATCTCGAAGCAGGCCTGGCCGCTGCTGGTCCAGGAGGCGCTGCAGGCGCAGAGCGCGCAGATCGCGGGGGTCTCCGGGGCGTCCTACACCACCACCGGCTTTGAGCAATCTCTCGCATCCGCCCTGGTCACGCTCGGGCACGCGGCCTGAGGTCGCGAATCCGCCGCGGTCGATGCCGTGCGAGGATGAGGGGCTCCTGAGAACCCCATCGCGAGGACGTCGCCGCACGTGAACATCCCCGGCTGGATCTGGGCGCCCACGCTGGTGCTCTACGCGGTCCTGTTCGTCATCGACCTCCTCGTGGTCGGCCGGCGCCCGCACGTCCCGACCACGGCCGAGTGCCTACGCTGGCTCGGGCTCTACGTCGGTCTCGGCATCGCCTTCGGCGGGGCGCTGTGGATGTTCGCCGGACGGCAGCACGGCGTCGAGTTCTTCGCCGGATGGATCACCGAGTACAGCCTCTCGGTCGACAACCTCTTCGTGTTCCTGCTGATCATGGCGCGCTTCTTCGTCCCGCGGGAGCTGCAGCAGTCCGCCCTCATGTGGGGCATCGTGATCGCGCTCGTGCTTCGCGCCATCTTCATCGCGCTCGGCGCAGCGGTCATCGCGCGCTACTCGTGGGTGTTCTACCTCTTCGGGGCATTCCTCATCTGGACGGCCGTGAAGCTGGCCTCCGGCGGCGAGACCGACGACGACGAGTACCACGAGACCACCCTCGTCCGCTGGGTGGCGCGCGTCCTGCCGTCGACGCCGGACTTCCACGGCACGAAGCTGCGCACCCTCGTGAGCAGCAAGATGCTCTGGACGCCGATGCTCATCGTGCTGGTGGCCCTCGGCACGACGGACCTGCTGTTCGCGCTCGACTCGATCCCGGCGATCTTCGGCCTCACTGACGAGCCCTACATCGTCTTCGCCGCCAACGTGTTCGCGCTGCTGGGCCTGCGACAGCTGTACTTCCTCCTCGGGGACCTGCTCAACCGGCTCGTGTTCCTGCAGGTCGGCCTCGCCGTGCTGCTCGGCTTCATCGGCATCAAGCTCGTCCTCGAGGCGCTGCACGAGAACAACGTGCCGTTCATCAACGGCGGCCAGCCGCTCGACGTCCCGGTACCGTCCATCGGGCTCAGCCTCGTCGTCATCGTCGTCATCCTCACCGTCACGACCGTCGCGAGCCTCGTCGTGGCGCGCGGTGACGAGGAGGCCACCGCCGAGTAGGCGGACACCGGCCGGCGTTCAGACGCCGTACCGGCCGATCGCCGCGGGCTGCAGCTGCGCCCGGGCCGTCGCCATGTCGCGCGGGACCGCGTGCGTCGAGGGGTGGGAGCGCCCGAACCGCGGCTTCGCGAAGCCTCGGAGCACGTCGAGCGTCATCGCGCGGACGACGTCCTGAGTCGCCAACGGCGCCACGGAGTCCGGGCACGCGTTGGTGAGGTCGCACGTCCAGTACGTCGTCCCCGCCGCGAACACACCCGCGCCGGAGCGCGCGCTGTAGTACGTCGTCGACACGAGCTGGTCGACGTACCCGGGCCGCGTCAGCAGCCCGAGCAGGACGGTCTGGAGGTCCGGCGGGGTCGCCGGGGATCCGGGCCGGACGCCGTCGGCCTCGTTGGCCACCACCCCGTGGACCAGCGCCCCCACGTGCAGGCCGGTGCCGACGGCGAGCCAGCGGGGGAGCGACCACACCTGCATCGAGCCCTGGGTGCGCACCGCGGAGTACCGCTGGCCGATGAGCGCGGAGGGATCGCGATTCAGCGGTGACGAGATCCAGCGCACGGTGGCCTCGTCCGGGTGGGTCGCCGCGAGCGGGTCCTGCGCCAGGGTGCGATCCACCGTCATCGTGACCGGGATCCCCTGCACGTCGCGCTGGAGCCGAGCCTGCCAGTACACCTCGTTCGCGCCGAGGTCGGCGATGTTCACGCCCGCGTTGCGGGCCGCGAGCGCCGCGTCGTACATCCGCCGCGTCCAGTACTCGCTGTGACCGGGCAGGACGAGCGCCGTCGCTGTCGTCGCCATCGAGGGCCACGCATCGAGGTCGGTGTCGACGATGTGCCGCGCGGCGATGCCCTGCTCCTCGAGGAACTGGGTGAGGGGCACGTCGCCGACCACGAGCCGGGACGCGCCGGCACCGGTGACCGGTCGTTGCAGCGCGGTCTGCAGCGCGCGCCTGTCGACGGCGCCATCGGCTCCCTTGTAGAGGCTCGACGCGCCGTACTGGCTGTACGCCGCCCAGGTCAGGTTGCTGTGCACGACCACGAGGCCGCCTCGGTCCGCGTCGTCGCGGACCACGAGGGAGGCGAACCCGGCCAGGCCGTTGCCGTCCCAGGACTCGATCAGGTACTCGCCCGGCGTCCACGACGCGTTCACAGGCAGGCTCACGGTGGTCGGGTAGCGCGGGCTCGGCATCGAGTCCCCGTGGCGACTCGGCCCGAGGGCCCGCGGCACGTCGAGCGCGGGCGACGTCCAGACGAGCCGGGCCCCGGCGCCCGAGTACCACCCGATCCGGTACGCGCGGACCGTCACCCCCATGTGACCGCCTCCGCCCAGGTGCACGGCCACGGGCACGTCACACACGGTCGACGGCACGTCGACGTAGAGCGGTACCCGCTGCTGCGACCGCACGGCCACGGGCCGCCAGGACGGGTCGCCGGTCCGCGCGTTCTCCCGCGCCACCCAGCCGCGGGGGAGCGGCGTCCGGGCGCACGGCGGCAGCGCGGTGTGCGGCAGGTCGGCCGGGGAGGTGACGTCGAGGGATTCGGCGTACGTCCACTGGTCCGCGTCGCGGCCGTTCCCGGCACTGCCCGGCACCGTCCCGGTTGCGGGCAGCACGACGGCGCACGCGGCCAGCGCCAGGGCACTGCCCACACTCGTCAGGCTGGTCCGCAGCGTCCGCACGAGGCCTCAACTCGCGGCGGCCGGCACTAGTTCCGGACCGGCGGGGCGAGGTCCGGCGGACGCCCGGTTCGGTTAGGTTCCTCGTGATGACGACGGACCAGTGACTTCGCACGTACGCCGAGCTCGTGGTCCGGACGGGAGCTGGCCTCGTGCCCGGCACGACCGTCTACGTCCACGCGCGGCGGATCATCCTGGCTCTCGAGGCCGTCCTGGTCCTCGTGATCGTGGGGGCCTTCGCGTTCGGTGTGAGCCAGATCGTCGCCCCGACCCCGTCCGGTCTGCACATGGGCCTCAGCGACCAGGCCTGGTCGGCGTACCGCGCCGGCGAGCGGGTCGCGCCCGCTCCGCTGATCCCGGTCACCCGATCCTGGTGGGTCGCCCGCCTCACCCGTGTGGCGTAGGCCCCCGGTCATCCCAAGACCGGCCGAGCGGATCTTTGCCGTTTCTTGGCTCAGCACGATCTCGGCTTCGGACGAGAACACGTCCGACGTCGTCGGTCGTCGGCACCTCCGCCCCCCGTGGTGCCGCCGCGGCGTCGCTGGCGCAGACCGAGGTGGTTCGAGCGATGGACGCGGAGATCTTCCAGGCCGAGATGTACGACGAGGGCGTCGTCACCGAGGTGCTCAGACCGTCCGCGATTCTCACCGAGGAGGCCGCCCGCGCGGTGCTCGTCGAGCTCGCGATGCGCGACGTACGCGCCGGAGGGGTATGGGAGTCGGAACCGAATCGGTGGGCCCGGTACGAGGCGCCCTGGCCGTCCGCGACCATGCCCGACGACCCGTCGCTCATCGGCGCGATCCAGGTGAGCTACGGCACCCCGACGCGCTACGACATCACGATCTATCGCGTGACGATCACCAGCACGGGGACCGCGCTGGGCTGGACCGTGGAAGCCCTGTGCGACGAGGCGCTGGGCTTCGCCGGGCTGGACCTCCGCACGTGTCCGCGGGCGTCGCTCCAGGCGCCGCCGAAGCCGTTCCGCATGTGAGGAACGGGCGGGGGGCCGCGGACGTGCGGCGCCGCAGGGCAGCCCGGGCACAGGACGACCCCGCGCACGACGGGGGATGCGGCGCGGGGTCGTCGGAGGAAGACGGTACGCCCTCATCGGCCGAGGACCAACCGCCCCCGCGGATCGCCGCCGAATGTTGGACCGACATCCCGTCCACGGGCGCTCACCTTGGCCGGACCTACAACGCCACCGCACCCCGGACGATGACGCCGCCTTCAGGTGACGCGCCCATCCCAGTCCCGCAGGTGGTTCCCAGCACCTCCGGCAGTGCGGCCTCCTTGTACCACCGATTCCTGTGACGACGATGTGGCCGGATTGTGAGACACCGTCGAATCCCCCCACCTACGATCGGGCGGACCGCCGCCGGGGGCCCACGAAGTGCCCGGCGGACCAACTCCACACCAAGGGGAGCTCATGTCCCGACCGATCCGGATCCGAGTATCCGGCTCCCGTCAGAGGTACGCCGTCCTGGCCGCCGGCGCGCTCGTGGCGACGATGGCCGTCGCGCCTGCCACCGGTACCGCCGTCGCGTCGCCGGTCAACGACGTCGCGAGCTCGACGTCGACCGTCGACACGAGCCGCGCGCTCGTGCAGCTCAGCGCGGAGCCCCTCGCGACGTACGCGCGGACCAGGCCCGCGCCGGGCAAGAAGATCGACTTCTCCAGCTCCGCGGTCAGGTCCTACCGCGCGCTGCTCGCCAAGGCGCGCAACGACTACAAGACGTGGCTGCGCAAGAACGTGCCCGGTGCCAGGGTCTCGGGCGAGTTCGACATCTCGCTCAACGCAGTGTCGGTCCAGCTCAACGGGGCGAGCCTCGCGCAGGTCTCCGCGACGCCGATGGTGCGGACGGCGCAGTACGAGGGCGTCTACTACCCGACCGCCGACCTGCCCGACCCAGACCTCTCCCTGATCAATGCGGTCTCCGCGTGGAGCCATGGGGGTGGCTCGGCCACCGCAGGCGAGGGTGTGAAGGTCGCGATCGTCGACTCCGGGATCGACCAGACCCACCCCTGCTTCTCGGGTGCGGACTATCCCTCCGTTGTCCCGAAGGGCGACACGAAGTACACGAACAACAAGGTCATCGTGGCGCGGGTGTTCAACAACAAGGTGAACCAGAACGGGTTCGACGCGAAGGCCGTCGGCGACCACGGCACGCACGTCGCCGGCACCGTCGCCTGCAACTACCACACGCCGGCAACCGTGAACGGCGCGGCCATCCCCTACGGCATCTCCGGCGTGGCCCCTCGCGCGCTGCTCGGGAACTACAACGTCTTCCCCGGCACCGTCGACAACGCGCGCTCGGAGGACATCCTCAACGCGCTCGAGGCCGCCTACACCGACAAAATGGACGTCGCCAACATGAGCCTCGGTGGCGGCAGCCACGGCATCCAGGACCTGCTGACCATCGCCGTCGACAACCTCGACCGGGCCAACATGGTCGTGGCGGTCTCCGCCGGCAACGAGGGGCCCGGTGCGTTCACCATCGGTTCGCCCGGCATGGCCGAACGCGCCCTCACCGCGGGCGCCAGCAGCGTCGGCCACTTCGTCGGCGCTCCGGTGACGGTGGACGCTGGGACCCCTGACCCCAAGACGTACGGCGCGGCCAGCGGCGACTTCAGCACCGTCGCGGTGGACGTGACCGCGCCGCTCGCCGTGGTGAAGGCCGGCACCGCCCTCAGTACGGCGTGTACCAGGCTGTCGGCTCTGCCCACGGGCTCGATCGCGCTCGTGAACCGCGGTACGTGCTCGTTCTCCACCAAGGTTCGCAACGCGCAGTCCGCGGGCGCCGCGGCCGTCCTCGTGGTCAACAACGTGGCCGGCGACCCGACGGCCATGGCGCAGGACGGCACGCCCAACCAGCCGACCATCCCGGCATACATGCTGAGCAACACGGATGGCGCAGCGCTGAGCAAGCACGACGGAGTCGACACGACCATCGGCGCCGACAAGGTCTACAAGCAAACGCTCAACTCGAACATCATGGCCGGGTTCAGCAGCCAGGGTCCGGTCGACGTCAGCTTGCGGGTCAAGCCTGACGTGGTGGCCCCCGGTGTCAACGTGCTCTCCTCGATCCCGGGGACGTGCGACGGCGGGTGCTTCGCGTTCTTCAGCGGGACGTCCATGGCCTCGCCGCACCTCGCCGGCTCGGCCGCCGTCGTGCGTCAGCAGCACCCGGACTGGTCGGCCGCGCAGGTCCGTTCGGCGATCGTCAACACCGCCGACCAGGGTGCCCTGAAGGACTTCGCGCTCGCCGAACCGACCAATGAGGTCCTCGTCGTCGGTGCCGGGCTGGAGAACCTCGACGCCGCGGTCCAGGCGCAGGTCAGTCTCGACCCGGTCAGCGTCGCGTTCGGCGGCGTGCCCTCGGGCAGCGGCCAGACGCGCACGCAGACGGTGACCGTCACCAACCTGAGTAAGTCGACGGCGACGTTCTCGTTCACCGTGAGCGACCAGCCGATGGGCGTGACCTACTCGGTGAGCCCCGTCACGCTCGACCTCGCGAGAGGTGAGTCGGCCACGGTCACAGTGACAGCACGGGCCGACGTGTCCGCGCACAGCCTCATCGCGGACGAGGACAGGCC
>JAJXTD010000155.1 GCA_021784035.1 Actinomycetes bacterium | reverse complement strand
CCATGACGAAGAAGGCGATGACCTGTCCGTCGAGGTTGCCGTGGATCCGCGCGAACGAGACGAACGCGAGGTTGCTCGCGTTGAGCATCAGCTCCACGCACATGAACACCACGATCGCGTTGCGGCGCACGAGCACGCCGAACGCCCCGAGGCTGAACAGCACGGCGCTGAGGTAGATGTAGTTGGCCGGGTTCACGACTCGGTCCCCTCGTCCGCCGTCGGGATGACGGATCCGCCGGCGGCCAGGGCGTTGACCCTGGTGGTGTCCTCGCTGTCGATGCCGACGACGGCGCTGACGCCGCGGAGCGGCAGCGGCACGGACCGGTCGGTCGGCGTGCCGTCGGGCAGCATCGCCGGTGTGCCGACGGCATTGTGCCGGGCGTACACGCCGGGGCCGGGCAGGTTCTGCGGGCTGCCGGAGCGGACCCGCTCCTCGGCCAGCATCCGCTGCGTCGCGCGCGGGGTGTGGCGTTCGCGGTGCGCGAGGACCATGGCGCCGAGCGCCGCGGTGATGAGCAGGGCGGAGGTGGCCTCGAAGGCGAGGACGTAGCGACCGAAGATCAGGTGGGCGATGCCCTGGACGTTGCCGCCGTCGACGGAGTTCGCCTGGTCGAGCCCGACCACCTCGTAGGTCGCCGAGCCGATGCCGGCGAGGAGCAGGCCGGCGAAGGCGAGGGCGAACACGATCGCCGCCACCCGCTGGCCCTTGATCGTCTCGACGAGCGAGTCGGAGGAGTCGACGCCGACGATCATGAGGACGAACAGGAACAGCATCATGACCGCGCCGGTGTAGACGACGACCTGCACCATCCCGAGGAACGGGGCGGAGAGCGCGACGTAGAGAACCGCAAGGCTGATCATGGTCGAGGCGATGAACAGCGCGCTGTGCACCGCCTTGTGGGAGAGCAGCATGCCGAGCGCGCCTACGACCGCGACGATCGCGCAGACCCAGAACACGATGGTCTCGCCGGTGTTGCCGGTGGTCGCGACGAGGGCGAGGAGCGAGCTCACGCCGTCACCTCCGCGTCGGGCTGCGGGCCGGTCCAGGTGCCGAGCCGGCGGGCCTCGGCTTCGCCCGACTGCGCCGCGACCGCGCCGGTGACCTTGCCGAGGTAGTAGTCGGTCTCGGTCGTGCCGGGGACCATGGCGTGCGGCGGGGCCGCCATCCCGGGCAGCAGCGGCGCGAGCAGGTCCTGCTTCTCGTAGATCAGCGCCGCGCGGCTGCTGTCGGCCAGCTCGTACTCGTTGGTCATCGTGAGCGCGCGGGTCGGGCAGGCCTCGATGCAGAGGCCGCAGAAGATGCACCGGAGATAGTTGATCTGGTAGACGCGGCCGTACCGCTCACCGGGGCTGAACCGCTCCTCCTCGGTGTTGGGTGCGCCCTCGACGAAGATCGCGTCGGCCGGGCAGGCCCAGGCGCACAGCTCGCAGCCGACGCACTTCTCCAGCCCGTCCGGGTGCCGGTTGAGCTGGTGCCGCCCGTGGTAGCGAGGCTGGGTGGGGACCTTCTCCTCCGGGTACTGCTCGGTGGTCACCTTCATGAAGATCTGGGAGAAGGAGACACCGAAGCCGCGGAAGAAGCGGCGCTCGTCAGTCATGCTGCGCCTCCTCACCCTCGGCCGCCGTATCGGCGAGCACGGGCACCGCCGGGATGGTCGCCGTGGCACGTCGGGTCACGACGAACTCCTGACCGGGCAGGGGCGGGACGGGGTACCCGCCGGCGAATGGGTCGAACTCCTCGGGCCGCTCCACCGGCGCCGGGCCGCGCCGCAGGTCCAGGACGAACGTGAAGCCGGCGACGACGACGAGCAGGAGGGCGATCCACAGCAGCGTCGTGCGCAGGTCGACCTGGTACTCGTTCTGCAGGCCCTTGAGCGTGGCGATCACGACGATCCACACGATCGAGACCGGGATCAGGACGCGCCAGCCGAACCGCATGAACTGGTCGTAGCGCAGGCGCGGGAGGGTGCCGCGAAGCCACACGAAGACGAACAGCATCACCATGATCTTGGCGAGGAACCACAGGAGGGGCCACCAGCCCTCGTTGGCACCGGGCCACCAGGTGGAGATCGGCGCCGGCATCCGCCAGCCGCCGAGGAACAGCGTCGTGGCGACGGCGGAGACGTTGATCATGTTGACGTACTCGGCGAGGAAGAACATCGCCCAGCGCAGGCCGGAGTACTCCGTGTGGAAGCCGGCGACGAGCTCGCCCTCGGCCTCGGGGAGGTCGAACGGCGCGCGGTTCGTCTCACCGACCATGGAGATGAGGTAGATGACGAACGAGGGCAGCAGCAGGATGGCGTACCACCAGCTCGAGCCCTGGGCCGCGACGATCTGCGAGGTCGACATCGAGCCGGCCCAGAGGAAGACCGCCACGAACGACAGCCCCATCGCGATCTCGTAGGAGATCATCTGCGCGCTCGAGCGGAGGCCGCCCAGCAGGGAGTACGTCGAGCCCGACGACCATCCGGCGAGCACGATGCCGTAGATGCCGATCGAGGCGATCGCGAGGACGTAGAGGACGGACACCGGGAAGTCGGTGAGCTGCAGCGGCGTCCGGACACCGAACATGCTCACGACCGGCCCGAGCGGGATGACCGCGAACACGAGCATGGCCGCCGCCGCCGCGATCATGGGCGCCAGGAGGTAGACCACCTTGTCCACGTGGATCGGGGTGACACCCTCCTTCAGCGCCAGCTTGATGCCGTCGGCCAGGGGCTGGAGCAGGCCGAGCGGGCCGGCCCGGTTGGGGCCGCTGCGCTGCTGCATGCGGGCCACGACGCGACGCTCGAACCACGTGGTGAACAGCGTGAGCAGCACGAGACCGACGAACAGTGCCAGCGCCTTGATCACGACCAGCCAGAACGGGTCCTGACCGAAGACGCTCAGGTCGCCCTGGGCCGTGGCGAGGAGGGTGTTCACGCGGCACCTCCGCTGATGCGCACGACGTCGCCGTGGCCGGCGCCGAGCACGGCGCGCGGCGTGGAGCCCTCGGAGTTGGCCGGCAGCCACACGACGCCGTCCGGCATCGCGGTCACCACCAGCGGGAGGACGATCGAGCCGGCGTCGGTGGACACGGTGACCGCGCCGCCGTCGACCGCGCCGATCGCGGCAGCCGTCGCGGGCGACAGGCGCGCCACGGCGGTGCGGGCCGTGGCCGCGAGGTAGGGGTCGCCCTCCTGCAGCAGACCGCGGTCGAGCAGCTGACGCCAGGTCGCGAGCACGGCCTCTCCGTCGCCCGGCGACGTCGGCTCGGCGGTCGGCACGCTCGGCGCCTCCGCGCGCTCGCCGTCCCATCGGCCCAGGGCCGCCAGCTCCGCGCGCAGGGCCGGGACGTCGCCGGCGAAGCCGTCGAGGCCGAGTTCCGCGGCGATCATCGCCAATACCCGGGCGTCCGGCAGCGCCAGCGACGCGGGGAACACCTGCGCGAACTCGCGGTGGCGGCCCTCCCAGTCGACGAACGTGCCCGGCTTCTCGGCCACCGCGGCGACCGGCAGGACGACGTCGGCGCGCTCGGTGACCTCGGAGTGGCGCTGCTCGAGAGACACGACGAACGGTGCGGCCTCGAGCGCGGTCAGGAACGCGGCCGGGTCGTCGAGGTCGGCCGGCTCGACGCCCGCGACGAGCAGCGCCGCGACCGAGCGGTCCACCGGGGCCGCACCGGACTCGGCGAGCGAAGCAGTGTCCGCGTGCACGGACGCGACGACGGCCTCGAGGTCACGCCCGGCGGCCGCGGGCAGCGATGCGGGGTCGACGCCCCACACGGCGGCGACCTGGGCGCGGGCGGCGTCGGTCGCGAGCGGCCGGCCACCCGGCAGGAGCCCGGTGAGGGCACCGGCGTCGAGCGCTCCGCGCTCGCCGGCCCGGCGTGGGATCCAGCCGAGACGGGCACCGGTCGCGGCGGACAGCCGCGCGGCCGCCGACAGGGCGCCGGGCGACCGGGCGAGGCGCTCCCCGACGAGCAGGACCGCGCCCGGCTCGCGCAGGAGGCGGGCGGCCTCCGCGGTCTCGGCGTCGACGGAGGCGGACGCCTCGTCGGCGAGCGAGTCGAGCACACCTGCCTCGGCGCCGGGCACGGCGGTGAGCACGCGGCCCTTGACCTTGGTGACGCTCCCCGACGCGAACGGCGCGACCGAGAAGACCCGGACGCCACCGCTCCGCGAGCCCTTGCGCAGGCGGAGGAACACCATCGGCGACTCGTCCTCGGCGTCGAGGCCGGCGAGGACGACGACGGGCGCGGACTCCAGGTCGGCATAGGTCGGCCCGACCGGGCGACCGGCGACCAGGGCGGTCAGGAAGGCGGTCTCCTCGGCGGAGGACGGTCGGGCCCGGAAGTCGACGTCGTCGGTGCCGAGCGCCACGCGCGCGAACTTGGCGTACGCGTAGGCGTCCTCCAGGGTGAGCCGGCCGCCGGTGAGCACCGCGGTCCGCGCTCCAGCGGCCGCCAGCCCGGCCGCGGCGATCGAGATCGCCTCGGGCCACGAGGCGGTGACCAGGTCACCGTGCTCGTCGCGGACGAGCGGGTGCTCGAGCCGGCCCTCGGCCTGGTAGCCGAAGGCGAAGCGGCCCTTGTCGCAGTTCCACTCCTCGTTGACCTCCGGCACGTCCCAAGCCAGGCGGCGCATGACGGTGGCGCGGCGGACGTCGGTTCGCAGGCCGCACCCGGAGGCACAGTGCTCGCAGACCGTCGGCGTCGAGACGAGGTCGAACGGCCGGGCCCGGAAGCGGTACTTCGCGCTCGTGAGCGCGCCGACGGGACAGATCTGCACGGTGTTGCCGGAGAAGTACGAGTCGAACGGCTGGTCGCTGGAGGTGCCGACCTGCTGCTTGGCGCCGCGCTCGAGGAGGTCGATGAACGCGTCCCCGGCGATCTGGTCCGCGAACCGCGTGCAGCGCGCGCACGACACGCAGCGCTCGCGGTCGAGCAGGATCTGCGCCGACACGTTGATCGGCTTGGGGAACGTGCGCTTCACGCCGTCGAACCGGCTCTCGCCACGGCCGTTCGACATGGCCTGGTTCTGCAGCGGGCACTCGCCGCCCTTGTCGCAGATCGGGCAGTCGAGCGGGTGGTTGATGAGCAGGAACTCCATGACGCCCTGCTGTGCCTTCTCGGCGACCTCGGACGTGACCTGCGTCTTGACCTTCATGCCGTCGGCGGCGGTGACGGCGCACGCGGGCTGCGGCTTCGGCTGCCCCTCGATCTCGACGAGGCACATGCGGCACGCGGCCACCGGCTCGAGGAGCGGGTGGTCGCAGAAGCGCGGCACGGCGACGCCGAGCTGCTCGGCGGCGCGGATCACGAGCGTGCCCTTCGGCACGGTGATCTCGACGCCGTCGACGGACATCGTGACTCCGTCGGCGGTCTGGGTGGCGGGGGTCGAGGGACTCGACGAGGTGACGGTCATCGCGCTGCGGCTCCGGCGAAGACGGTGGCGGCGACCGGGTCGAAGAGCTCGGCCGCCGGCGTGTGGGTCCCCGCGAGGAACTCCTCGCGGAAGTACTTCAGTGCCGGCGCGTACGGCGTCGCCGCGGCGTCGCCCAGCGCGCAGAAGGAGCGGCCCGCGATCTGCTTGCAGATCTCGTCGACCTTCTCGATGTCGGACTCGACCGCGGTGCCGTGCTCGAACCGCTCGAGCATCTGCTCGAGCCAGAACGTGCCCTCGCGGCACGGGGTGCACTTTCCGCAGCTCTCGTGCTTGTAGAAGTGGATCCAGCGGCTGATCGCGCGGACCACGCTCGTGGTCTCGTCGAACACCATCGGGCTGCCGGTGCCGAGCATGGTGCCGACGCCGGCCATGTCCTCGTAGGTCAGCGGCACGTCGAGGTGCTCGGGCATGAGCATCGGGACGCTCGAACCGCCGGGCACCCAGAACTTCAGCTCGTGACCGGCCCGCACGCCGCCGGCGTACTCGAGCAGCTCGCGCATCGTCGTACCGAGCGGGGCCTCGTAGATGCCGGGGCGCTCGACGTGGCCCGAGACGGCGAACAGCTTGAAGCCGGGCGACTTCTCGGTACCGAACTGCTTGAACCAGTCGGCGCCGTTGCGCACGATCGTCGGGAGGTTCGCGATCGTCTCGACGTTGTTGATGACCGTCGGGCCGCCGTAGAGGCCGGCGACGGCGGGGAACGGCGGCTTGAGCCGCGGCTGGCCGCGGCGGCCCTCGAGCGAGTCGAGGAGCGCCGTCTCCTCGCCGCAGATGTAGGCCCCGGCGCCGGAGTGGACCACGATGTCGATGTCGACGCCGGACCCGAGGATGTCCGTGCCGAGGAAGCCCGCGGCGTAGGCCTCGCGGACCGCGGCGGTGACGCGGCGGATCGCGTGCGGCACCTCACCGCGGATGTAGATGAACGCGACCTTGGCGCGGATGGCGTAGGCCGCGTGGATGCAGCCCTCGACCAGCGCGTGCGGGTTGGCGAGCATGAGCGGGATGTCCTTGCACGCACCCGGCTCGGACTCGTCGGCGTTGACGACGAGGTAGTTCGGCCGGCCGGTGTTCTGCGGGACGAAGCCCCACTTCATGCCGGTCGGGAAGCCCGCGCCGCCCCGGCCGCGCAGACCCGACTCCTTGACCAGTGCGATGACGTCGTCTGGGTGGACGCCGAGGCTCACCGGGACCATGTCGTAGCCGCCGTGCCGGCGGTAGCCCGCGAGGGTGTGGGAGTCGGCCTCGTCCCAGTGCGCGGTGAGGATCGGGGTCAGCGGCACGGGTCAGCCCTCCGTCGTCGTGGCGGCGAGCGGGGACCGCGCCGGGGGCTCGGGCGCGGTCATGCCGTGCTCGCGGGCGTAGGCCAGGCCGGCCAGCATGTGGTCGTCCGTGCGGCCCTCGTCCGCGAGACCGTCCTCGAAGCCGGCCAGCGTGCGCTCGATCTCCTGGAACGTCCCGATGCGCGGGCCGCGGGTCGAGAAGACCTCCTCGCCGGCCCGCAGCCGCTCCACGACCTCGAGCGCGCGCGGCACGTCCATGTCGTCGAGGAACTCCCAGTTGGCCGTCATGACAGGCGCGTGGGTGCACGCCGCCTGGCACTCGATCCGCTCGAGGGAGATCGTGCCGTCGGCCGTGACCTCGTCGTGGCCGACGCCGAGGCGCTCGGAGAGCGCCGCCCAGATCGCGTCGCCGCCGAGCACGGCGCACATCGTGTTCGTGCACACGCCCACGTGGTAGCGACCGACCTTGTGCCGTTTGTACATCGTGTAGAAGGTCGCGACGGCGGCGACCTCGGCGGTGGTCAGGCCCACGACGTCCGCGCACAGCGCGATGCCGTCGGGGGTCACCGTGCCCTCGGCGGACTGGACGAGGTGCAGCATCGGCAGCAGCGCCGAGCGGCTCTGCGGGTAGCGACCCGCGAGCTCAACCGCGTCGGCGCGGGTCTGCTCCGTCAGTGCCATGTCGTCTCTCTCGCTCGTCTCGTGTGTCGCGGGCCTAACGGCCCATGATCCGCTCGTGCCGTCTGCCCATCACCGGTCGACCCCGCCCAGGACGGGGTCGATCGAGGCGAT
>JAJXTD010000014.1 GCA_021784035.1 Actinomycetes bacterium | reverse complement strand
CAGAAGCCGCAGGTGACCAAGGCGCGCAAGTCGATCGCCCAGTTCAAGCTGCGCGAGGGCATGCCGATCGGCGCCCACGTGACGCTGCGCGGCGACCGCATGTGGGAGTTCCTGGACCGGCTGCTGTCGGTCGCGCTCCCGCGCATCCGTGACTTCCGCGGTCTGTCGGCCAAGCAGTTCGACGGGCGGGGCAACTACACCTTCGGTCTCAACGAGCAGTCGATGTTCCACGAGATCGACCAGGACGCCATCGACCGCGTCCGAGGCATGGACATCACGGTGGTCACCACCGCGTCCACCGACGACGAGGGCCGTGCGCTCCTGAAGCACCTCGGCTTCCCCTTCAAGGAGAACTGACCGTGGCGAAGACCGCTCTGATCAACAAGGCGAACAAGAAGCCGAAGTTCGCCGTCCGTGGCTACACCCGGTGCAACCGGTGCGGACGTCCGCACTCGGTCTACCGCAAGTTCGGGCTCTGCCGCATCTGCCTGCGCGAGATGGCGCACGCGGGCGAGCTCCCCGGCATCACCAAGAGCAGCTGGTAAGAAAAGACGACGCCGCAGGTCCGGCACGAGGTACGTGCGGGATACCACGGTGAGGAAGGCCACTCGGCCATGACGATGACTGACCCGATCGCAGACATGCTCACGCGTCTGCGCAACGCCAACTCGGCGTACCACGACACCGTGGCGATGCCCCACTCGAAGATCAAGGCGGGAATCGCCGAGATCCTCAAGCAGGAGGGGTACATCGCCGGCTGGCGCGTCGAGGACGCCGAGGTCGGCAAGACCCTGACCCTCGACCTCAAGTTCGGCCCGAGCCGCGAGCGCTCGATCGCCGGCGTGCGGCGCGTGTCCAAGCCCGGCCTCCGCGTCTACGCGAAGAGCACGTCCCTGCCGCGCGTGCTCGGCGGCCTCGGCGTCGCGATCATCTCGACGTCGTCCGGTCTGCTGACCGACAAGCAGGCATCCAAGAAGGGCGTGGGTGGGGAAGTCCTCGCCTACGTCTGGTAACGGGAAGGAGAGAACAGACATGTCGCGCATCGGACGCCTGCCCATCTCCGTCCCGTCGGGAGTCTCCGTCGACATCGACGGCGCCACCGTGACGGTGAAGGGCCCCAAGGGCACGCTCGTCCACGAGGTCCCGGCCCCCATCTCGGTGGCCAAGGCCGAGGACGGCACGCTCGAGGTGACCCGCCCGAACGACGAGCGCATGGCGCGCTCGCTCCACGGCCTCACCCGCACGCTCGTCTCGAACATGGTGGTCGGTGTCACCGACGGCTACACGAAGGCACTGGAGATCTCCGGCACCGGCTATCGCGTGGTCGCCAAGGGCAACGATCTCGAGTTCGCCCTGGGCTACAGCCACCCGGTCTTCATCGAGGCGCCGGAGGGCATCACCTTCTCGGTGGAGAGCCCCACGAAGTTCTCGGTCGCCGGGATCGACAAGCAGCAGGTGGGCGAGATCGCCGCCAAGCTGCGCAAGCTCCGCAAGCCCGACCCCTACAAGGGCAAGGGTGTGCGTTACGCCGGCGAGGTCATCCGCCGCAAGGCCGGAAAGGCGGGCAAGTAAGCCATGTCCATCGTCGCCAAGCTCGGCTCGGGCACCAAGAAGGCGGTCGCGCGCAAGCGCCGTCACACCCGGGTGCGCAAGAAGGTCACGGGCACCGCGTCCCGTCCCCGTATGGTCGTCTCGCGTTCGAGTCGTCACCTGTTCGTGCAGGTCGTCGACGACACCGCCGGCACCACGATCGTGTCCGCGTCCACCATGGAGGCAGACCTGCGGTCCTTCGACGGGGACAAGAGCGCGAAGGCCAAGAAGGTGGGCGAGCTCCTCGCGTCGCGCGCCAAGTCCGCTGGTGTCGAGGCGGTCGTCTTCGACCGCGGCGGCAACAAGTACCACGGCCGCGTCGCGGCCCTCGCCGAAGGCGCCCGTGAGGGCGGCCTCGCGTTCTGACGCGCACGACGGATTCCAAGGAAGAGGTTAGTCATGGCTGCAGCCCAGCGCCGCGGAGGCGGCGCCGGCGGCAACGAGCGTGGACGCGACCGTCGCGACGGTAAGGGTCCCGTGGCGGAGAAGTCCGCCTTCGTCGAGCGCGTCGTAGCGATCAACCGCGTCGCGAAGGTCGTGAAGGGTGGTCGTCGCTTCAGCTTCACCGCCCTCGTGGTCGTCGGCGACGGCGACGGCACCGTCGGTGTCGGGTACGGGAAGGCCAAGGAGGTGCCCGCGGCCATCGCCAAGGGCGTCGAGGAGGCCAAGAAGAGCTTCTTCAAGGTCCCCCGGATCCAGGGCACCATCCCGCACCCCATCACCGGTGAGGCCGCGGCGGGCGTCGTCCTGCTGCGTCCGGCCGCTCCCGGCACCGGCGTCATCGCCGGGGGGCCGGTGCGCGCCGTGCTCGAGTGCGCCGGCATCCACGACGTGCTCAGCAAGTCGCTCGGGTCCGACAACGCCATCAACGTCGTCCACGCGACGGTCGCGGCCCTCAAGGGTCTCGAGCGCCCCGAGGAGGTCGCGGCCCGCCGTGGTCTCCCGCTGGAGGACGTGGCTCCGGCAGCGCTGCTGCGGGCCCGTGCCGCGGGGGCGGGTGCGTGATGGGTCGGCTCAAGGTCACTCAGCTCCGCTCGGAGATCGGTGGCAAGCAGAACCAGCGCGACACCCTGCGTTCGCTGGGTCTCAAGCGCATCGGTGACGTCGTGGTGAAGGAGGACCGTCCCGAGATCCGCGGGATGGTCAGCACCGTGTCGCACCTCGTCAAGGTCGAGGAGGTCGACTGACATGACTCTCAAGGTCCACCACCTGCGTCCGGCCCCCGGCGCCAAGACCGCGAAGACCCGTGTGGGTCGCGGTGAGGCCAGCAAGGGCAAGACCGCCGGCCGCGGCACCAAGGGCACCAAGGCCCGCTACCAGGTGCCTGCGAGCTTCGAGGGCGGGCAGATGCCGATGCACATGCGGCTGCCCAAGCTCAAGGGCTTCAAGAACAACAACAAGGTCGAGTTCCAGGTCGTCAACGTGGCGCAGCTGAACACGCTGTTCCCCGAGGGCGGGACGGTCGGTGTGGCGGAGCTCGTGGCCGCCGGTGCCGTCCGCAAGAACCTGCCGGTGAAGATCCTGGGCAACGGCGACATCACCGTGAAGCTCGCGGTGAGCGCCCACGCGTGCTCGGAGACCGCGAAGAGCAAGATCGAGGCGGCGGGCGGATCGGTCACCGAGCTCGGCTGACCTCCCGAACCACCCGAGGGGCGTCCCGGGCGTCGTCATAGCGACGCCCAGGACGCCTCTCGCGGTTCGGCTGTTACGCTCAGGCGGTCCGATCCGGGAGTCCCGGGCCGCGTGAGGGATCCACGCCCGCAGCACCTGCCGCGGGGTCAGTAGTCGCACCGGACGCCACAGGGCGTCCACCTGGAGGGGCTGTGCTTTCCGCGTTCGCGTCGGCGTTCCGTACGCCGGACCTGCGCAAGAAGCTGTTCTTCACCCTGGGCATCATCGCGCTGTTCCGTCTGGGCTCGGTCGTGCCGACGCCGGGGGTCGACTACCAGAACATCCAGAAGTGCATCGAGGCCGTCCAGGACAACTCGGTCTACGGCCTGATCAACCTGTTCAGCGGCGGGGCGCTGCTGCAGCTGTCCGTCTTCGCGCTCGGGATCATGCCGTACATCACGGCGAGCATCATCATCCAGCTGCTCACCGTCGTCATCCCGCGCCTGGAGTCGCTGCGCCAGGAGGGGCAGGCCGGCCAGGGCACCCTCACGCAGTACACCCGCTACCTCACCATCGGCCTCGCGGTCCTGCAGTCGACGGGCATCATCGCCCTCGCCCGGGTCCCCGGCCGGCTGTTCCAGGGGTGCAACGAGAACCTCCTGCAGAACGACTCGATCATGCTCGTTCTGACGATGATCCTCACGATGACCGCCGGCACCGGCGTGATCATGTGGCTCGGCGAGAACATCACCGACCGTGGTGTCGGCAACGGCATGTCGCTGCTGATCTTCACCTCGATCATCGCCACGTTCCCCGGTCAGCTCTGGCAGATCTCCACGATCAACGGCCCCTTCGCGCTGGTGCTCACCCTCCTCGTCGGCTTCGCCGTCATCGCGGGTGTCGTCTACGTCGAGCAGGCGCAGCGCCGCATCCCGGTGCAGTACGCCAAGCGCATGGTCGGCCGGAAGATGTACGGCGGCACCTCGACCTACATCCCGCTCAAGGTCAACATGGCCGGCGTCATCCCGGTCATCTTCGCCTCGTCGCTGCTGTACGTGCCGCAGCTCATCGTGCAGCTGTCCGGCAGCCAGGGCTCGGTCGCGCAGTGGATCTCGCAGAACCTCACCCGTGGCGACGAGCCGCTCTACCTCATCATCTACGCGACGCTCATCATCTTCTTCACCTACTTCTACGTCGCGATCACGTTCAACCCCGTCGAGGTCGCCGACAACATGAAGCAGTACGGCGGCTTCGTGCCCGGCATCCGTGCGGGCAAGCCCACGGCGGAGTACCTCGACTACGTGCTCACCCGCATCACGCTGCCCGGGTCGATCTACCTCGCGATCATCGCGATCATCCCGTTCATCGCGTTCGCGTTCATCGGCGTTCAGCAGCGGTTCATCTTCGGCGGCACGAGTCTGCTGATCATGGTGGGAGTCGGGCTCGACACGGTGAAGCAGATCGAGTCGCAGCTGCAGCAGCGCAACTACGAGGGATTCCTCCGCTGATGCGCGTCGTACTCATGGGCCCACCCGGTGCGGGCAAAGGGACTCAGGCCGTCGTGGTGTCCGAGCGCCTCGGCGTACCGCACGTCTCCACCGGCGACATCTTCCGGGCCAACGTCGCCGGCGGGACACCGCTGGGACTCGAGGCCAAGCGCTACATGGACGCCGGCGACTACGTCCCGGACTCCGTGACCAACGCCATGGTCCGCGACCGCCTGGGCCAGCCCGACGCGGCCGTCGGCTTCCTGCTCGACGGCTACCCGCGGACGGTCGCCCAGGTCGACGAGCTCGCCGCGATGCTGGCCGAGCACGGCGCCGCCCTCGACCACGTCGTGGAGCTCACCGTCGACCGCGACGAGCTCGTGGCGCGGCTGGTCAAGCGGGCCACGGAACAGGGCCGCAGCGACGACAGCGAGGACGTGATCCGCCGTCGCCAGGAGGTCTTCGCCGAGCAGACCGCCCCGCTGACCGCCCTCTACGAGGCGCAGGGCCTGCTCGTCCGCGTCGACGGCATGGGGCCGGTCGCCGAGGTCACGGCCCGAGTGCTCGCCGCCCTCGGCGCCTGAGGACGCCCCTGTGTTCCGCCGCAAGGACCGGATCGAGATCAAGACTCCGGAGCAGATCGAGCTCATGCGCGGCGCGGGGCTCGTGGTGGCCCGGACCCTCGAGCTGCTCCGCTCGACCGTCGTGCCGGGGGTGACCACCCGGGCGCTCGACGCCGTCGCGGAGGAGGCGATCCGCGACCACGGCGCGATCCCGTCGTTCCTCGGCTACCACGGCTTCCCGGCGAGCATCTGCACGTCGGTGAACGACGAGGTCGTCCACGGCATCCCGGGCGACCGCGTCCTGCTCCCCGGCGACCAGATCTCCATCGACTGCGGCGCGATCCTGGCCGGCTGGCACGGCGACGCCGCGATCACGGTCGGGGTCGGCGAGATCGACCCCGCGGCCACCGAGCTCTCCCGCGTGACCGAGGACGCCCTCTGGCGCGGGCTCGCCGCCGCGCGGATCGGCAACCGGGTCGTCGACATCGGCGCGGCAGTCGAGGACAGCGTGCGGGCCGAGCCCGGCGGTACGGCGTACGGCATCGTCGAGGAGTACGTCGGCCACGGCATCGGCACCTCGATGCACATGGACCCCAACGTCCCGAACTACGCGACCGGCGGGCGCAGCCCGCTGCTGGCCGCGGGGATGGCCCTCGCGATCGAGCCCATGGTCTGCGCCGGGGACCGCACGGTGCGGACCCTGGACGACGACTGGACGGTGGTGACCGCCGACGGCCACCGGGCCTGCCACTGGGAGCACACCGTGGCGATCACCGAGCAGGGCCCCTGGGTGCTGACCGCGCTCGACGGCGGTGCCGAGCGCTTCGCCGCTCTCGGCGTGGCCAGCCCGGCGGCCGAGCGCGGCTGACGGCGGACCGCTGTGACCCCGCTCACGCGGCCTGACCGGGGCGAATGCCGGTACGGCCGGGTCGGCCCGGGCCCCTACGACCGGATTACCGTCGGGCGCCGGTTCTGACGTAGACTCGGTCCTCGGCTCCTCGAGTCGCGCCCTGTCATGCCCGTGCCCCGGGCCTGCCCTGCAGGTCCAGGTCGGCGTGCGGTCGCGATCCGGGTAGCCACAAGGTAACTCAGTCGATACGGATGAAGTGCGAGGACATGCCCAAGAAGGACGGTGCCATCGAGCTCGAGGGCACGATCACCGAGTCCCTCCCGAACGCCATGTTCCGGGTGGAGCTCGACAACGGGCACAAGGTGCTTGCGCACATCAGCGGGAAGATGCGGATGCACTACATCCGGATCCTGCCCGATGACCGGGTCGTCGTGGAGCTCTCGCCCTACGACCTCACCCGTGGCCGGATCGTCTACCGCTACAAGTGACGGTCCTGGCCGGACCGCGGAGCCCCGCGACCCGCGCCACGGACCACCGTTGTCCATCCCTAGCCGCACGGGCGCACGAGCCGCCTGGCACGAGCACCCGTGGAGAGATCGATGAAGGTCAACCCGAGCGTCAAGAAGATCTGCGACAAGTGCAAGGTGATCCGCCGCCACGGCCGGGTCATGGTCATCTGCGAGAACCCGCGCCACAAGCAGCGTCAGGGCTGACCGCAGCGACCCCTGGTCGCGGCAGCGTCACCGGCTCCCGCCGGACGACGTACCGAAGCAGTACCCGACCCCCGCGCAGCCCACGTGCAGCGTGCGGGACGCCACCCCCGGCCCGGAGGCCGAGGACCCACCCGAGGGCGGGTGGGACCGGTACTGCTCCCGAAACCTCCGGACGAACTGGAAGAGAGAACCGCCCGATGGCACGTCTCGTCGGCGTCGACCTCCCCCGCGACAAGCGGCTCGAGGTTGCGCTCACGTACATCTTCGGCATCGGCAAGACCCGCGCCCAGCAGACGCTCGAGGCCACCGGCATCAGCCCGGACCTGCGCGTGAAGGACCTCGGCGACGAGGACCTCATCAAGCTGCGCGACTGGCTCGAGGCCAACTACAAGATCGAGGGTGACCTCCGCCGCGAGGTCGCCGCAGACATCCGACGCAAGGTCGAGATCGGCTGCTACCAGGGCCTCCGGCACCGCCGCGGCCTCCCGGTCCGCGGACAGCGCACGCACACCAACGCGCGCACCCGCAAGGGCCCGAAGAAGACCGTGGCCGGCAAGAAGAAGGCCGGCAAGAAGTAGTAGTCCGACGGTCCTGCCCGGCACCCGCCGCGGCGACCGAAGGGCCGATGACCTCAACCAGAACGGATAGTCGATGCCTCCCAAGAGCCGTACGGCCGCCGGCGCCAAGAAGGTGCGCCGCAAGGAGAAGAAGAACGTCGCCCACGGGCACGCGCACATCAAGAGCACGTTCAACAACACGATCGTCTCCATCACCGACCCCACGGGTGCGGTGATCTCCTGGGCCTCGTCCGGCCAGGTGGGCTTCAAGGGCTCGCGCAAGAGCACGCCCTTCGCCGCGCAGCTCGCTGCCGAGGCGGCGGCGCGCCGTGCCATGGAGCACGGCATGAAGAAGGTCGACGTCTTCGTGAAGGGCCCGGGTTCGGGCCGCGAGACCGCGATCCGCTCGCTGCAGGCGACGGGCCTCGAGGTCGGCACGATCCAGGACGTGACCCCGAGCCCGCACAACGGCTGCCGCCCGCCCAAGCGCCGCCGCGTCTGACGCCCGAGAGAGAGAACCCACCACCATGGCCCGATACACCGGGGCGGACTGCAAGCGCTGCCGCCGCGAGAAGACCAAGCTGTTCCTCAAGGGCGCCAAGTGCGAGTCGCCGAAGTGCCCCATCGAGAGCCGTCCCTACCCGCCCGGCCAGCACGGCCGCGGCCGGACCAAGGACAGCGAGTACCTGCTCCAGATGCGCGAGAAGCAGAAGTGCGCGCGCATCTACGGCGTGCTCGAGAAGCAGTTCCGCGGCTACTACGAGGAGGCCCAGCGCAAGCAGGGCAAGACGGGTGAGAACCTGCTCCGCATCCTCGAGACCCGTCTCGACAACGTCGTCTACCGTGCCGGCTTCGCCAAGAGCCGCGACATGGCCCGCCAGGTCGTGCGCCACGGTCACATCACCGTGAACGGCAAGAAGGTGGACATCCCGTCGTACCGCGTCTCGGCCAACGACATCGTCGAGGTCCGCGCGGCGAGCCGTGAGCTCACGCCGTTCGTGGTCGCCCACGCCGAGCTCGGCGAGCGGTCCGTCCCGGCCTGGCTCGAGGTCATCCCGTCGCGGATGCGCGTGCTCGTCCACTCCCTGCCCGAGCGTGGTGCCATCGACACGCAGGTCCAGGAGCAGCTGATCGTCGAGCTCTACTCCAAGTGACGTGAGCGGTCCGCGCCCGCCCTCCGGGGCGGGTGCGGTCCCCAGCACCAACCCCGCCACTCCCACCACAGGCGTCAAATAGCGGGCGCCCCGGAAGGACACTCACGTGCTGATCGCCCAGCGACCGACCCTCGTCGAGGAGCCGGTCTCGGAATTCCGCTCGCGCTTCATCATGGAGCCGCTCGAGCCAGGTTTCGGCTACACCCTCGGCAACTCGGTGCGTCGCACCCTGCTGTCGTCCATCCCCGGCGCGGCTGTCACGAGCATCCGCATCGACGGCGTCCTGCACGAGTTCACCACCGTGCCGGGCGTCAAGGAGGACGTCACCGAGCTCATCCTCAACATCAAGCAGCTCGTCGTCTCCTCCGAGCACGACGAGCCCGTCGTGATGTACCTGCGCAAGCAGGGGCCGGGCGCGGTCACCGCGGCCGACATCGCGCCGCCGGCCGGCGTCGAGGTGCACAACCCCGACCTCCACATCGCCACGCTCAACGGCAAGGGCAAGCTGGAGATGGAGCTCGTCGTCGAGCGCGGCCGCGGCTACGTCTCGGCCGTGCAGAACAAGCAGCCCGGCCAGGAGATCGGCCGGATCCCGGTCGACTCGATCTACTCGCCGGTGCTCAAGGTGACGTACAAGGTCGAGGCGACCCGTGTCGAGCAGCGCACGGACTTCGACCGCCTGGTCATCGACGTCGAGACCAAGCAGTCGATGGCCCCGCGCGACGCCGTGGCGTCCGCCGGCAAGACGCTCGTCGAGCTGTTCGGCCTCGCCCGCGAGCTCAACGTCGACGCCGAGGGCATCGACATCGGTCCGTCGCCCGCCGACGCGTTCGTCGCCGAGCAGCTCTCGACGCCGATCGAGTCCCTCGACCTCACGGTGCGCTCGTACAACTGCCTCAAGCGCGAGGGCATCCACACCGTGGGTGAGCTCATCGGGCGCAGCGAGGCAGACCTCCTCGACATCCGCAACTTCGGCTCGAAGTCGATCGACGAGGTCAAGGCCAAGCTGGTGACCCTGGGCCTCGCGCTCAAGGACAGCCCGCCCGGGTTCGACCCCACCACGGCCGTGAGCTTCTACGACGACGACGACCAGGGATACGCCGAGGACGAGCAGCTCTGACGAGCTGACCGGACCCCGACGAACCCCATCACCTGGAGAACCTGATGCCTACCCCCACCAAGGGTGCCCGTCTCGGCGGCAGCCCGGCGCACGAGCGGCTCATGCTCGCGAACCTCGCCACGGCGCTGTTCGAGCACGGCAAGATCACGACGACCGAGGCCAAGGCCAAGCGCCTGCGTCCGCTCGCCGAACGCCTCATCACCCACGCCAAGCGGGGCGACCTGCACGCGCGCCGTCGCGTGCTCGCGGTCATCCGTGACAAGGGCGTGGTGCACGAGCTGTTCGCCGAGATCGGGCCGCGCTACGCGACGCGTCCCGGCGGCTACACCCGCATCACCAAGATCGGGCCGCGCAAGGGCGACAACGCCCCCATGGCCGTGATCGAGCTCGTCGAGCCGCTCGCCGAGGCCGTCGTGGCCGAGGCGACCGGGGCGACCAAGCGCGCGGCCAAGGAGAAGGCGGCCGCGGCCGCTGCTCCGGCCCCCGCCGTCGAGGTCGAGGCGGCCGAGGAGGCGGAGGCCGTCGAGACCGAGGCCGTCGTCGCCGAGGAGGCCACGGAGCCGGTCGAGGACGTCGAGGTCGAGGAGACCGAGGACGAGGAGGCGACCGACGAGGCCGCCGCCGAGGACGCCGAGGACAAGGCCTGAGCGCCGAGAACGTCACCCACGAGCCCGCCGTCCCCACGGGGGACGGCGGGCTCGTGCGTCCTGCGGCCGACGCGCACGACGGCGCGGAGCCCCGCGTCCGGCTGCGGCTCGATCTGGCCTACGACGGCTCCCGGTTCCACGGGTGGGCGCGCCAGCCCGGCCTGCGCACGGTGCAGGGCGAGCTCGAGGCAGCGCTCACGGTGCTGCTCCGCGCCCCCGAGCAGGTGCGGATCGCCTGTGCCGGACGCACCGACGCCGGGGTTCACGCGCGCGGCCAGGTGGCGCACGCGGACGTCCCGGCCGGCCTCTGGGCCGCGCTCGAGTCACGGGGGGCCGACGCCCCGGTACGCCGGCTCGCCGGCGTGCTGCCCGACGACGTCCGGGTGCGCCGCGTGCGCCCCGCGCCGCCCGGCTTCGACGCCCGCTGGTCGGCGTCGTCCCGGACGTACGCCTACCGCGTCTCGGACCTGCCCGGCGGCGCCGACCCGCTGCTGCGCTCGCACGTGCTGCACCACACCGGGCCGCGCAACGGCCGGCTCGACGTCGACGCCATGAACGCCGCGGCGGCCGCCCTCCTCGGCGAGCACGACTTCGCCGCCTTCTGCCGCCGGCGCGAGGGCGCGAGCACGGTGCGCACGCTGCACGAGCTGCGCTGGGAGCGCGAGCACGACACCGCCCTCGCCGTCATGTGGATCCGGGCGGACGCGTTCTGCCACTCGATGGTGCGCGCCGTCGTCGGGGCGCTGCTGCCCGTGGGGGACGGCCGCCGTCCGGTGGCCTGGCCCGGGCAGATCCTCGCCGGCGCCCGCCGCGAGCCCGACGCCGACGTCGCGCCACCGGTGGGCCTGTGCCTCGAGCACGTCGACTACCCGCCCGACGACGACCTCGCCGAGCAGGCGCAGCGCGCGCGGCGCTTCCGAGGGCCCGACGCCGGCTGACTGAGCCGGCGATCGGCCGACCCGGCTGCGTCAGGTCGTCGCGAGTGCCACCCTCGGGGTGGGACGAGCGACGAGGAGACGGTCATGCGGGTCGTGGTGGCACTCGGGGGGAACGCGCTGCAGAAGCGCGGGGAGCCGATGACGGTCGAGAACCAGCGGGCCAACGTCCGAGTGGCGTGCGAGGCGCTCGCCCCCGTCGCGCTCGAGCACGAGCTCGTGATCTCCCACGGCAACGGTCCCCAGGTGGGGCTGCTGTCGCTGCAGGCGTCGGCGTACGACGAGGAGTCGACGTACCCCTTCGACGTCCTCGGCGCGCAGACCGAGGGGATGATCGGCTACCTGATCGAGCAGGAGCTCGGCAACCTGGTCCCGTTCGAGAAGCCGATCGCGACGATCCTCACCATGACCGAGGTCGACCCCGACGACCCGGCGATGCAGGACCCGACGAAGTTCGTGGGGCCGGTGTACACCGAGGCCGACGCGCACCGCCTCGCCGCGGAGAAGGGGTGGACGGTCAAGCGCGACGGCGACCACTGGCGCCGCGTCGTCCCGTCCCCGCTGCCCAAGCGGATCTTCGAGATCCGTCCGATCAAGCTGCTGCTCGCGGCCGGCACCGTCGTGATCTGCACCGGGGGCGGCGGGATCCCGACGATGTACCTCCCCGGGGAGCGTCTCGACCACGCCGCGGACCGCAACCCGCGCACGCTCGTGGGCGTGGAGGCGGTCATCGACAAGGACCGGTCGTCCGCGGTGCTCGCCCAGGACCTCGACGCCGACATGCTCGTCATCGCGACCGACACCGATGCGGTCTACCTCGACTGGGGCACGCCGCACCAGCGTGCGGTCGCGCAGGCGTCGCCGGACGCGATCGAGGCCTACCCCTTCCCCTCCGGGTCGATGGGGCCGAAGGTCGAGGCGGCCGCAGCGTTCGCCCGCTCGCGGCCCGGCAAGGTGGCGGCCGTCGGCGCGCTCGCCGACATCACCGACATCCTGGCCGGGACCCAGGGCACCCGCGTGACGACCGACGCCTCCGAGGTCACGTTCCGCTAGGCGCCCCGATCGCGAGTAACACCCCGGACCGACCGGTTCCGACCCCGGAACCGGTCGGTATCACGTGTAACTCGCGGCTCGGAGCGGGGCGGGCGCGGCGCCGCGCAACTCGGTTGTGGACGGTGGGCCGCGACGGGCGAGAATCACCTCTCGTGGGTCACGTCGAGGTCGCCAAGGTCACGCACACGCTTCCGGACGGCCGCGTGCTGCTCGACGAGGTGAGCTTCCGGGTCGCCGACGGCGCCAAGGTCGCGCTGGTCGGCGCCAACGGCGCGGGCAAGACCACGCTGCTGCGGCTCGTCGCGGGCGACATCGACCCGCAGGAGGGCGCGATCACGCGCTCGGGCGGCCTCGGCGTGATGCGGCAGTTCATCGGCCAGGTGCGCGACGAGTCGACCGTCCGCGACCTGCTCGTCTCGGTCGCCCCACCGCGGGTGCGGGTCGCGGCCGCCGCGCTGGACGCGGCGGAGCTCGCGATGATGGACCGCGAGGACGAGCGCACGCAGATGGCCTACGCGCACGCCATCGCCGACTGGGCGGACGCCGGGGGCTACGACGCCGAGGTCCTCTGGGACGTCTGCACCGTGGCCGCCCTCGGCCTCCCGTTCGACCGCGCGCAGTACCGCGAGACCCGCACCCTGTCCGGCGGGGAGCAGAAGCGCCTCGTGCTCGAGGCGCTGCTGCGCGGGCCGGACGAGGTGCTGCTGCTCGACGAGCCGGACAACTACCTCGACGTACCGGGCAAGGAGTGGCTCGAGCAGCGGCTCGCGGAGTCGCCGAAGACCGTGCTCTACGTGTCGCACGACCGTGAGCTGCTCGCCCGCACGGCGACCCAGGTCGTCACGGTGGAGCTCGGCGCGGCCGGCAACACCACCTGGACCCACGGCGGGGGCTTCGTCACGTACCACGACGCCCGGGCCGACCGGTTCGCGCGGCTCGAGGAGCTGCGCCGTCGCTGGGACGAGGAGCACGCGAAGCTCAAGGCGCTCGTCCTCATGTACAAGACGAAAGCGGCCTACAACGACGGGCTGGCCAGCCGCTACCAGGCCGCGAAGACGCGCCTGGCGAAGTTCGAGGAGAAGGGCCCGCCGCAGGAGATCGCCCGCGAGCAGAGCGTGCGGATGCGCCTGACCGGAGGACGCACCGGCAAGCGCGCCGTGGTCTGCGAGGGGCTCGGGCTGACCGGGCTCATGGCCCCCTTCGACCTCGAGGTCTGGTTCGGCGAGCGGGTGGCCGTGCTCGGGGCCAACGGCTCGGGCAAGTCGCACTTCCTGCGGCTGCTCGCGGCGGGCGGCAGCGACCCCGACGTCGAGCACCGTCCGGTGGGGGAGGTGCCCATCAGCCCCGTCCGGCACACCGGGGTGGCGCGGCTCGGTGCCCGGGTGCGCCCGGGCTGGTTCGCCCAGACGCACGAGCACCCCGAGCTGGTCGGTCGGACCCTGCTCGAGGTGCTGCACCGCGGCGACGACCACCGGGACGGCATGGGCCGCGAGGCCGCCGCCCGCAAGCTGGACCGCTACGAGCTCGCCTACGCCTCCGAGCAGACCTTCGAGTCGCTCTCCGGCGGGCAGCAGGCCCGGTTCCAGATCCTGCTCCTCGAGCTGTCCGGGGCGACCCTGCTGCTGCTCGACGAGCCCACGGACAACCTGGACCTGGCCAGCGCCGAGGCCCTGGAGGAGGGGCTGGCCGCGTTCGAGGGCACCGTCCTGGCGGTGACCCACGACCGCTGGTTCGCCCGCGGCTTCGACCGCTTCGTCGTCTTCAGAGCGGACGGCACCGTGCGCGAGGTCCCTGAGCCCGTCTGGGACGAATCCAGACCGGTTCGAGCGTAGTTTCCTCCGCCTCCAGGCTGCGCGCCTGCGGCGCTCCGCGTCGGCGGCCGGCTCCGCAGCCGGTCGGTTCGGGCCCGGCGGGCCCTCCCGGCCGGCGCCTCCCTCCGGTCGGCCGGCCTTCGGCCGTGCTTCGCCGGACACCTCGGGGGCGGCCTGGGTGGGACCTGCTCGTGACTGTCCGGGATTTGGGGCTGGACGGCCTGGCCGGGTAGCCTGAACCCTTGCTGCGCCTTGCGTGGCCTGGGTGTCAGGGATGGCATCCAGTACGGCGTGCCGGTCGCCCGGCACGTGCAGAGTCCAGGTCCCGACGAGCGAGAGACAGGTGCGGCTTCATGCGCACGTACAGCCCCAAGGCTGGCGAGGTCACGCGAGAGTGGTACGTCATCGACGCCACCGACGTAGTCCTCGGCCGGCTCGCCTCCCAGGCGGCCACGCTGCTGCGTGGCAAGCACAAGCCCACCTTCGCCCCGCACGTCGACGGCGGTGACTTCGTCATCATCATCAACGCGGAGAAGGTGGCGCTGACCGGCGCCAAGCTCCAGCAGAAGATGGAGTACCGCCACTCGGGCCACCCGGGTGGTCTGCGCGCGACGTCGTACACCGACCTGCTCGCGCAGAACCCGCGCCGCGCGGTCGAGAACGCGGTCAAGGGCATGATCCCCCACAACAAGCTGGGGCGTCAGGTCATCAAGAAGCTGAAGGTGTACGCGGGTCCGGAACACCCGCACGCCGCGCAGCAGCCGAAGCCGTTCGAGATCACGCAGGTCGCGCAGTAAGCGCACGCGGACAGACTGAGACTGAGAGGACTTTCGCGTGAGCGAGACCGTCGCCGACATCACCGAGACCGAGGACATCGAGTCCGGCAGCTACACCTCCGAGACGCCGACCTCGTCGGTGGCCGTGGCGCACCGCGAGGTGGCCGTGGCCCCCGCGAACGCGACCGGACGCCGCAAGGAGGCCATCGCCCGCGTGCGCCTCGTGCCGGGCACCGGCCGCTGGACCGTCAACGGCCGCACCCTCGAGGGGTACTTCCCCAACAAGGTGCACCAGCAGCTGGTCAACGAGCCGTTCAAGACCACCGAGCAGGAGGGCCGCTACGACGTCGTCGCGCGCCTGTCTGGCGGCGGGACGACCGGCCAGGCCGGTGCGCTGCGCCTGGGCATCGCCCGCGCGCTCAACGAGATCGACACCGAGGCGTTCCGTCCTTCGCTCAAGAAGGCCGGCTTCCTGACCCGCGACGCGCGGATCAAGGAGCGCAAGAAGGCCGGTCTCAAGAAGGCCCGCAAGGCGCCGCAGTACAGCAAGCGCTAAGAGAGGTTCCGGAAGCTCGCTTCCGGAACCGAACGTGCGCGCAGCTGTTGAGCCCGAGCCGAAGGCTCGGGCGAACACTCCAAGCGCTAAGCGAGGTCAGGGAGAGCCGCAGGCTCTCCATGGCCGAGCGCGTGCGCGCAAGCGCCACGAACGCGGCAGGCGCTGAGCGACCCTGAGGTCGCTCGCCAGACCACCGCACGATGCCCCGGGGCTACGCTCCGGGGCATCGGCATGTGAGGGACGAGGGAGCACCACTGTGGGTCGACTGTTCGGGACCGACGGCGTGCGAGGTCTGGCCAACGCCGACCTCACCGCCGAGCTCGCCCTCGACCTCGCGGTCGCTGCGGCCCACGTCCTCGGCGAGGTCGGGGCCTTCGCCGGCCGCGAGGGACGCCCCGTCGCCGTCGTCGGCCGGGACACCCGGGCCAGCGGGGAGTTCCTCGAGGCCGCCGTGGTCGCGGGTCTCGCGAGCGCCGGCGTCGACGTGTGGCGCGTGGGGGCGCTGCCGACCCCCGCGGTCGCCTACCTCACCGCTGCGCTCGACGCGGACCTCGGCGTGGTGCTGTCGGCGAGCCACAACCCGATGCCCGACAACGGCATCAAGCTGCTCGCGCGTGGGGGCCACAAGCTGGCCGACGACGTCGAGGACGCCATCGAGGCGCGGATGAACGAGGAGTGGACCCGCCCCACGGGGGCCGGCGTCGGCCGGGTGAGCGACCACGCCGAGGGTGCCGCGCTCTACGTCGAGCACCTCCTCTCGACGCTGCCGCACCGCCTCGACGGCCTCACCGTCGTCGTCGACGGCGCGAACGGTGCGGCGTCCGCCGTGGGTCCGGAGGCGCTGCGCCGTGCGGGTGCCACGGTGCTCGAGATCCACACGACGCCGGACGGCCTCAACATCAACGACGGCTGCGGCTCGACCCACCTCGGCGACCTCGTCGCGGCCGTGCGCGAGCACGGTGCGGACGCCGGCGTCGCGTTCGACGGCGACGCCGACCGCTGCCTCGCGGTCGACGCGGACGGGGCCGTCGTCGACGGCGACCACGTGCTCGCGATCCTCGGGCTCGCCATGCGCGAGCGCGGTGTGCTGACGCACGACACGGTCGTGGCCACGGTCATGGCCAACCTCGGGTTCCGGCTCGCGCTGCAGGAGGCGGAGCTGACCGTCGTCGAGACGGGTGTCGGCGACCGCTACGTGCTCGAGGCCATGCGCGCGGGCGGCTTCGTCCTCGGCGGCGAGCAGAGCGGCCACGTCATCCTCGCCGACCACGCCACCACGGGCGACGGCGTCCTCACGGCACTGCACCTGCTGGCCCGGGTCGCGGAGTCGGGACGCCCCCTCGCCGACCTCGCCGCGGTCGTGCAGAAGCTCCCGCAGGTGCTGCTCAACGTCCGCGACGTCGACCGGAGCCGGGTCGACTCCGACCCGGAGCTGCTCGCGGCGGTCGCCGCGGCGGAGGCGGAGCTCGGCCGCACCGGGCGCGTGCTCCTGCGCTCGTCGGGCACCGAGCCGGTCGTGCGCGTCATGGTCGAGGCCGCCACCGCCGAGCAGGCCCGCGCCGTCGCCGAGCGCCTCGCCGAGGTGGTCCGCGCCACGCTCGGCTGAGGTTCCGTCCTCCGCGCCCCGGGTACCCTGGGGCCCATGTGCGGAATCGTGGGCTACGTCGGTGAGAAGCAGGCGCTGCAGGTCGTGGTCGAGGGTCTCCGTCGGCTGGAGTACCGCGGCTACGACTCGGCGGGCGTGGCGGTCGTGGCCGACGGGGTGCTCGATACGAGGAAGAAGGCCGGCAAGCTGGTCAACCTCGAGACGCTCCTGGGCGCCGACCCGCTGCCGCAGTCGACGATCGGGATCGGGCACACCCGCTGGGCCACGCACGGCGGCCCGACCGACGCGAACGCGCACCCGCACGTCAGCGAGGACGGCAAGGTCGCCGTCATCCACAACGGCATCATCGAGAACTTCGCCGAGCTGCGCGCCGAGCTGAGCGCGGCCGGCGTCACGCTCAGCTCGGAGACCGACACCGAGGTCGTGGCGCACCTGCTCGCCGCGGTGCTCCCGACGGTCCGCATGGACCTCGCCGAGGCGATGCGCACGGTGTGCCGCCGGCTCTCCGGCGCGTTCACGCTCGTGGCCGTGCACTCCGACGTCCCCGACGTCGTCGTCGGCGCCCGCCGCAACAGCCCGCTCGTGGTGGGCCGCGGCCAGGGCGAGAACTTCCTCGCCTCGGACGTCGCCGCGTTCATCGCCCACACGCGCAGCGCGATCGAGCTCGGTCAGGACCAGGTGGTCGAGCTGCGCCGCGACAGTGTCGTCGTCACCGACTTCGAGGGTGCACCCGCCGACGTCACCGAGTACGAGGTCACCTGGGACGCCTCGGCCGCCGAGAAGGGCGGCTACGAGACGTTCATGGCCAAGGAGATCGCCGAGCAGCCCAAGGCCGTGAGCGACACGCTCCTCGGCCGCATCGGCCCCACCGGGCGGCTCCAGCTCGACGAGATGCGGCTCAGCGAGAACGACCTGCGCGAGATCGACAAGGTGGTCGTCATCGCCTGCGGCACGGCGTACCACGCGGGGCTGGTCGCGAAGTACGCGCTCGAGCACTGGACCCGCGTGCCGTGCGAGGTGGAGCTCGCCAGCGAGTTCCGCTACCGCGACCCGGTCGTCGGCCCGCGCACGCTCATCCTGGCGATCTCCCAGTCGGGCGAGACCATGGACACGATCATGGCGCTGCGCTACGCCCGCGAGCAGGGGTCGAAGGTCCTCGCGATCTGCAACACGCAGGGCTCGACCATCCCGCGCGAGTCCGACGCCGTGCTCTACACCCACGCCGGACCCGAGGTCGCGGTCGCGTCGACGAAGGCGTTCCTGACCCAGCTGGTCGCCTGCTACCTCGTCGCGCTCTACGTCGCGCAGGTGCGCGGCAACAAGTTCGGCGACGAGATCGCCGCGGTCGTCCGCGAGCTGAAGGACATGCCGCAGAAGGTCGATCTCGTGCTCGACACCACCGAGGAGATGAAGGCCCTCGCCGAGGAGCTCAAGGACGCGCCATCGGTGCTGTTCATCGGCCGCCACGTCGGCTTCCCGGTAGCCCTCGAGGGTGCGCTCAAGCTCAAGGAGCTCGCCTACATGCACGCGGAGGGCTTCGCGGCGGGGGAGCTCAAGCACGGGCCGATCGCGCTGCTCGAGGAGGGCGTCCCGGTCATCTGCATCGTCCCGTCGCCAGCGGGTCGCAGCGTGCTGCACGAGAAGATCGTGAGCAACATCCAGGAGGTGCGCGCCCGCGGCGCCCGCACCATCGTGATCGCCGAGGAGGGCGACGAGTCGGTCGTCCCGTACGCCGACCACCTCGTGCGCATCCCGGCCTGCCCGACGCTCCTGCAGCCGCTCGTCTCCACAGTGCCGCTGCAGGTGTTCGCCGCGGCGATGGCCGCCGCGAAGGGGCACGACGTCGACCAGCCGCGCAACCTCGCCAAGAGCGTCACGGTCGAGTAGCCGCCCCGGCACCGCCGGGCCGGCGTGATCGGCCCGGCCCGCGCGCCCGGCCGCGGGCGGTGCCGGTCGGCTCAGAGCCAGGAGCAGTACGACATCAGCAGCGTGTCGTGCCAGCCGGCGCCGTCGGTGTCGCGCTCGCGGCCGTGCAGCACACCGACCGGGGTGAACCCGCAGGCGCGGTAGCACGCGATCGCGGCGTCGTTGCCGGCCGCGGGGTCGATCTGCACGAGGTGGTGGCCGCGCTCGTCGACGAGCCAGTCCCGCACCATCGTCACCACCTCGGTCCCGAGCCCGTGGCGGTGCACCGACGGCGCCAGGAACAGGTCGATCCCGCACTCGTCGTACTCCGGGTCGTCCCCCTCGTGGGCCTCGACCAGACCCACGACCGCGCCCACGGCGCCGAGGTCGGGAGCGTGGGCGATCTCGACAGTCCAGCGCCGCACCCCGGGGGAGACGTCGAGCGGCCAGCCGCCGCCCGGCGGGTGCCACCACCTCGCGACCGCGGGGGTCGCCCGGATCGCGCACAGCGTCGCGACGTCGTCGGGCGCCACCGGGCGCAGTCGCGTGCGGGCCGAGACCAGTACCGGGGTGGGGTCCATGACCGCATGCTGCCCTGTCGGGTGGCAGGCTGGCCGCGTGATCGGGGAACAGCGGTGATCGTCGGGATCGGCGCGGACGTCGTGAGCGTCCCGCGCTTCGCCGCGTCGCTGCAGCGCTCGCCGGGCCTGCGCGCCCGCCTGTTCACCGCGCGGGAGCTCGTGACCGACGTCGGGCACGCGCGCACGGACACCTCGCTCGCCGCGCGCTTCGCGGCGAAGGAGGCCGTGGCCAAGGCGCTCGGTGCACCGCAGGGGATGGCCTGGCACGACTGCGAGGTCGTCGGTGACGGCGCCGGCCGGCCGTGGCTGCGGATCACCGGCACCGTCGCCGCGGCTGCGACGGCCCAGGGGATCGGGCGGTGGCACCTGTCGCTCAGCCACGACGGCGACCTCGCCGTGGCCTACGTCGTCGCGGAGGGCTCGTGACCCTGCGCCCCGAGACGGCCGCCCTGTCCGTCGAGACCGTCCGCGGGCTCGAGGCGCGGGCCATGGCCGCGCTGCCCGAGGGGACGCTCATGCAGCGCGCCGCGGCGGCCGTCGCGGTGTCGGCCGGGTCGATGCTGCGCGACGTCGTGGGGCGCGTGAGCGGCTCGCGCGTGGTGCTGCTCGTCGGCAGCGGCGACAACGGAGGAGACGCGCTCTACGCCGGTGCGCGGCTCGCGGCTCGCGGCGCGCGGGTGGACGCGGTGCTCGTCGCGGACCGGCACCACGAGGCGGGCGCCGACGCGCTGGTCCGGGCGGGCGGCCGCCTGCACCGGGCGGTGGACCTCGTCGCCGCCGCCGAGCTCGTCGGCGCCGCCGACCTGGTGGTCGACGGGGTGCTGGGCATCGGGGGCCGTGGCGCGCTGCGCGAGCCCGCGGCGACGCTCGCCGCGGTGGCCCGCGAGACCGAGGCCTCGGTGCTGTCGGTCGACCTGCCGAGCGGCGTCGACGCCGACACCGGCGCGGTCGAGGACCCCGAGCGGGTCGTCACCGCGGACCGCACCGTCGTGCTCGGCACCCTCAAGCCCGGCCTGCTCGTCGGCGCCGGTGCGGCGCGGTCCGGCGACCTCGAGGTCGTCGACATCGGCCTCGACCTGTCGGGGCTGGCCGCGACCGACGTCGTCGAGCTCGTCGACGACGCGGCGGCGGCGACCGTCCTCGGCCGGCCCGGTGCGTCCGACGACAAGTACACCCGCGGCGTCGTCGGGCTGAGCACCGGCTCGGCCCGGTTCCCGGGCGCGGCGGTGCTGTCCACGGCCGGCGCGCGCAGCGGGGTCGCGGGCTACGTCCGCTACAGCGGACCGGCGTACGAGCAGGTCGTGTCGGCCTTCCCGGACACGGTGTCGACGCCGGGTCGGGTGACCGTCGCGGGTCGTGCTCAGTGCTGGGTCGTCGGCTGCGGACGCGGGACCGACGCGGACGCGCGGCTCACGGTCATGGACGCCGCCGGCTTCGCCGTGCCGCTCGTGCTCGACGCGGACGCGCTCACCATGCTCGCCACGGACCACGAGCTGCGCGCGGCCGTCGTGGCGCGGTCGGCGGTCACGGTGCTGACCCCGCACGACGGCGAGTACGCCCGCCTCGCGGGCGAGCCGGTCGGCCCGGACCGCGTGGCGGCCGCCCGCCGGCTGGCCCGCCGGCTGTCCGCGGTCGTGCTGCTCAAGGGCGCCTCGACGGTCGTGGCGTCGCCGACCGGCGTGGCACTCGTCGCGCTGGCCGCTCCGCCGGAGCTGGCGACCGCGGGCTCCGGCGACGTCCTGGCCGGGTTCCTGGGGGCGCTGCTCGCCCACCGCGGGGCGACCTCGCACGTCGACGACGACGACGCGGCCCGGGTCGCCGCCTGCGCCGCACACGTGCATGGCGTGGCCGGGGCCCTCGCGGTCGACGGCGGTCGCCCGATCACGGCGTCGGACGTCGCCAGGGTCCTGCCGTCGGCCGTGGCCCGGGTACGTCGAGGGGTGACCCCGGACGGGTGAGACGGACGTGGCGCGAGCTCGTCGCACCTCGTGCGCCACACTGAGGGTGTGAGCGCCGTGGGAGAGACGACGGCAGGTCCGTCGGCCGCGCAGCACGCGGGCTGGACGCCCGAGGCCCGTGCGCGCGGTGCCGTCGCGACCGTCGACCTCGACGCCCTGCGCTCGAACCTCGCCCGCTGCGCCGAGGCGGCCGACGGCGCCCAGGTGATGGCCGTCGTGAAGGCCGACGCCTACGGCCACGGGCTCGTCCCGTGCGCCCGCGCCGCGCTCGAGGGCGGTGCCACCTGGCTCGGCGCTGCGCTGCCGACCGAGGCGATCGCCCTGCGCGACGCCGGTGTCGGCGGTCGCGTGCTCACCTGGCTGGCCGTCCCCGGCGCGCCGTTCGCCGGCTGCCTCACGCGTGACGTCGACGTCTCGGTGTCCGCCCTGTGGGCGCTGGAGGAGGTGTGCGCGGCGGCGCGGGCCACCGGGGTGCGCGCGCGGGTGCACCTCAAGGCCGACACCGGGCTCTCCCGCAACGGCGCGACGCCGGACGAGTGGCCGGCACTGGTCTCGGCCGCGCGGGTCATGGAGGCGGAGGGCCTCGTCGAGGTCGTCGGCCTCTGGTCGCACCTCGCCTCGGCCGACGCCCCGACGCACCCCTCGGTCGCCCGCCAGCTCGACGTGTTCGACGAGGCGCTCGGCCTCGCCGAGGCGGCCGGGCTCCGCCCCGAGGTGCGCCACCTCGCGAACTCCGCGGGCACCCTCGGCGTACCGCGCAGCCACCACGACCTCGTACGCGTCGGCATCGCGATGTACGGCCTGTCCCCCGGCGCCGACATCGGCACGGCCCGCGACCTCGGGCTGCGGCCCGTGATGACCCTGCGCGCGCGGCTCGCGTCCGTGAAGCGCATCCGTGCGGGTGCCGGCGTCTCCTACGGCCACGAGTACACCGCGTCGCGCGACACCACGGTCGGGCTGGTGCCGCTGGGCTACGCCGACGGCATCCCGCGGGCCGCGGCGAACGCGGGGCCGATCCTCGCGGCAGGCGCGGTGCGCACCGTCGCGGGCCGCGTCTGCATGGACCAGGTCGTCGTGGACCTCGGCGACGACGAGGCGGAGCCGGGCGACGAGGTGGTCGTCTTCGGCGCCGGCGGCCCCTCGGCCGACGACTGGGCGGCCGCGTGCGGCACGATCGGCTACGAGATCGTGACGCGCATCGGTCCGCGCGTCCCCCGAGTCCCCGTGGGGGTGACGCCGTGAGCAGCCCGGAGTTCATGGGCGTCCCCGCCACGCCGGGCCGCGTCGCCGGGATCGTGGGCGCGCTCGGTGCCGCCGCGGCCGTCGGGGCGGCCGTCGGTGTCGCGGCCGAGCGGGTCCTCGTCCGCCGCGCGATCCGGCCCGACCCGGAGCGCGACGAGCCGTTCGGCGGGCTGCGCGGGCGCGTCGTCCCGGTGACCGCGTCGGACGGCACGTTGCTGCACGTCGAGGTGGAGGATCCGCCCGAGGGCTCGATCGCCCACCGCGCCGCCGACGGGCTCACCATCATCTTCAGCCACGGCTACGCGCTGGAGGAGGACTCGTGGCACTACCAGCGCCGCGACCTGCGCGCGCTGGGCCGCCTGGTGTTCTGGGACCAGCGCAGCCACGGCCGCAGCGGCCGCGGTCCCAAGGAGAACGCGACCATCGACCAGCTCGGCCGCGACCTCGAGGCCGTGATCGAGGCGACGGCGCCCACCGGCCCGATCATCCTCGTCGGGCACTCGATGGGCGGCATGACCGTGATGTCCTACGCCGCGCACCACCCCGAGGCGTTCGGCGACCGGGTCCGCGGCGTGGCGCTGCTCGCGACCACGTCGGGCGGGCTCGCCGACGTACCTCTCGGGCTGCCGGCGCCGTTCGCGCGCGTCTTCCACGGCGTGGCCCCGCGGATCGCCGGCGCCCTGGCGCAGCGCAAGGAGCTCGTCGAGCGCGGGCGCAAGGCGGGCAGCGACATCGCCTACGTCCTGACGAAGGTCTACTCCTTCGGCTCGAGCGTCCCGCCGTCGCTCACCGGGTTCGTGCACCGCATGCTGTCGGCGACGCCGATCGACGTCGTGGCCGAGTTCCTCCCGACGCTCGAGGCGCACGACAAGACGGCAGCGCTCGAGTCGATCGGACGGGTCGACACCCTCGTCATCGTCGGCGACGCGGACCTGCTCACGCCCAGCGGCCACAGCGACGAGATCGTGCGCCACGTTCCTGGTGCCGAGCTGGTGGTCATCCCGGACAGCGGTCACATGGTGATGCTGGAGAAGTACCCCGAGGTGAACCAGCACCTCCGCGAGCTGGTGGGACGGGTCCGCCGGGGGATCGCCGCGGACTCCGGGATCACCGCGTGAGCCCGCTGGTCGTCGCCGACCGGGAGGCCATGCACCGGCTCGGCGAGCGGCTCGCCGACATGCTCGCCCCCGGCGACCTCGTCGTTCTCTCCGGCAGCCTCGGCGCGGGAAAGACGACGCTGACGCAGGGGATCGGCCGCGGTCTGCACGTGCGCGGCGAGGTCACGTCCCCGACGTTCGTGATCGCCCGCGTGCACCCGTCGACCACCGGCGGGCCCGCCCTCGTGCACGTCGACGCGTACCGCCTCTCCTCCCTCGACGAGGTGGACGACCTCGACCTCGACGCCTCGCTCGAGGACTCGGTCACCGTCGTGGAGTGGGGCGAGGGCAAGGTCGAGGGCCTCGCCGAGGACCGCCTGCTCGTCCACGTCGAACGGCCGACCGGCGGTTCCGGACCGGCCCACGACCCGGCGGACGACGGCGACCCCGCGGAGCCCCGCACCGTCACGGTCACCGGCGTCGGGCCGCGCTGGGCCGGCCTCGACCTCGACGCGCTGCTCGCCCCGGCGGTGCGGCCATGAGGCTCCTCGCGTTCGACACGGCCTCGGCCGCCATCACCGCGGCGCTGCACGACGGCACGACGGTGCTCGCGGAGGCGACCGAGATCGGCGCGCAGGCGCACGGCGAGCTGCTCGCGCCGACGATCGACCGCGTGCTGCGCGTCGCCGGCGTCGGCGTTGGCGACCTCACGCACCTCGTCGTGGGCGTCGGCCCCGGGCCGTTCACCGGTCTGCGGGTCGGGCTCGTGACCGCGCGCGTCATGGCCGAGGCCCTCGGCATCCCGGCGTACGGCGTGTGCTCGCTCGACGCCGTCGCGGCCGAGGCGGTCGGCAGCGGCACGGTCGACGGCCCGTTCGCCGTCGCGACCGACGCGCGGCGCAAGGAGGTCTACCTCGCGGCGTACGACGCCGACGGCGGGCGCCGCACCGGGCCGGACGTCCTGCACCCGGGCGACGTCGACCCGGCGGTCGCGGCAGGCCCCGTCGTCGGCGCCGGCGCGTGGCTCTACCCCGGGACGTTCGCCGACCCGCGCGAGCCGCGCCTCGTGACGGGCGGCTGGCTCGCGACGTACGCCGTGCGGCTGCTGGCCGCCGGCGAGCCGCTGCGCGACACGGCCCCGATGTACCTGCGCCGGCCGGACGCCGTCGAGAGCGCCGCGCGCAAGCGGGTGACGCAGCCGTGACGACGCGCACGATGCGGTGGTGGGACGTCGAGGACGTCGTGGCGCTCGAGCGCGAGCTGTTCTCGCACGACCCCTGGACTCCCGAGCAGTTCTGGGGCGAGCTCGCCCACGTGCCGGAGACCCGGTGGTACGCCGTGCACGAGGACGCCTCGGGCATCGACGGCTACGTCGGGCTGTTCGCCGTGCCGCCGGAGGCGGATGTCCAGACCATCGCCGTCGCGCCGCGCTCGCAGGGCCGCGGCCTCGGCCGCGAGCTGCTCGACGCGCTCGTCGCGGAGGCCGTACGCCGCGGCTGCGCCCAGCTGTTCCTCGAGGTGCGCGTGGACAACGCGCCGGCGATCGCGCTCTACGAGCGGGCCGGCTTCGAGCCGCAGGGGCGGCGTAGCGGCTACTACGGGCCGGGGCAGGACGCGCTCGTGCTGCGCCGCCGGCTGGCGGGGGACGCGCCGTGACCGCCGACCAGCCGCTCGTCCTCGGCATCGAGACCTCGTGCGACGAGACCGGTGTCGGGCTCGTGCGCGGCACCACGCTGCTCGCCGACGCGGTCGCGAGCAGCGTCGACGAGCACGCGCGCTTCGGCGGCGTCGTGCCCGAGGTCGCCAGCCGCGCGCACCTCGACGCGATGGTCCCCACGATCCGCCGGGCGTGCGAGACCGCCGGCGTGACCCTGCGCGACGTCGACGCGATCGCGGTCACGGCCGGCCCGGGCCTCGCCGGCTCGCTCCTCGTCGGCGTCGCGGCGGCGAAGGCGCTCGCCCTCTCCCTCGGCCGGCCGATCTACGGCGTCAACCACCTCGCGGCCCACGTGGCCGTCGACCAGCTGCAGCACGGCCCGCTGCCCGAGCCGACGATGGCGCTGCTCGTGTCGGGCGGGCACAGCTCCCTGCTGCTGGTGCCCGACGTGACGACCGACGTGCGCCCGCTCGGCTCGACGATCGACGACGCCGCCGGCGAGGCCTTCGACAAGGTCGCGCGCGTCCTCGGCCTGCCGTTCCCCGGCGGGCCGCACATCGACCGGGTGGCACGCGAGGGCGTCGTGGACATCGACTTCCCGCGCGGTCTCACGTCCGGCCGCGACATGGAGCGGCACCGCTTCGACTTCTCCTTCAGCGGGCTCAAGACCGCCGTCGCGCGGTGGGTCGAGGCACGGGAGGCGAGCGGCCAGCCGGTGCCGGTGGCCGACGTCGCGGCGGCGTTCCAGGAGGCGGTCGTCGACGTGCTCACCCGCAAGGCGCTGCTCGCGTGCACCGAGCACGGCGTCGACCACCTCGTCATCGGCGGCGGCGTCGCGGCGAACTCGCGGCTGCGCGCGCTCGCCCAGGAGCGGTGCGACGACGCCGGTGTCACGCTCCGCGTCCCGCGCCCGGGGCTGTGCACCGACAACGGCGCCATGGTGGCCGCGCTCGGCGCGGAGCTGGTGAGCAGGGGGCGGGTGCCGGGGCCGCTCGGCCTCCCGGCAGACTCGTCGATGCCCGTCACGCAGGTCAGCGCAACCTGAGCGGGGACGAGTCCGCACCGGCAGGTGGTGGCTCGCCTCCCGCGCGAGAAGCAGGGAGACCGATGATCGTCCGGATGTGGGATGCCACCGTCGCGCCCGGTCGCCTCGACGACGCCGTCGCATGGGTGCGGCACGACCTCGTGCGCCGCGCCCTGCTCAGCGAGGGCTGCCTCGCCGCCGAGATCCTCGTGCACGAGGGCACGCCCGAGTCGATCGTGCTCCTCACCCGGTGGGACGTCGCGCCGGTGTTCGAGGAGGGTTGGCCGGACGACGAGATCTTCACGCGGGCCCGCGCCCAGCACTTCCAGACGCAGCGCACCGAGGTCTCGTGACGCGATGAGCTCCACCGCGCTGCGAGACCTGCTGGCCGCCGGACCCGCCGCGATCGACGGCGGGCTGGCGTCCGAGCTCGTGTCACGCGGGCACGACCTGTCCGGGGCGCTGTGGTCCGCCCGCCTGCTGCGCGACGACCCCGCGGCGATCCGGGACGTGCACGCGACGTACTTCGGCGGCGGCGCGACGGTCGGCATCTCGGCGTCGTACCAGGCGTCGCGCTCCGGTTTCGAGCGCGCCGGCTCGACGGGTGCGGAGGCGGACCGCCTGCTCGCGCTGTCCGTGGCGCTGGTGCGCGAGGGGCGCGACCTCGCGGCCGAGGCCGGCGCCACCCACCCGATGCTCGTCGCCGCGTCGGTGGGCCCCTACGGCGCGACGCTGCACGACGGCTCGGAGTACCGCGGGCGCTACGGCCTCGCGCGGCACGACCTCGTGGCCTTCCACCGCGAGCGGCTCGACGTCCTCGTCGCCGCCGGGCCGGACCTGCTCGCGATCGAGACCGTGCCCGACGTCGAGGAGGCCGCGGCGGTCGTCGAGGCGCTCGACGGGACCGACGTGCCGGCGTGGCTGTCCTTCTCCTGCGCAGACGGCGCGACCACGTGCGCGGGTCAGCCGATCGAGGAGGCCGCCGCCCTCGTGGCCGCGGCGCCGACGATCGAGGCGATCGGCGTCAACTGCACGAAGCCGGAGCACGTCGGCGGCCTCGTCGCGCGGATCCGCGCGGCCCGGCCGGACCTCCCGATCGTGGTCTACCCCAATGCCGGGCGGGTGTGGGACGCCACCGCGTCGGTGTGGCTCGGCGACGGCACGGACCTGCTGCCGCGCACCGCGGTCGAGTCGTGGTTCGACGCCGGTGTCACGCTCGTCGGCGGCTGCTGCGGCCTGGGTCCCGCCGCGGTCGCCGACGTCGCGGCGGTCGCGACCGCGCGCAACCCGGGCCACCGGGCCGCCGGGCCGTCCCGGCCCGAGGACTGACGGGTCGAGGAGACGTCGATGGTCGCCGCGACGGTGGGGGAGTACCTGGCCGGCCTGCCCGATGCCCCGAGGCGCGCGCTCGAGCAGGTGCGCGCGACGGTCCGCGCCGTCGCACCCGAGGCGACGGAGTCGATCAGCTACGGCATGCCCACCTTCCGCCTCGACGGTCGCCTGCTGCTGTCCTGCGCCGCCTTCACGCGGCACTGCAGCCTGTTCCCCGCGAGCGCCGACGTGATGGCGGCGCTCGGCGCGGAGCTCGCGCCGTACTTCCACGCGAAGGCGACGCTGCGGTTCAGTCCCGACGCACCCCTCCCGCGGGCGCTGCTCGAGCGGATCGTGGCCGTCCGTGTCGCCGAGGTCGCCTCCGCCTGACGCCGCGCCTGGCGCGCGGACGCACCGCGGGGGAGACTCGGGCCGGGAGGTGCCAGGGATGGTGGACGTTCCGCGCTACTCGCGCAACGCCTGGATCGCGGTCGGCGTCGCTCTCGTGTGGGGCCTGCTGCTCGTCGTCCTCGCGTTCGTCGCGCCGGTCTACAGCACGTCGAGCGGCTCGGCCACGGACGGCACCGTCGCGAGCACGACCACGGAGGGGACCGCGACGCTGGTCGGCGTCAACGGCTACGGCGTGCTCCTCGTGGTCTCGGTCCCGCTCGTCGCGGCGGTCGTGGTGGCGTGGGCGCTCGCCCGGGGCCGTCGGCGGATCGGCTGGGTCGTGACCTCGCTGCTCGGCGCACTCAACGTGCTCGCCATGCTGAGCGTCGGGATCTTCTTCCTTCCGGTCACGATCGCGCTCGTCGTCGCGTGCGCGAGCACGCCCCGGACCCGCGTCGCCCGACCCGCGGACCCCGCGCCGCTCACCGCCTGACTCTTCGTCAGGGTCATGTCCGGGCACCGGCAGATCGAGCAGGATCTCCTGCTGGCCCGGACCATCGTCGCGATCTAGGAGAAACCCGCTGCTCAAGAACGAGCTCGCCAGACGGGTACGACATCGACACCGCCGGGGCTCTCATCATCGACAAGCTGCTCGGCCACGTCGGCTGACCGTTCCCAGCAGGGCACGGAGATGCGGCGGGTCCTCGGGTAGGCGGGTCCTCCAGTAGGAGGGCCCGCATCTCGTCGTCCCTGGGTTGGTCGACAGCTACGCACCGGGTTGCACGGCGCAGACGAAGGCCCACGGGTCCGCGCCGATCCGCGTGAGCAGGACGACGGCGGAGCCGGGAGCTCGCGGCAGGGCGAGGCGTCGGCGTACGTCGTCGGGATCGACGCCGATCGCGCGCTTCTTCACCACGACGTGGCCCACGTTGGCCGCGACGAGCGCCGCGCGCAGCGCCGTCAAGCCGTAGGGGAGCGCGGTCGCGACACGGAACCGGGTTGCGAGCGGAGCGACGTCGACGTCGCGGTCGGTCGTCACGTAGGCGACGCGCGGGTCGAGCAGCCGACCATCGACGCGCTGCGCCACCTGCGCCACGAGACCGGCCCGGATCACGGCGTCGTCCGGCTCGAGCAGCCACGAGCCGACGACGCCGACCGGAGGCGCGTCCTCGTCGGCGAGGTCGACCGCGCTGCGCTCGACGGTGGGCGCGTCGGCGTCCGAGCGGACCACGACCGCGGCGCGCCGTACGCCGGGCTCGGTCAGCGCGGGCCACGCGAGCTCGGCCTCGACGAGCGCGCCGTCGACCGATGTCCAGGTGGCGCACCCGCCCTCGGGCGTCAGCTCGTGCGGCACGCCCGGCGCCACCTTCGCGGCGGTCCGCGGGACGCGCGCGGCGAGGCGCTCCACCCACGACCACGGGGGCGACCAGGACTCGGGGTCCGCCACGCGCCGGGCCCGGCCCTCGTGCCGGATCGACGGGTCCCGCCGCGCGGGGTCGACGTACGCGGCGTCGACGTCGTCGAGCACCGCGCCGAGCGTCTTCGGGTCGGTGGCGTCGCCCACCACGACGGTCACGAGGTGGGCCAGCCCGAGCTCGGCGACGTTGCGCGCGGCCAGTGCCGCGACGACCGGGTCGCGCTCGACGGCCGTCACGCGCAGGCCCGCGCGAGCGAAGGCGGCCGAGTCCAGGCCGAGGCCGCAGCCGAGGTCGGCGAGGTGCGCGGCACCGGCGGCGGCGTACCGCCGGGCGCGCAGGTCGGCGACGACGGGGCGCGTCGCCTGCTCGAGCCCGTCCTCGGTGAGCAGCAGCCGGGCGGTGAGGTCGCCGAGCCGCGGCCGGGCGCGGCGGCGCAGCCGCACCTGGGTGAGCACCGCCGCCGCCCGCGCCGGCGTGAGGTCCGCGCGGGCGCGGCGCAGCGCCGTCGCCGCGCGGAGCGGGTCGACCGCCGTCGGGTCCCCGGCCGCGGCGCGGGCATGGGCGTCCTCGTCGTACGCCGTAGCCGCCGCGAGCGCCGCCCGCCCGTCGGGCCCGTCCAGCCATGCGACGTCCTCGAGGTCCACCCCCCGAGCCTGCCAGGCCCGCCCCGAACGCGCGGAAGCGCCGGCAACGCGCCTCTGGTTGGCACTCGGGAGTCCTGATGTCACTCCGCGGGGCAGTGCCCCGAAGCGGAGCGGCCCGAGGTCCCGGACCGGCCCCCGTTGGGGGTCGTCCGGGGCCGAGTGGGCGGCGCGGAGCGCCGCCGGGGCCGCGCAGCGGAGGGGTGCGCCGACGCGTTCGCGCCGGTGGCGCGAACGCCTGGAGGCGCCAGCAACGCGCCTTCGGTTGGCACTCGGGTTGACCGGTTTGCCACGGGCCGGGC